>JBAQHZ010000369.1:0-7973 GCA_049288585.1 Chania sp.
TGCAGGGCCCCGCCTTGGGCCCTGCAATTGCCGTCCATTATTGTTCCATCGGATTATGATCTTTTACGGCAATTCCCATTACACCTGACTTACAGAGACGAACACGTTGTGTATAAGAGACAGCCCAAGGGAGAGGGAGTCCCACCTTCCGTGCAAAGATGTGTAGATACCTATGCCTAGCGCACCGAGGGGCGCTCCGGCGGCTTACGCCGCTACGACCCCATCGGCACGCTCTCCCTAATAGCGAACTTCATCAGCCGTCTGAAGAACCTAAAAGCCCTAATATATGATATCAGCCAACCATCAAGCAGCCAGCGTCGCCCCGCCGTCAATCACAATATCCTGCATCGTAATATGGCTAGCACGTTCCGAAGCCAAGAACAGGATCGCATCGGCAATCTCCTGCGGCTGGGCAATTTTCCCCAGCGGGATCCCCAACTTAAACTGCTCGGGGAAGCCATTAATCGTCTTGCGCTCACCGCTTTCATCCAGCCACATGCCGCGCTGCATTGGCGTATTGGTGGATCCTGGAGAAACCAGATTACAGCGTACGCCATGAGGGGCCATCTCCAGCCCCACAGTCTGACACAGGCTACGCAAAGCCGCTTTGGAGGCGCAGTAGGCAGCCATACCAACGCGCGGCACATGCGCCGCATTAGAGGCCACGCTGACGATCGCCCCGCGCTGTTGGCGGCGGAAGACCGGCAGCGTCTGGCGGAACATATTGAATGCTCCCCCCGCATTTACCGCCATGCAGGCCAACCAGTCGGTGCTGCTGGTTTCGTCGGCCAGCCCCATGCGCAAGATCCCGGCTCCATTTACCAGCACATCCACCCCAGGTTGTTCCGCCAACAACCTTAGGCAAACGCGATCGACCGCCTCACCGTCGGCAATATCCAGCACTTCGGTGCGGAACGGATAATCCTGTTCATCAAAGCGCAAGTCAAAGCCAACCACCTCAGCACCGCACTGCACAAACGCCAATGCGGTTTGATAACCAATCCCTGCCCCGGCACCGGTCACCCACACCCGCTTACCGGTAAAATCGTGCCCATAATTCATCAGGATTTCCCCTCGGAAAGCAGCGCCCACCAACTGTCGATAGTGGGGGATTTTGCCAGCGCGATAAAATCGATATCTTCACGGATCTTGCGCCAGCGAGTTGCCAGTTCCATGATGCGTACCGAATCCAGGCCGTAATCAATCAGGTTTTCATCATTGCCGATGCCTTCACTGTCTTCATCAAGCAATGGAATAATTTGCTGGCGCAGGGCATCAATACTGATCGTACCCGGCAGCAGATCGGCGGTCATCACCACGCGGCCACAGCGCCCAGCGGTATAACGCAGCGCCATCAGGTGTTCATCTTGTGAAAAATCCGCCAAACCATCAGCCACCATAAACGGCTTGATGTCACGCATAAAAGCGTCGATGGCGGTGGTCATACAGCCGATATGCGCATAGACACCACAGATAATCAGTTGGTCGCGCCCGCTTTCCTGCAAAATCTCCTGCAACGGTGAGCGGTGAAACGCACTGTAACGCCATTTCACCAGCACGGTATCGTCAGCATCCGGTGCCAGCGCGCTGACCACCGCCTGCTGTTCCGGGTGCTTATTCAGCCCCGGCCCCCACATATCGTTCAACAGAGCCCGCTCTTCATGGCTCTGTTGATTAGGCTGCGCGGTATAGAACACCGGTATGCCCTGCTCTTTGCAGTAGCGGCGCAGTTTGGCGATGTTCTCTACCACCTGCTTGATCAGCGGGCTGTCTTCTCCCCAAAAATTGAGGAAATACAGCTGCATATCGTGAATCAACAATGCGGCGCGCTGCGGTTCAAAGGCCCAGTTCACCTTGTTGGTTGGCAATTCACTCTGCGTTGGCAGCGTATAGTCGTTAAGTTTAGGAATAGCCATAGCTTATTCTCCCTGAGCCTGAGTCAAATGTTGACGCAGATGTTTTTTATCCACCTTGCCGACCGGAGTTAACGGCAGCGATTCCACCTGAATAAAGCGATCGGGTAATTTGAACTCTGCTACACCCTGCTCGCGCAGATGACGGCGCAGAACCACCGGTTTCACGGCGTGGTGCGCCACAATAAAGGCGCAGCTTTTTTCTCCCATCAGCGTATCCGGCATCGAAACCAGCGCGGCATTGATCACTTCCGCATGGCGCAGCAACAGGTTTTCAATCTCTTCGGCGGCAATCTTTTCACCACCGCGGTTAATCTGGTCTTTCTGCCGCCCCTGAACCTGCACGTAACCGTCCGCAGTTAGGCTGATCAAGTCGCCCGAACAGTAAAAACCGTTATCGTCAAAGGCTTCGGCGTTATGCTCTGGGCTCTGGTAATAACCACGGAAGGTATAGGGGCCGCGCGTCATCAGGCGACCGGTTTCCCCTAGCGGTAATGGATTGCCTTGGTCGTCCGCCACCCACAGTTCATCGTCCGGGCACATTGGCGTGCCTTGGGTGGCGAAAATGTGTTGGTCGTCATCATCAAGCAGGGTGTAGTTCACCAGCCCTTCGGCCATGCCAAACACCTGTTGCAGTTGGCAGCCGATCTCGGTGCGAATACGTGCCGCCAGGGTTTCGCCCAGTTTGGCACCGCCCACCTGCAAGAGTTGCAGGCTAGCCAATTGATGATTGCTGCCCCACTCTTCGATCGCCTGTAGCCACAGAGTGACGGCGGGCGGCACCAGCGCGGTAACAGTAATCTGATGCTGTTCGATTAGCTTGAAGCACTGCGCTGCTGCCGGATCGGCGGCAAACACCACCTGCCCGGCAGCATAGAACACGCCTAAAACCCCAGGCGAACTCATCGGGTAATTGTGCGCTACCGGTAGCGCACACAGATAACGAGTGGAGCTATCGAAACGGCAGATCTCTACGCTGCGGCGAATGCTGTAGTAGTAGTCGTTATGGGTCCGAGGGATCAGCTTCGGCGTGCCGGTGCTGCCACCGGAAAGCTGGAAAAACGCCACCCGATCGGCGGCCGTCGGGCTTGGTGTAAAGGAACCGCAATCTTCCTCCAGCCAATTGGCCAAGGCATGCTCTCCAGCAGCCTGATTGCGTAACCCCACTACCCGCAGCGAGGGATATTGTTCTCTGAACGCCGTCAGAAAATCGTCCTGCGCGAACAGGCTATGTTGCCGATCGGCGATTAACAGCGCAGGCTTGATCTGGCTGGCATAGGCGTTCAGTTCGCTGCGCTGATGGCTGAACAGCGCATTTACCGGCACCACACCGATTTTCAGCAGGGCAAAGAACACCACGTAGAATTCCACCACGTTGCCAAGCTGCACCAGCGCGGTATCGCCCACTTGTAATCCCCGGCGTAACAGTGCAGCGGCCAGGCGATCGGAAAGCTGCTCCAGATCGCGATAACTCAGGCTGCGTTGTAGGTCAATCAGAGCAATGGCATCATTGTCTGCCTGCCGGGCCAAGATCTCGGTCAGCGGCTTATCGATCCAATAGCCACGCTCACGGTAACGGCGCGCGAAATCCTCGGGCCAGGGGGTAAAAGCAATACTCATAAGATGTTTATCCTTGAAGGCCAAAGGCACGCAGCATGGTGCTGAGTTTGGTGCCGGTTTCATGCCATTCAGCCTGTGGAGATGAATCCGGCACAATGCCCGCGCCAGCAAACAGGCGCACCTGATTAGCGTTGACCGTACCGCAGCGGATAGTAACCACCCACTCACCGTTGCCTTCGGCGTCGCACCAACCAACGATGCCGCCAAATAGCCCACGTTCAAAAGGCTCCAACTGTGCGATCAGCTCGCGCGCAGCCAGCGTTGGCGTGCCGCAGAGTGCAGGCGTCGGGTGCAACAGGCAGGCCAGCGACAGCGCGTTCTCAGCCCGCTCGGCCACTTCGCCGTCGATCGGCGTTGAAAGATGCCACAGCGTCGTGGTGCTCAGCAGTTCAGGGGCAGCAGGGATATGCAGATGCCGGCAGCGGCCACGCAAGACCTGACGCATATCTGCGGTGACAATCTGGTGTTCATAGCGATCTTTAGTAGATGTAAGCAATTGCTCACTAACTTGACGATCCCGCTGAGGATCGCTTTCACGCCGTGCCGACCCTGCCAGCGGATTGGAATAGAACTGATTACCGTATTTTCGCAGCAGCAGTTCTGGGCTGGCACCCACCAACGCCCCCTCTTCGAGCGGGACATGGAAATGGAAACCCTGCGGATTCTGGGCAATGATGCGCATCATCAGCGCCTGCGGATCTATCCGTTTACTGGTTTCAATCTCCAGCAGGCGAGAAAGCACCACTTTCTCCAGTTGTTCACCGCCGGTCACCTGCACCGCATCGGCCACCATCTGCATAAACTGCGCCTGTTCCGGCAACTCGGTCTGGCGGATGATGGTGGGCAATGCGGCTGCCGTGGCTTTCACGTCTGCCATAAAGGCTTCACGTTCAAACCATTGGGTTTGCTGGGGGATAAATAACGCCGACGGTTGACGGGTATCGAAAGGAATAGCGCCACACAGCACCGGGTTTGGTATTCCTGCCTGCCGGGCTTGGGTAAACGCCTGCTGTACCACCCGCTGGAAGGTGCCTTGCAGATTGTCGCCATCGGCGGCAGGCTGCGTAATTTTGGCAAAGCACCCTTGCGTGCTCAGGCTACGATAAGGAGAAGTAAAAAAGAAACCTGAGGTTGGGGAAACCGTGACTGGCTGTAGCGCACAACTCCTGCTCTGCAAATCCTCTTGTTCGGTACCCTTAACTGCTAATACCATCGGTACTCCTTTTGCATCGTTAATAACAATCAACATAATAATGATTATCATTTGTATTTGATTGCGATAAAGTACCTTTCAGCATTTGTCATGTCAATAAATGCAACCACTTATTTGCATCAGTTTTAGATATTAACTTCCAATACCCATTCATTGAATTGATAATTATTAGCATTCAACAGGAGATTACCGAAAATGATAACTATCTTACGGCTCGGGCTAGCGCTGTTTGCCATGCTGGCGCTGAGCGTAGCTCAGGCGGCAGCTACTGCCGAATGGCCACGCAGTATCCCCACCCCACACGGAGTGATCACCCTCAAGCAGCCCCCAGCGCGGATTGTTTCCACCAGCGTCACCGTCACTGGCACCCTGTTGGCCATCGACGCCCCGGTGATCGCCAGCGGAGCCACCAGCCCAAACAACCGGCTGTCAGATAAGCAGGGGTTTTTCCATCAATGGGGTGAGATCGCAGCACAGCGCGGTGTAAAACGCTTATACATCGGCGAACCCAATGCCGAAGCGATAGCCGGTGAGGCCCCCGACCTGATTGTGATGTCCGCCACTGGCGCCGATTCTGCACTGCGCCTATACGATCAGTTATCGGCTATCGCCCCGGTACTGGTAGTGAATTACGACGACAAAAGCTGGCAGGAACTGGCGCTTATTCTCGGCCAGGCTACCGGGCACGAAGCGCAGGCGGAGAAAGTCGTCGGTGAGTATGCGGCACGAGAAAAGGCGCTAAAACAGCGGATGACGCTGCCCCCACAGCCCACGTCGGCGCTGGTATTACGCAGCGACGGCAAAAATGCCAACCTGTGGACCGCCGATTCCTCCCAAGGGCAACTGCTGCAACAGTTAGGCTTTACCCTAGCGACGCTGCCGCCAAAACTCAACGCCAGCACCAGTCAGGGGGCGCGCAAAGACATTATTCAATTAGGCGGGGAAAATCTGGCTCAGGGCCTGAATGGCCAAACCCTGCTGCTGTTTGCCAATGACGAAACTGACGTACAGCGGTTGATGAACAACAACTTTCTGGCACATCTGCCTGCGGTAGAAAACCAACGGGTTTATGCGCTGGGTAACGACACTTTCCGCCTGGATTATTACAGCGCCAGCAACCTGCTGACGCGTTTTGAGCAGCTCTTTATTTCTCAGTAGCTTCAGCGGCGGGTTGTAGCACATGGCTCTGCCCGCCACTGCCTACTTGGCGCAAACCGCGCATGGCAAACGCCAGCACTACCGCCAGCAGCACAGCACTAAAACCAAAGCTGCTTGAGGTCATGGCTGGCAGCATAAACGCCCCCATCGCCCCCAGCAGCAAGGCACCGAGCGCATCACCGACCACGTTCTGGGCAGTCCAAAGCCCGTTGATGCGGCCAAGAAACGCATCCGGCGTCAGGTTTTGAATCAGCCCATACTGCAACAGCGAGTTCAGCGCACTGAGATAGCCAAATGCCACCAGGCACAGCAGCGCCATGCCATACCACGGCATCAGGCCAAACAGCCCGATGGCAGCGAATGCGGCAATCGCCGTCAGCAACATCACCCATCCCGGCCGGGCAACCTGCGCCACTCGCCCGCTGGTGAAAGCACCGATCGTAGCTCCCAGCGGCACGGCGGCATACATAAAGCCCAGGTGCGCGATGCTCACATTCCACATGCCAGAGATCGCCGGATACAGTACCCGCACCGCGCTAGCCATGGTCATCAGCGCGCCGATCAGCGCTACCATGCCAATCACTTTATTCTGCAACAGAAAGCTAAAGCCGCCGACCAAAGCACGCAACGGATGCTCACGCGGCTGCGGCGGCGGTTGCAACTGCGGTAAGCGCAATAAAGGGATCAGCGTCAGCATCGTGCCCAACGCCGCCAGGCCGTAGTTCCATGCCACACCGGCGCTGGCGATCACCGCACCGCCAATGGCCGGTGAGAGGATCGAGCCAAAACGCACGGTCAGCATGCTGATGGCCCCGGCCTGCACAATATTCTCACGCCCCACCAGCGCTGGCGTGGCGGCCAGTAAGGCGGTGACGCCAACGGCCCCAAAGAAACCGTCCCACACCGCCAGCAGATAGATCGCGGTCAGAGAAGGCGCAGGCAACGCCGCATTCAGGCACAGCCCAACAAAACCAACGCCGCAGGTAGAACGGGCAAACAGGATCAGGCGGCGGCGCTCATAGCGATCGGCCAGCACCCCGCCCATCAGTAAACCGGCAAACATTCCGCCACCGGCCAGCGTCACCGAAAGCCCGACCAACAAGGTGGAACCGGTCAACGCCTGGATTTGTACCGGGATAGCAATCGCCATCAGGCCCAGCGCCAGAATCGAAATAAAACGGGCGCAAAATACCGCACGAAAGGCCGCATTGGTTTTCAGCAGGCCAAAATCGAGCAAAATAGAGGGTTTATTCATCTTGTTATCACCACCACCGAACTCCGTTATGCAGCTTAAAACTCACCAGGAACAGCGCTAGTGCTGCTCAGGTTGCTATGCTACCATAGATGAATACAATCAATAATGATAATAAGTATCATTTATATTCAATTGATAATGGGCTGTCATGTTCCGGCTTACACCTAATTGCTCTCCTCCTTTATCCACCCCATTCCTGGGCTTATCGCGCTCATTCTGGCCGCGCCTGCTTGGGCTACTGTGTGCCATTGCTGTTTTGCTGTTAATGATGATGCTCAGCCTCTCTCTGGGGGCTAAATCCATCCCTTTTGCCAACGTGCTTGAAGCGCTGAACAGGCAATGTGCTGGTGCAGACTGCATCATCGTGACCGAAGCCCGGCTACCGCGAACGCTGATCGGCGTGCTGGCCGGTATTGCCCTTGGGCTGGCCGGTGCCCTGATGCAAACCCTTACACGCAACCCGCTGGCCGATCCCGGCATTCTGGGGGTTAACTCCGGGGCCGGTTTCGCCGTGGTACTAGGGATCACCTTCTTCGGCGCGACCGATATCAGCCACTATTTGTGGTTTGCCTTTGCAGGTGCCTTTTTTGCCTCATTATTGGTGGCACTGGTCGGTGCGCTGGGCGGCAGCCGCCTCAGCCCAATTCGCCTGACGCTGGCCGGGGTAGCGCTGGCGGCGGTGTTGGAAGGGTTGTCTTCCGGCATTGCCCTGCTTAATCCGCTGGTGTTCGATCAACTGCGTTTCTGGCAGGCCGGTTCGCTTGATATTCAAAGCATGGCGGTGGTGCGCACCGTCGCCCTGCCGATCCTATTG
>JBAQHZ010000370.1:0-1697 GCA_049288585.1 Chania sp.
TCCTGGGGCTTCGTTCAGTTGCCGCCTACAAGCAACTTGAATTATTTTGGGTATATTTTATCTTTCATTTGAGTTGACCTGACTCCAGTCAATGACAGCCGAGGCAGGTGAGTGGGAGCATCGCTCCATGTATCATAGGCTGAAGTGGTATCAATACGAACTTGCGGCATTGATGCCAGATGAAATTTAACAAGGACAATACGTTTGAAATATGCATCAGTGCCGTTAAATCAGAACCAGAATGGTTGGCTAAAAGACGATCTGTTACCCGCAGCCTATCCAGTGCTGATCGGCGATACCGAGGCGGACTGGGTGGTGGTCGGGTCCGGGTTTGCCGGTATCTCCTTCGCCAGAAGGCTGGCAACCCATGCGCCGCACCTGAAGATCATCGTCATTGATGCAGCCTGCGCAGCGGAGAGTTCTTCGGCGAGAAACTCAGGGTTTATTATCGGGTTACCGCATAATATCGGCAGCTCAACGGCAGAACTTAAAAAGGCGCAGTCTTATCGTGCTTTGCTGCAAGAGGGCATCCGTCAATTAGCCAGCCTGATTGAACAACAGGGAATTGACTGTGAATGGGAGAATGTCGGCAAGTATCATTGCCAGGTCGATACCCGCAATGAGCGCGTGCTGAAGGAATATACGGATAACCTTGATGTCATGAGCGAGCCGTATCACATTCTCGAGCAAGACGCGCTCTACCAGAAATTAGGCAGCCGTTTTTACCATAAAGGCATTTATACCCCGAGCGCTATTCTGGTGAATCCCGCCAGCCTGATTACCGGCCTGGCGAGTCATTTGCCGAGTAATGTGAGCGTCTATAACCATACGCCGGTTCTGGAGATCCGCCCCGGCAAGGTTGCCCAAGTGCTCACCCCTTTCGGCACGATTAAAGCTGGCAAAGTCATGCTGGCGACCAATGCCCTTTCCAGAGAGCTTGCTCCGGTCACCAGCCAGCAGGCGGCCATGGCCACCTTCGCCAGCATCACCGCGCCATTAACCGCTGAACAACGGCAAAAACTCCCGGCAATGAGCAGTTGGGGGTTAACCCCGGTCAATGCGATTGCCGGGGCGACATTGCGCTATACCCAAGATCACCGTTTCTTAATCCGCCAGCATGTGACACCGGCTTTAAACGGCAGAATAACCGCCGCGCAGACTTATCAAGCCACCCTGTTGCACCAGCGGATATTCAACAAAATCTACCCGCAGTTGAAGGATGTGCCGATCACCCGCACCTGGTCAGGCACCATCAGCGTCACCAGAAATGGCGCACCGGTTTGGGGGGAATTGAAAAAAGGGATTTATACCGCAGGCGGCTGTAACGGCGCGGGCGTTTCTAAACAAACCATCGCCGGGACGCTGTTGGCTGACTATGCGCTGGGCCATGATAATCCGCTGATCGGCGCAATGTTAGAGCTCGGCAAAGCGAATTACCTGCCGCCTTCGCCGGTGCTTGATGTGGCTATCGCTCTGTCGCTGATGAAGGAAAGATATCTGGGTAGGAAAGAGATTTAATCAGCATAATCATTCGGCACAATGATAACCGTGATGCCCCTCTCCCTGTGGGCATAGGTATCTACACAAGTTGCCAATAGACAGCCCCATCACCTCCGACGGACAGAGTATCACGGCTTGCTGCGGCTTTGGTGCTTGAAATGTGCACTGAATGGTCCCCTCTCCCAAGGGCTGTCTCT
>JBAQHZ010000371.1:0-6188 GCA_049288585.1 Chania sp.
GTTATTTAAAAAGTTTTTTAAGGAAAACCCCTGCATTAAGGGGTTTTCACCGTCAACCAAGCAGATCCATCACGCAATTACAGCAGTAACTATTACAAATCAATATCTTCGTTGCGTGATCCGCCGCGCAAAAAAGGAACAAAGAATTAGAGCAAACTATACATAACCATCAGTTGACATATTATTAACAATTCTAAGGAGAAAAACCATGAGCCAACTGCCTAAACACGCCATTCCGTCTGCAATTGCAGAACGAGCCCTGATTAACCCGGAGCAATATCAACAATATTATCAACAGTCTGTGCAAGACCCAGAAGCATTCTGGGGGGAGCACGGCAAGATCGTGGATTGGATCAAACCTTATACCAAAGTGAAGAACACCTCATTCGATCCCGGCCATATCAGTATCCGCTGGTTCGAAGACGGTACGCTGAACCTGTCAGCGAATTGCCTGGATCGCCATCTGGCCGATCGCGGCGATCAAACCGCCATTATCTGGGAAGGTGATGATCCAACCCAATCGAAAAAGGTCACCTATAAACAGTTGCACCATGATGTCTGCCAGTTCGCCAACGTGCTGAAAAAGCTCGGGGTGAAAAAAGGCGATGTCGTCGCTATTTATATGCCGATGGTGCCGGAAGCCGCCGTCGCGATGCTGGCCTGTGCGCGCATTGGTGCCATACATACCGTGATCTTTGGCGGTTTCTCACCGGAAGCCGTGGCCGGCCGTGTTATCGACTGTAACGCCAAACTGGTGATCACCGCCGATGAAGGGCTACGCGCCGGCCGTTCCGTGCCGCTGAAAAAGAACGTAGACGATGCGCTGCAAAACCCTGGGGTGAAAAGCATCAGCAATGTGGTGGTCTTCCAGCGTACCGGCAAGCCGGGTTACTGGCAGGAAGGGCGCGACCTGTGGTGGCATGAATTAATCGCGGGCGTTGCCGCCGACTGCCCGCCGGAAGAAATGAACGCTGAAGATCCTTTGTTTATCCTTTATACCTCCGGTTCTACCGGCAAGCCAAAGGGCGTAGTGCACACGACCGGTGGCTATCTGGTTTACGCCGCACTGACGTTCAAATATGTCTTCGATTATCACGATGGCGATATCTACTGGTGTACCGCCGACGTAGGCTGGGTTACCGGCCACAGTTATCTGCTGTATGGCCCGCTGGCCTGTGGCGCAATCACGCTGATGTTTGAAGGCGTGCCAAACTATCCCGGTGTGAACCGCCTGTCACAGGTGGTTGATAAACATCAGGTCAATATTCTGTACACCGCCCCCACCGCAATCCGTGCGTTGATGGCTGAAGGTGACAAGGCCATCGAAGGCACCAAGCGTGATTCGCTGCGCATCATGGGTTCGGTCGGTGAGCCCATCAACCCGGAAGCCTGGGAATGGTATTACAACAAGATTGGTAACGGTAAATGCCCGATCGTCGATACCTGGTGGCAGACCGAAACCGGCGGTTTCATGATCACTCCTCTGCCGGGTGCCACCGAACTGAAAGCCGGTTCCGCCACGCGCCCGTTCTTTGGCGTTCAGCCTGCGCTGGTGGACAACATGGGCACACCACAGGAAGGGGCCAGCGAGGGTAATCTGGTGATCACCGACTCCTGGCCAGGCCAGGCTCGCACCCTGTTCGGTGACCATGATCGCTTCGAGCAGACTTACTTCTCAACCTTCAAAGGCATGTATTTCAGCGGTGACGGCGCCCGCCGTGACGAAGATGGCTATTACTGGATTACCGGCCGCGTTGATGACGTGCTGAACGTCTCCGGCCACCGTCTGGGTACCGCAGAGATCGAATCGGCGCTGGTTGCTCACCCGAAAATTGCCGAGGCTGCGGTGGTGGGTATTCCACATCACATCAAAGGCCAGGCGATTTATGCCTATATCACGCTGAATCATGGTGAAGAACCCACGCCGGAGCTGTATACCGAGGTACGTAACTGGGTACGCAAAGAGATCGGGCCGCTCGCCACACCGGACGTTCTCCATTGGACCGACTCATTACCGAAAACGCGCTCTGGCAAGATCATGCGGCGTATTCTGCGCAAAATTGCTGCCGGTGATATCAGCAACCTGGGGGATACCTCAACGCTGGCAGATCCAGCTGTAGTAGACAAGCTGTTGGAAGAAAAACAATCAATTAAAGTTCCATCCTAATTTGCGCCGCCCCGGCCGTTCATCTGCAATCACGGGGTGAACGGCTTGTATACCCGATTGACTTCAAGGTGCCGTAAGGCCGTGCTTGGAAAATGAGAGGTATAGCGCGACGTACTCGATCAATACCTACTGGAGAAACTCAGATGAATGACAACATTTATCAAAGGATTGAGGAAAACCCGCGCTTCAAGGAACTGGTAAGAAAACGCAGCCGTTTCGCCTGGCTCCTTTCGCTGATCACACTCACATTGTACGTCGGCTTTATTTTGCTGATCGCCTTCAATCCGCATTGGTTGGGTACACCGATCGCCGCAGGATCGACCATTACCCGTGGGATCCCGATCGGTGTGGGGTTGATCGTGATCTCTTTTGTTTTGACCGGGATTTATGTATACCGTGCCAACGGTGAATTCGATCGTCTTAACGCCGAAATCTTGCGTGAGGTGCAGCAATGAAGCGCCTGATATCCGCTATCACCCTGCTGGCATTGCCAGGCCTGAGCCATGCTGATGCGATTGGAGGCGAGGTACAACGCCAACCACTGAACATCCAGGCCATTATCATGTTCGTCCTGTTTGTGGGCGCTACTCTCTATATCACTTATTGGGCTTCCAAACGCACCCGTTCCCGTGGAGATTACTACACGGCAGGTGGCCGCATTACTGGGCTGCAAAACGGGTTGGCGATTGCCGGTGACTTTATGTCAGCCGCGTCGTTCCTCGGTATCTCAGCGTTGGTGTATACCTCCGGCTACGACGGCCTGATTTATTCCATCGGCTTCCTGATTGGCTGGCCGATCATCCTGTTCCTGATTGCCGAACGGTTGCGTAACCTCGGGCGCTATACTTTTGCCGACGTTGCCTCTTACCGGCTTAAACAAAAACCCATCCGTACCCTTTCCGCCTGTGGCTCACTGGTGGTGGTGGCGCTGTATCTGATCGCTCAGATGGTCGGCGCAGGCAAACTGATCCAGCTGTTATTTGGCCTCAACTACCATATCGCCGTGATACTGGTCGGTATATTGATGGTGTTATACGTCCTGTTTGGCGGCATGCTGGCCACCACCTGGGTACAGATCATCAAGGCCGTCCTGCTGTTGGCAGGTGCCAGCTTTATGGCTCTGATGGTTATGAAGTCGGTAAACTTTAACTTCAATACCCTGTTTAGCGAAGCCGTGAAGGTCCATCCGAAAGGGATTGCTATCATGAGCCCTGGTGGATTGGTTTCCGATCCGATATCGGCGCTCTCTCTAGGCCTGGCATTGATGTTCGGTACCGCGGGTTTGCCGCATATTCTGATGCGTTTCTTCACCGTTAACGATGCTAAAGAAGCGCGTAAAAGCGTGTTGTATGCCACCGGTTTTATCGGTTACTTCTATATCCTGACCTTTATTATCGGCTTTGGTGCGATCCTGCTAGTCAGCGCTAACCCAGCGTTCAAGGATGCCAGTGGAGCCCTGTTGGGCGGCAACAATATGGCTGCGGTGCACTTGGCCAACGCCGTGGGCGGCAACTTCTTCCTCGGCTTTATCTCCGCCGTCGCGTTCGCCACCATTCTGGCGGTGGTCGCCGGGCTGACATTGGCTGGTGCTTCTGCGGTTTCTCACGATTTGTACTCTTGCGTTATTAAAGACGGTAAAGCGACTGAACGTAATGAGCTTAAAGTCTCCAAGATCACCGTCTTGGTCTTGGGGATCGTCGCCATCGCTCTGGGTATTCTGTTTGAAAAGCAGAATATCGCCTTTATGGTTGGCTTGGCGTTTTCCATCGCTGCCAGCTGTAACTTCCCGATTATCATTCTTTCCATGTATTGGTCACGCCTGACAACCCGTGGGGCGATGATCGGGGGTTGGCTCGGCCTGTTGACCGCAGTGATCCTGATGATCCTTGGCCCAACCATCTGGGTGCAGATCCTTGGTCATGCCAAACCTATCTATCCATATGAGTATCCAGCGCTGTTCTCAATGGCAGTTGCCTTTATTGGCACCTGGTTCTTCTCGGTTACCGACAGTTCCCTCACTGGGCAGCAAGAGCGTGAGCGCTTCCGCTTCCAGTTTGTGCGTTCGCAAACCGGGCTGGGTATCTCTCAGAGTTCAACACATTGATATTACTGATTACCAAAGGCTCCTTCGGGAGCCTTTTTTATCAAAAGGGAAAAACACTGCAGGATCGCCAAGAAAAGGCGATATCTTTTTCTTTGTGAAATTATTCACGCATAAAATATGCGTCACGATTTAAGCACCTCCCAGATCCGCTAAAAAACCTCGTTACCCTCCAGGAAAAATGACCAAAGGCTGAAAAGCAATTGTTCAAAGGTTGAACTCTATCTCATATATCAGCAGCTATTTATTTTATAGTCCGAAAAAATAGATCGTTAGCATAGTCAGTGTTTTTACATATTTTTCGTTGGGAAGTATCCAAACTATTTCGTTGTTTCTTTTAGGGAAAAAAATCTGATGGTGGGCTAATGACCTGCTTCTGGCCGTTTTGTCACTAAAATGGAGATAGACCAATGCGAATAGGAAAGATCGGTACTGCAATGTCTTTGGCGAGTTTTATGGCTCTGGGCCTTAGTGGGTGTAATGATAGCGATACGGTAAATACTGGTAATTCCAAACAGGTAGACTTAGGTTATCGGGACGTAAAACTGTTGGAAATCGGTGGTCTGAAGTTCAAAGATCTCAACAAGAACAATAAGCTCGACCCTTATGAAGATTGGCGTCTGGATGCCACAACCCGTGCCAACAATCTGGCTTCACTGATGACCACCGCAGAGAAAGCCGGGTTAATGATGCATGGAACATTGCCACTCTCTTCAGAGCGTGTCGACGTTGAAACGGCTAAAAAAGATATTATCGATAATGCCGTTAATACATTTATCACGCGTATGGCTGGTAATCCTAACTACATTTCCCATGATAATAACCAGATACAGCAAGTCGCCGAGGGAACTCGTCTCGGTATTCCCATTATCATCAGTACTGACCCTCGGAACCATTTTACCAACGATCCGAATGCAACCAGCATTGTCGCGGGCAGTTTTTCCCAATGGCCTGAAACGCTGGGATTCGCCGCGATCGATGACGTAGTGCTAATGAAAAAATTCGGTGATATCGCTCGGAAAGAGTATCGGGCAGTAGGGATCCAGATGGCTTTATCTCCTCAAGCCGATCTGGCGACCGAACCGCGCTGGGGAAGAATCAACGGTACATTCGGTGAAGATAACCAGATCTCGAAGAGAATGACGCAGGCCTATATTGAAGGTTTCCAAAACGGTAATACCGGTCTGAATAAAGACAGTGTCATTACCGTGGTAAAACACTTCGCTGGCGGTGGGCCACAGTTGAAAGGTTTGGATCCTCACAACGATTACGGTAAAGAGCAGGTCTACCCAGGGGACGACTTTGAGTATCACCTGGTGCCTTTTGAAGGGGCATTTGCCGCGAAAGTTGCCTCGGTTATGCCTTATTACGGCCAACCGGTCGATCTTTGGTATAAAGATGCGCTCATTGAGTCCGTTGTTTTCGGTTTTAACAAACAGGTTCTGACAGACATTCTCCGTGGGCGTTATGCTTTTGACGGCGTGATCCTGAGTGATTGGGGAGTTTTGTCAGACTGTGAAGGCACATGTATTACCGGTATGAGTGATGCAGATGTCGCCACAGGTATTTCACCTTTCGCTATCGTTCCCTTCGGTATGCCTTGGGGCGTTGAAACCCTGACTCGTCAGGAGCGAGTCGTTAAAGCCGTGGATGCCGGTATCGATCAGTTTGGCGGGACCAGCGATCCCAGCGATTTAATCGCGGCTGTGGATGAGCAGCAAATCACCACTACGCGTCTTGATGAGTCCGTTGTCAGGATACTGAAACAAAAATTCGCCCTTGGTCTGTTCGAAAATCCCTACGTTGATGAAACCGCTGCCGCAACGCTTGTTGGTAACAATGATTTCCAACAGCAGGCCACTGACGCGCAGCGGCGCTCACACGTTTTGTTGAAAAACGACAGTAGCCTGTTACCAATGT
>JBAQHZ010000372.1:0-5691 GCA_049288585.1 Chania sp.
AGCGAAGGTACCCGCGCAGCGGGCAGGCCATGTTAAGCGTAGGCGTGGGTGCAGGGCCCCGCCTTGGGCCCTGCAATTGCCGTCCATTATTGTTCCATCGGATTATGATCTTTTACGGCAATTCCCACTACACCTGACTTACAGAGACGAACACGTTGTGTATAAGAGACAGCCCACAGGGAGAGGGGGCTACCCCTTGAGCACCTAGGTGATGATTAGCTATCACGATAGCTTTTAATATGAAAGGTAGGTGAATGATTACCAGACAGACAGCCCCAGTGCAATGGCAGCTATGGATTGTGGCCTTTGGCTTCTTTATGCAGGCGCTGGATACCACCATCGTTAATACCGCGCTGCCGTCGATCGCCGCCAGCCTGGGGGAAAACCCGCTGCGCATGCAGTCGGTAATCGTCTCTTATGTGCTGACGGTAGCGGTGATGCTGCCCGCCAGCGGTTGGTTGGCGGATAAAGTTGGCACCCAGCGGGTGTTCCTCTGCGCCATTGTTTTGTTCACGCTCGGTTCGGTGCTGTGCGCCCAGGCGGAAACCCTGCGTGAGCTGGTAGCGTTTCGTGTAGTGCAGGGCATTGGCGGTGCGATGATGGTGCCGGTCGGCAGGCTGACGGTAATGAAGATCGTCCCGCGTGAACAGTATATGGCAGCCATGACCTTTGTGATCCTCCCCAGCCAGATCGGCCCGCTGATGGGGCCGGTGCTGGGTGGTTTTCTGGTGCAATACGCCAACTGGCACTGGATCTTCCTGATCAACATCCCGGTAGGGATTGTCGGCGCTATCGCCACTCTGCTGTTGATGCCCAACTACCGCATGCCCCCTCGCCGCTTTGATATCAGCGGTTTTATCCTGTTGGCAATAGGCATGGCAACGCTGACGCTGGCGCTCGACGGGCATAAAGGCATGGGGCTCTCCCCCACGATCCTGCTCGGGCTGGTGATTCTGGGCTGTGCGGCGCTGGCCGGTTACTGGTGGCACGCCAAGGGCAACAGCCGGGCACTGTTCTCACTGCGGCTGTTTAAAACCGAAACCTACAGAATCGGCCTGACCGGTAGCCTGTTGGGGCGCATCGGCAGCGGTATGTTGCCGTTTATGACGCCGCTGTTCCTGCAGATCGGCATGGGGTTTTCACCTTTCCATGCCGGGCTGATGATGATCCCGATGATCATTGGCAGCATGAGCATGAAAGGTATTGTGGTGCAGACCGTCAACCGTTTTGGCTATCGCCATGTGCTGGTCGCCACCACGCTGTTGTTGGCTGTGGTCAGTTTAACCCTGCCGCTGGTGGCGATGCTCGGCTGGGTCTATCTGCTGCCGGTGGTGCTGTTCTTCCAAGGGATGGTCAACTCGCTGCGTTTCTCGTCCATGAATACCCTGACGCTAAAAGACCTGCCCGATCGCCTGGCCAGCAGCGGCAACAGCCTGTTGTCGATGGTGATGCAGCTTTCCATGAGCCTGGGGGTGAGCGTGGCCGGGATCCTGATCGGCAGTTTCGCCCATCATCAGGTGGTGGCCGACAGCGCTGCCATCCACAGCGCATTTATCTACAGTTACGCCTGTATGGCACTGATCATCGCCCTGCCTGCGCTGGTTTTCGCCCGCGTACCGGCCAACATCGCGCCCAATCGCACGCTGACAAAAGGGCCGAGTAACGGCTCAACGAGGTTGCAATGAGAATAGGCATCACTGGCAAACTGTTCATGGCGATCTTCGCCACCTGCATGCTGGTGTTGATCACCATGCACTGGGGAGTACGCATCAGCTTTGAACGGGGTTTTATCGACTATATCAAACAGAGTAACGAACAGCGTATTGCCCTACTCGCCGACGCGTTGGAAGAGCAATACCGCCAGCATGGTAACTGGGCGTTCCTGCGCAATAACGATCAGGTGGTGTACCGTATCGTGCGCTCTCTCGAACAAAGCAGCGACCGTGACCATAATCTGCCGCCCAAAGGCTGGCGCTCGCAGTTCTGGATCGTCGATGACCAGTATCAGCGGCTGGTGGGCCATTCAGGCCCGATACCGAAAGAGAGCACCCGCCACCCGATCCATTACAACAATCAGATCGTCGGCTGGGTGATGGCGGCCCCGCCGGAGAAGCTGACGCGTAATGCCGATATCAACTTCGATCGGCAGCAAAAACGCACCAGTTGGTTGATCGTCGCGCTGTCGACGCTGCTAGCAGCGGCGGTCACCTGGCTGCTGTCGCGCGGCCTGCTGGCACCGGTAAAACGGCTGGTGGCGGGCACGCACCGCTTGGCTGCGGGGGATTTCAGCGCCCGCGTCACCGCCAGCAGCCAGGATGAACTGGGCCGGTTGGCACAGGATTTCAACCACCTTGCCATTTCGCTGGAAAAGAACGAACAGATGCGGCGGGCGTTTATGGCCGATATCTCGCACGAACTGCGCACCCCGCTGGCGGTGCTGCGCGGTGAGCTGGAGGCCTTGCAGGATGGCGTGCGCCAACAGACACCGGCGTCGATCAGTTCGCTATTGGCAGAAGTGTCTACCCTCACCAAACTGGTGGACGATCTGCATCAGCTTTCGCTGTCCGATCTCGGGGCCCTGGCCTACCGTAAATCATCGGTAGATTGTGTCCATTTGGTGCAAATCGCCGTCGCCGCCTTCCGTGAGCGTTTTCATGCCAAAGGGCTGGAGATCGTCACCCAGTTACCGCAACAGGCGAAGCTGTTCGGCGATCCGGATCGCCTCAACCAGTTGTTCAACAATCTGCTGGAGAACAGCCTGCGCTATACCGATCCTGGCGGCAGGCTGGAGGTCGGCATCGAATCGCTGCCGGGCATGGTGCGGATTTACTGGCAGGACAGCGCACCCGGCGTCAGTGACGAGCAGTTGGCACGCATCTTCGAACGCTTTTACCGCACCGAGGGTTCACGCAACCGCGCCAGCGGCGGAGCCGGGCTGGGGCTTGCCATCAGCCAGAACATTGTAGAAGCGCATAGTGGTACGATCCACGCTCAGCATTCGCCTTTCGGCGGCGTGCGCATTACAGTAGATTTCCCCACTCAGGTGAACAACAAGGCTCCATAATGGAAAATCCGAACCCGCCATTGCAGATTATGATTGTCGAAGATGAGCCCAAGCTGGGCCAATTGCTGGTGGATTATCTACAGGCGGCGGGCTACGCCACGCGCTGGCTAAGCAACGGCCGCGAGGTGGTTCCGGCGGTGCATGAGCAGCAACCGGCGCTGATCCTGCTGGATCTGATGCTGCCGGGTTGCGATGGTTTAACCATCTGCCGCGATCTGCGCCGTTTTACCGACGTGCCGATCATGATGGTGACCGCCAAAATTGAGGAGATCGACCGCCTGTTGGGTTTAGAGATTGGTGCCGATGACTATATCTGCAAACCCTATAGCCCGCGTGAAGTGGTTGCCCGAGTAAAAGCTATTCTGCGCCGCTGCTACCGGCCGATGGAACAGGGTGACGAAGAAGCGTTGTTGCATATTGATGAACCGCGCTTCCAGGCCAGCTATAGCGGTCATATCTTGGATCTGACACCGGCAGAATTCCGCCTGTTGAAAACCCTGGCCTGCCAGCCAGGCAACGTATTCTCGCGCGAGCAGTTGTTGAACAATCTGTATGACGATTACCGCGTGGTGACCGATCGCACCATCGACAGCCATATCAAAAACCTGCGCCGCAAGCTGGAACTGATTGATGGCGATAAAGCCTTTATCCGTTCTGTTTACGGTGTCGGCTATCGCTGGGAAGCCGAACCATGCCGGTTGGTGAACGGGTTGGCATAAATCCCCCCGCGCGAGTGCAGGAGATCACATATCCTGCGATTATTAAGCTGCTCAAACGTCACTTTTCAAGCTATTGGCTACAATTACCTCTGTCATTGGAACCAAGCGGAGAAGGACTATGGCAACCGGCCACTATGAGCTAAAAAAATCGAGTAATGGACAGTACCACTTCACCCTGAAAGCCAGTAATGGAGAGATCATTCTTTCCAGCGAGATGTACGCCAGCAAGGCTTCAGCGGAAAACGGCATTGCGTCTGTACGAGCCAATGCGCCCGATGAGGCCCAGTTTGAACTGAAGATCGGCAGTAATGACAAGCCCTACTTTGTGCTGAAAGCCAAAAACCAGCAGGTGATAGGCACCAGCCAGATGTACAGTTCAGAAAGCGCGGCAAAAAACGGCGTTCAGTCAGTGATCAAACATGGCCCGACCCCTCATGTACGTGATTTGAACGCTGAATCATGTCGATGTTAGACACAATCCCACCTGCAAACTGCCGAAAACACCCCAATCGCTGAACCAACTCAGCGCTTGGGGTGAATAAAGGCCTCACTGAAGAACAGCGATCCCCCTAAATAATTCCGGTTAATTGCTGATTTCTTGCCGGGCTGCCGTTACAATCCCCCACTTTTGCTGCGCCATTAAGTGGCGCGGTGCTGACCTGAAATCAGACCGAGAATCACGATGTTTACACCAGAACTCCTTTCCCCGGCGGGAACGCTGAAAAACATGCGTTTCGCCTTTGCTTATGGTGCCGATGCGGTATACGCCGGCCAGCCTCGATACAGCCTGCGGGTGCGTAACAACGAATTCAACCACGAGAATCTGGCGCTGGGGATTAATGAAGCCCATGCGCTAGGTAAAAAATTCTACGTGGTGGTTAACATCGCACCGCACAATGCCAAGCTGAAAACCTTCCTGCGCGATCTCAAACCGGTGATCGACATGGGCCCGGATGCGTTGATTATGTCCGACCCGGGCCTGATCATGATGGTGCGCGAAGCCTTCCCACAGATAGATATTCATCTTTCGGTGCAGGCCAATGCGGTCAACTGGGCCACGGTAAAATTCTGGCAGCAGATGGGGCTGACGCGCGTGATTCTGTCGCGCGAGCTGTCGCTGGATGAGATCGCAGAAATCCGCAGCCAGGTGCCAGAAATGGAACTGGAGATTTTCGTCCACGGTGCGCTGTGCATGGCCTATTCCGGCCGCTGCCTGCTTTCCGGCTATATCAACAAGCGCGATCCGAACCAAGGCACTTGCACCAATGCCTGCCGCTGGCAGTACAAAGCGGAAGAAGGCAAAGAGGACGATACCGGCAGCATCGTGCATATGCATGAGCCGATCCCGGTGCAGAACGTTGAGCCAACGCTCGGCATCGGCGCGCCAACGGATAAAGTGTTTATGCTTTCCGAAGCACAAAAACCCGGCGAGTACATGAGTGCCTTCGAAGATGAACATGGCACCTACATCATGAACTCGAAAGACCTGCGTGCCATCCAGCACGTGGAGCGCCTAACGCAGCTTGGCGTGCATTCGCTGAAAATCGAAGGCCGCACCAAATCCTTCTACTACTGCGCGCGTACTGCGCAGGTGTATCGCCGCGCCATTGACGATGCCGTTGCCGGTAAGCCATTTGATCCCACCCTGCTCACCACGCTGGAAGGGCTGGCGCACCGTGGTTATACCGAAGGTTTCCTGCGTCGTCACACCCACGATGCCCACCAGAATTATGATTACGGCTCTTCGATCTCCGAACGTCAGCAATTTGTCGGTGAATTCACCGGCGTGCGTCGTAACGGTTGGGCTGAAGTGGATGTGAAAAATAAATTTCTGTGCGGCGACAGCGTGGAAATGATGACACCCGGCGGTAACGTCTTGTTTACCTTGGAAAGCATGCAGAATAAGAA
>JBAQHZ010000373.1:0-16553 GCA_049288585.1 Chania sp.
CGGTAACCCTGAGCGGCAATGGTGGCACTCTCCATATCTACTGCTACGGCGCGGCTCAGGTTAAAGCGCAATGCAGAGGCGGAATATCTCAGCTCCCAATTGCGATCGTCTGTGGTGACCACCGTGCCGGTACGTAAACGTTGCTTAACCGCTTCGCCTGGCATACCGCTGACCGTCTTGGTTGCGTCATAAAGCGCACGCTGTACTTCCGCGATGCTTGGGATAGGGATATCAGGTGGCAGTACCGAGTCAAGGACGTGATCGTCACGAAGATAAGCATGGGCCAGAACATAGTCACCGATCGATTGGCTTTCGCGCAGACCACCACAGTGCCCAATCATCAGCCAGGCGTGCGGACGCAATACGGCCAGATGATCGCAGATGGTTTTGGCATTAGAGGGGCCGACGCCGATATTCACCAGCGTGATCCCTTGCCCATCACGAGCAATCAGATGGTAAGCGGGCATTTGGTGGTTCTTCCAGGCGAGATCTGACACCGTCTGTTCTGGGTTGGGAGTTTGTGCGGTGACATAGTGGCCACCAGCGCAGGAAAGCGCTACGTAAGGGCTGTCTGGATTGGCAATCTGGCGGCATGCCCAGCGCACAAACTCATCCACATAGCGTGTCTAATTGGTAAACAGCACAAAAGGCTGGAAATGTTCTACCGGCGTGCCGGTATAATGCCGCAGGCGTGCCAAAGAGAAATCGGTACGCAGCGCATCAAAATGTGAAAGCGGGAAATGAGCGGCAAAAGAAAATAGGCCATCCGCATTTTCATCGCCGATCTGGGCTAATTCAGTGGTGGGGAAATGCTTGGTTATCCCTGCACTCATTGAACGATCCAGAGTGAGATCGGAGCCATCAATCACATAAGGGAAGGGGATTTCCTGTTTAGAGGCAACCACTTCAATGACTGCGGCATATTCGCTTTCTAACAATGCCAATTGTTCCGAAAGATAATGGCGAAATAGCTGTGGTCGAGTGATGGTCGTTGTGTAGTTACCGGGCCGGGTAAATCGGCCGTAGGCGCGTGCTCTGGGGCTATTAGGTGGCTCGCCATCCCAACGAACACGCAATTCCGGGTAAGAAAACAGCCCTTCTGCGCGGGCTTTCTCGTCTGGTAGAGTGCCATGAATGATGAAATCCTTGATGGCTCCACGTAGCGCGCAAACCGATGCATCATACATCGCCTCAAGTTTATCGAGGGCTTGTGGGGCAGTCAGAGCTGTGTTTGAGTTGTTATTCATAGCTTTTCCTTGGTTTTTGCGATACTTCAGCATAGCGTAATGCAGGTGTCGAATGCATGCCACTACATCAGGTGAGATGATTCGGTGTTCAAAAGTTCGGCAAAGAAGCTTTTGGTAATGGTGAAAATAAAAACTAAGCGGGAAAGTTAAAACAGTGCTGCAATTATAACCAGGCGGGAATGAATATTTTGAGAGTATTAATGAGTACCGTAAACAATTAACGATCATAATTTATGATAGGTTCTTATAGTGAAACCAAAATCATTCATGTAGTGAATTGTATTGACAGGGATAATCCGCAAGGCGAATGCTTATCGGCTGTTTATCGCTATCCGTACGCATGATTTTTTGATGTAGATCACTTTTAGGAAAAATAAATGAGAATGGGCTTTTAAATGATTCAATTACGAAATGTGGAAACCTGATTAATCAGATTCTTGTACAGTACGCATTTCTGGTTTTATGATTGGATTTTTCTTAAATAATAAGACATATTATTCGGCAAATAAAACTCACTAGTCTTATATCTGGTGGAAAATTGATATTGACATAATAATCTCCTTAAGATTATCTTATGTTTTGCAGTGGCTTAAATTCGTCACGCTTTTTTGTGCTATTTCGTAAATATACTTGATGTATTTATGTGTATTCATTCGTGAAATGAATGAGTATCCTGCGTTCATGTCGTTAATGCATAGCAACATCTGTTTGACGCTTTTGTCTGGCAAGGATTGCCGTTGTGCTCAACACCCCAACAGGCAGTCCTTACTTAAATCGTTCAGTGAATAAGGACTGTTATGGCCTCCTCCAGCTACCAAAATGAGATACCACGCGCGCGCGTAAACATTAAACTCGACCTCCATACCGGTGGCGCACAGAAAAAAGTTGAGCTGCCTCTCAAACTCATGGTGATGGGTGATTACAGCAACGGGCAGGAACATCGTGCGTTGTCTGAGCGCGAAAAAATCTCCGTCAACAAAAATAACTTCGACAGCGTGCTGGCGGAATTCAATCCTTCAGTCAGGTTGATCGTAGAAAACACCTTGGCAGGGGATAAGAGCGAAGAAAATATCGCCCTGACGTTCAAAGAAATGAAAGATTTCGAGCCAGAGCAGGTAGCGCGCAACATTCCGCAACTGCGTGCTCTCCTGTCCATGCGCAATCTGCTGCGCGATCTCAAATCCAACCTCCTGGATAACGTGACCTTCCGTAAAGAGCTGGAAGCCATTCTTAAAGACGAATCGTTAAGCGCTGACTTGCGCGCTGAACTGGCCGCGCTTGCCCCGAAAGAAGCGTAAACCCTGAGCTGGATTAACACGAGAGTATGCTGATGTCTGTAAATACTGAAAACACCAAGGAAAGCCAGACCACCGTGCTGGAACGTCCACAGGAAGGTAGTGTTTATGCTTCCTTGTTTGAAAAAATCAACCTGACGCCAGTCTCCGCACTGGGCGATCTGGATGCCTATCAGGACAATACTGCATTGTCCGAAACCACGGCTGATGAGCGTGTCACCGCAGCAGTTCAGGTATTCCTGGAGCGCCTGAAGCAGTCTGGTCAGAAAGTGGAGCGTCTGGATAAGACCTTGCTGGATCACCACATTGCCGAACTGGATCAGATGATCAGCCGTCAACTGGACGTGGTGTTGCATCACCCGGAATTCCAGAAAGTGGAATCCGCCTGGCGTGGCCTGAAGCAACTGGTCGATGGCACTGATTTCCGCCAGAACGTGAAAATTGAAGTGCTGGATATTTCTAAGGAAGATCTGCGCCAGGATTTCGAAGACTCACCAGAAATCATTCAGAGCGGAATGTACCGCCATGCATATATTCAGGAATATGACACCCCGGGCGGCGAGCCGATCGGTGCGGTGATTTCCAACTATGAGTTCGATGCAGGCCCACAAGACATTGCCCTGCTGCGTAACATCTCCAAAGTGTCTGCTTCTGCACATATGCCGTTTATCGGTGCGGTTGGCCCGGCTTTCTTCGGCAAATCCAGCATGGAAGAAGTCGCCGCCATTAAAGATATCGGTAACTACTTTGATCGTGCCGAGTACATCAAGTGGAAATCCTTCCGTGATACCGACGATGCTCGCTACATCGGCTTGACCATGCCACGCGTGCTGGGTCGTCTGCCGTATGGCCCGGATACTGTGCCGGTACGTAGCTTCAACTATGTTGAAGAAGTGAAAGGCCCAGACCATGAAAAATATCTGTGGACCAACGCTTCGTTCGCTTTTGCGGCTAACATGGTGAAAAGCTTTATCAAGAACGGCTGGTGTGTACAGATTCGTGGGCCACAGGCTGGCGGCGCAGTAACCGATCTGCCAATCCACTTGTACGATCTGGGCACTGGCAATCAGGTGAAAATCCCATCGGAAGTAATGATCCCGGAAACTCGCGAGTTTGAATTCGCCAACCTGGGCTTTATTCCGTTGTCTTACTACAAAAACCGTGACTACGCCTGCTTCTTCTCGGCGAACTCCACGCAGAAACCGGCGCTGTATGACACCGCTGATGCTACTGCCAACAGCCGTATCAACTCACGTCTGCCATACATCTTCCTGCTGTCGCGCATTGCTCATTATCTGAAGCTGATTCAGCGTGAAAACATCGGTACGACAAAAGATCGTCGCTTGCTGGAGTTGGAACTGAACAACTGGGTGCGTGGGCTGGTGACCGAAATGACCGATCCAGGCGACGATCTGCAGGCTTCTCATCCGCTGCGCGATGCCAAAGTTGAAGTGGAAGACATTGAAGACAACCCAGGCTTCTTCCGCGTGAAGCTGTATGCAGTACCGCACTTCCAGGTCGAAGGGATGGACGTCAATCTGTCGCTGGTTTCCCAAATGCCAAAAGCGAAAGCCTAAGTCGGTATACGGGAGCAGCAGGTTATGAAAATCTTACGTCCGTTGTGGACGGAGGGGGCGTTTTTGTCCCCTCAACAATTTCAGCAGCAGGCGCGTTGGGAAAGTTATGTTAATGACTGTCTTGCGCATCTGTCGCTGAATCATCCTTGGGGGGTGTTGTGTGCCGAGTTTGATCAGGATGCGTTGCGTCTTAATCGATTGAAGGCACAGCACCTCCGTTTGCGTCTGCCGGACGGGAGTTTGATTGACACTGACGTGACGGATAACCTGCCACCTGCAATTGATTTAACACAAATACTGACAGGGCCTCAACGTAGCGTTGAGGTTCTGTTAGCGCTGCCGTTGCTGTATGCCAACGGCGGCAACTGCCTGATGATGGACGAAAAGGCAGAGCGGCCGATACGTTATCGTCAGGAATGGGTAGCCGCTCAGGACCTGTTTGGTCATGAAGCGGAATCCATTGCAGTAGAACGCTTGGCATTAACCTTGCGTTTTGATTCTGAAGAGAATGGTGATTACCTGACCTGTCCGCTAGCCAGATTGATGCAGGATGGGCAGGGTAATTGGGCAGTCGATACACAATTTGTACCGCCGCTGCTGAGTTTTAACGCGCACAAAGGTCTGTTGGATCGGCTGGACAGCCTGTTGGTCCAGTTAAGGGCAAAGCGTACCCGCTTGATGGGCATGCGCCGTGAAAGCAACCAACGTATGGCAGATTTTGCCGTGGCAGATGTGTCACTGTTTTGGTTGCTCAATGCGTTGAATACCCAAGAGCCAGTCCTGAACGACTTCCTGGCGCACCCCGCTCTGCACCCAGAGATTATTTATCGTGAATTGGTGAAGCTGGCCGGTGCCTTGCTGACCTTCTCACTTGAGCATGATATGGACGCGATCCCGGCTTATCAGCACGAAAATTTAACCGGCGTTTTCCCTCCGTTGTTTGACCTTATCAGTACCTTATTGGAAGCCAGTCTGCCATCGCGGGTGATTGCGATTGAGTTGGAAAAAGTGCGCGAGAATCAATGGAAAGCCTCGCTCAACGATCCACGTTTGCGAGACGAAGCGGACTTCTACCTGTCTGTACGATCCAGCTTGCCAGCACACCTGTTGCAAAGTCAGTTCCCGCTGTTGTGCAAGGTCGGGACGCCAGACGACGTCAATAATATCGTCAATATCGCACTCAACGGTGTGCCGCTGATTCCACTGAGTCATGTACCTGCTGCCATTCCTTTGCGATTGGAAAATCAGTATTTCGCCTTTGATCTGACGCATCCAGTGGCAAAAAGCATGTTGGAAGCCGGTGTCTGTGCGTTCTACGTGCCGGGTACATTGCCAGATGTGCAACTTGAACTCTTTGCGGTACTGCGCTCATGAAACCAATCAAAGATCTTTCTATCGATAACCTGCTCTATGACACCTGGTTGATCGTGGTGGAGTTGCGGCGAGGAGTGCCCGCCCAGCAGGGGGTAGCACTTTACCAACGTTGTCTGCAGCAGGTTATAGAGACGCAAAACCGCTTAACTGAGGCGGGTTACAGCGCCGAAAGTATTGAACACATTACCTATGCGCAATGTGCGCTGCTGGATGAAACCGTTCTCGGGCGTGGCAAACAGGATGAAGGTTATGCCACCTGGATCCAGACACCGTTACAAACGCATTTTTTCAACACGCTGCAAGCCGGCGAACTCTTGTATGAGCGCATGCGCCAGGTGTTGAGTGAGCCCGCGCCGGATCCGTCTGTACTGACCTGTTTCTATCGGGTATTACGATTAGGGTTCGAAGGTGTTTATCACGGTCAGTCGCAGCAGCAACCGCGTGAGCAATTGATGACGACTCTTGGTGAGCAAGTGGCTGCCTACGATATCGCCCTGCAACCACCTCTGCTGGTGGATGTCCGGCCACGGCGTCAATACCGTTTATTCCAGTCGGCTGTTTTCTGGTTTTTTCTCGCCTTGTTAGTGCTGGCAGGTGGCTGGTGGATGTTGCATATGCATTTGCAGGAATTTCTCACGACCTTGTTACCAGGGGGCGCTGAGTGAGCGTGATAATGAAGCGGTTGTTGTGGCTCTGGATCGGTGTGCTGGCTTTGGTCCTGTGTCTGGGCTATTTCCCTCTGACCCCAGTCGGCCAATTCACCGGTGCTGTGGTGATTGTTGTTATTGCCCTTAGTGCGTTGATCTGGGGTGGGCGTTCACGTGTTTCCGCGCGCGTTGAGTCCGATATTAACGCTGCCTGGCAAACTCATCTTCCGGCTGAACGCTATCGTCAACCTGTCATATTGGTCTGTGGCGATGGGCTGGAACAGATGTTTGATGGTGCGGCGGTGCGTGAAACACCGGAAGGTTGCTATTTGGCGGTGTCTGACCTGCCGATGTTATCCGAAGCGGCAGCCGCATTGCTCAACCTGCGTCCTGAGTGGGCAACACAACTCAGCGTGCTGTTGCTGGTTAATCCATCACAGCATAATGACTTGGCGGTATTGGCGAATCGAGTTCAGACCTTTCGCCATCAGTTATCCCGTATGCGCCGTGTAACAGGGACGGACGTCCCCGCGCTGCTATGCAGCTATCTGCCGATGGGTGTGGCATCTGATGTTGTAACCGACCATGTTGAATGGTTCGAGTTCAAAGCTGGCCAGCCTTCAGCCACTGTCTGGCATAACGGACATTCAGCACAACCTTTAGCGCAGTGGGTGGCGCAAGGGGAAAGCGTTGAGCAAACTCAGAAGCTCTACCGGGCAATAGAGGTTGAGAGTTGGGCCCAGTGGATAGCGCAGCAGATCCTGCCGCAATGCTTAACCCGCGAACAGTCTATGCCGATTTGTTCACCTTTGGCGCTGGCACTGACGTTTTCTCCGGCGGTGCCTGAATTGCCAGCTTCCAATCTCTGGCAACAGTGGCTGACGGAAAAAACAACGCTTAACCGCGAAGAAAGCCGCTGCGAGGGTGATGATAACCTCTCATTACCTTTCCCCGATCCGTTGTTGCGTCTGTTGCCACAACAATCAGGTTTTACTCCGCGACGCCGCGCAGTGGTTTACGCCGCAGGGGCATTCACGCTTGCCGGGGTGGTCGCGCTGAATGCTTCCGCATGGCAAAACCGCACGCTGTCACGCCAGATTACGGATGATTTGCAACGCTATCGCGCAATCCCCATGTCGGATACGCAAGCTAAAGCGGGGGCTGTGAAAATATTGTGGGCTGATGCAGCGCAACTTAATGATTATTACCGTGAAGGGGCTCCCCTTAATCTCGGCTTGGGTTTATATCCTGGAGAGCGTTTGCGACAGCCGGTATTGGCCGCTATCAGGGGTTACATACCGCCGGTTGAAGAAAAGAAAATCGATGCGCCAGCGGCACCCACGCAGGTAGCACCACAAACCGTGTTGCTGGATAGCCTGTCGCTGTTCGATACGGGCAAATATCAGCTTAAAACCGGCTCCACCAAAGTGCTGGTGGAAGCGTTAATCAATATTAAAGCCAAGCCCGGCTGGCTGATCGTGGTGGCCGGTCACACCGATATCACCGGGGATGAGAAGGCGAATCAAATGCTGTCTCTCAAGCGTGCAGAATCGGTACGCGACTGGATGTTGCAGACCAGTGATGTTTCACCAACCTGTTTTGCCGTGCAGGGATATGGTGCAACCCGACCTATCGCTTCTAACGATACCGATGAAGGGCGGGCAGCAAACCGAAGAGTAGAAATTAGTCTGGTGCCTCAGGCGAATGCCTGCCAGGGGCCGGGCAGTGTAACGCCGCCGGAACACGCGGGCGGTTTTGATAATCAAGGAGAGTAAACATGGCAATTCCAGTCTATCTGTGGCTGAAGGACGATGGCGGCGCGGACATTAAAGGTTCTGTGGACGTGCAAAGTCGCGAAGGGAGCATCGAAGTGGTGGCACAGGATCATAGCCTGTACATCCCGACTGACAATAACACTGGCAAACTGACCGGAACTCGTATCCATACACCTTTCGTATTTACTAAGGAAATCGATGCGTCCAGCCCGTATCTGTACAAAGCGGTGACCACTGGCCAAACCTTGAAAACGGCTGAGTTCAAATGGTACCGCATTGATGATGCTGGCCAGGAAGTTGAGTATTTCAACACCAAGCTGGATAACGTCAAAGTAGTCAAAGTGGCTCCAAAAATGCACGACATCAAAGATCCAGGCAAAGAGAAACACAATCACCTGGAACTGGTGGAACTGCGCTACGAAAAAATCACCTGGACTTACAAAGATGGCAACATCATTCATTCCGATGCTTGGAATGAACGCGCTACCGCGTAAATGTTGGAGCAGACGGTTTTGCCGTCTGCTTTTTTGTTGTTTTTCCCTAGGGTCTGTCGCAGGCATTAGGCAAAGACAACGTACTTTTATCAGATAACCTTACGGGCCTCGGTTAACGGCTGCGAGCGGTAGCGCGTTCGAGCATGACGGGAAAACAGGGATAGGAACTATGGAAAATCAGTCAGCTATTTTATTACGCCGGTTAAATTCTCATTGCGCGCAGGCCTTGGAAGCTGCAGCGACCTTGTGCCAGACCCGTGCCCACGCGGAAATTACCATTGAACACTGGTTGCTCAAATTGTTGGAGTTGGGAGAGGGGGATATTACCGTACTGGCGCGCCGCTATGAGTGGGATATGGACGGAGTGTGGCAATCGCTGTTAGCGAATCTTGATACTTTGCCACGCTCGGTCCGTAGCCGCCCACATCTTTCGGCCGCCTTGTTGAACCTGATCAAGCAGTCTTGGCTGGCGGCATCTTTGGATGAAGATGCCCAGCAAATTCGCAGCGTTCACCTGCTGGGTGCGCTGATGGCAAAGCCTTCGCAGCTATCTACCGATGGCCTGTGGCCGCTATTGAGCCTGAGCCCAGGTCAATTAAAGCGTCTGCGTCCTTTGCTGGATGCACAATCCGATGAGCGCCCGGAGTTACAGCAACAGGCTGAACTGGGGCGCTATCCTTCTGCTTTGCCTCAGCAAGAGTCAGAGTCTGTGGCGGATCCTTTGGTTTCCTCACCACTGCCCAATGAAGCATTGCTGGCGGTGTTGGACAAGTTCACACAGGATATTACCGCCAAAGCCAAGGCCAACGAAATTGACCCGGTATTCGGGCGTGATAACGAAATCCGCCAGATGGTGGATATCCTTTCCCGTCGGCGTAAAAATAACCCGATTCTGGTGGGTGAACCTGGGGTAGGTAAAACGGCACTGGTTGAAGGACTGGCTTTGCGCATTGCCGAAGGTAACGTGCCGGACAGCCTGAAAACGGTCAGCGTCCGCACGTTGGACCTAGGGCTGTTGCAGGCAGGAGCCGGTGTGAAAGGGGAGTTTGAGCAACGCCTGAAAAACGTGATTGCCGCAGTGCAGCAATCGCCGAACCCGATCCTGCTGTTTATTGATGAAGCGCACACCATTATTGGTGCAGGTAATCAGGCGGGGGGCGCTGATGCGGCCAACCTGCTTAAGCCAGCGCTGGCGCGTGGCGAGTTGCGCACGATTGCCGCCACCACCTGGTCGGAATACAAGCAGTATTTTGAGCGTGATGCGGCATTGGAACGCCGCTTCCAGATGGTGAAAGTGGATGAACCGGATGATGAGAAAGCCTGTTTGATGCTGCGTGGCCTGAAAGATCGCTATGCCAAGCACCATGGTGTACATATCACCGATGAAGCGGTAAAAGCCGCGGTGACCTTGTCGCGCCGTTATTTGACGGGTCGTCAGTTGCCGGATAAAGCGGTTGATTTGCTGGATACCGCCAGCGCACGGGTGCGCATGAGCCTGGATACCAAGCCGCAGCCATTAATGCAGGTCAGCTCTGAACTGATGGCGCTGGATATGGAGCAGCAGGCCATTGAGCAGGATCTGGTGCTGAGCTCCGATGCCGATCCGGCCCGTTTGGCCGATATCACCGACTGGCGCGATGTGCTGCAAAAGCAGCAGGTCGAGCTGGAAAAGCAGTATCAGCAAGAAAAAGCGTTAACCCAGCAGCTACTGGAGCTGCGCAAGGATCTCAGCCGTTCGGTGGAGCGTGCGCAACTGCAACAGCAGTTGAATGAGCTGCAAAATAACATTCGTTTACTGTCACTGGACGTGGACGCCCGTACCGTGGCAACAGTGATTGCCGATTGGACCGGGGTCCCGTTGGGCAGCTTGCTGAAAGATGAGCAAACCAACCTGCTGCAACTGGAGCAGAATCTGGGGCAACGTGTAGTTGGCCAAGATGCCGCGTTGTTGGCATTGGCTCAACGCCTCCGAGCGTCTAAAACCGGTCTTACGCCAGAGAATGGCCCGCTGGGCGTATTCCTGCTGGTTGGCCCGAGCGGCGTGGGTAAAACCGAGACGGCCCTGGCGTTGGCAGATAGCCTGTTTGGCGGCGAAAAAGCACTCATCACGATCAACATGTCGGAATACCAGGAAGCACATACCGTTTCCCAGCTGAAAGGTTCACCGCCGGGTTATGTCGGTTACGGCCAGGGTGGCGTGCTTACCGAAGCGGTACGCAAGCGCCCATACAGCGTGGTGTTGCTGGATGAAGTAGAGAAGGCCCACCGTGATGTGCTGAACATGTTCTACCAGGTGTTCGATCGTGGCTTTATGCGTGATGGCGAAGGCCGTGAGATCGATTTCCGCAACACGGTAATCCTGATGACCGCCAATATGGGCAGCGATCACATTATGCAACTGCTGGATGAGCAACCTGAAGCGCCTGATGCCACCTTGCACGAACTGTTGCGTCCGATCCTGCGTGAGCACTTCCAACCCGCACTGCTGGCCCGTTTCCAAACGGTGATTTACCGCCCTCTGGCCGCCTCGGCATTGCGCAATATCGTGGAAATGAAACTCGAACAGGTCGCTCAGCGTCTGCAACGCCACTATGGGTTGAACTGCAGTATTGAAGAGAGTCTGTACGATACGCTGGTGGCTGCCTGCCTGTTGCCAGACAGCGGTGCGCGCAACATTGACAGCCTGCTGAATCAGCAGATCCTGCCGGTATTGAGCCAGCAGTTGTTACAACAGTTGGCACAGCATCAGAAACCGCAACACCTGCTGTTGGGGTACAACGATGAAGAGGGTATTACGCTGGCGTTTGACGATCCGAACAGTGTGCAGAGCGCGTGATGCTCAATATGGCTAACTCTTTTCTGCGTTACTGGCGCTATTGAAACGACGAGGTTTTACTTTGCCGACCAAGATGTTTGATGTCAGTGGTAAAACACCGGCAACCCCGACAATTAATGACCTCACAGCGGGGGTGGAATGATGCTGACACAACTTGTCGCCGCGTGTTTTAAAGATCGTGATGTGCTGGATGAAGCCAAACAGGCCGCCGCATTGTGGCAACGTTGGCTGGAGCCTATCGCAGCAGATGCGCCGGTTGGCGACGATCCGGGTTATGACGATGATTTTCAGCGCATGCGCGAAGAGGTGAATAAGCTCTCAGGCGCAGACACCGATCTGATTTGCCAATTGGCGGAGAAGCTGCTGACCACCAGTTGCAAAGATGTGCGGGTGGTCACTTATTACCTGTGGGCGCGTTTGCACCGTGATGGCGAAGCCGGGCTGGCAGACGGGTTAACGCTGTTGGCCGGGTTGGTTGATCAATATGGCGAAGCCTTGTTACCCCCGCGCGCCAACAGTCGGAAAGTGGCGTTGGAATGGCTGGCTGGCGGCAAGGTGCAAGATAGCCTGATGCGTTACCCGGAAATCGAAAAAGCCGATTTCGAACGCGCCGTAGCCGCGCTGGCATTGCTTGATCATGCCTTTAGCCGTTGGCCGGAACAGGATCGGCCTTCATTTGCCGGGCTCTACAGCGCGCTGGATAACCGGTTGGCCCAGTCGGGCGGCATGGATGCGCTGGTGCCACAAAATAGTGGAGCACAAGAAAGCACGCCTACGCAGGTTCGGCAGCAGGATTTACCCAGCCTGCGTCAGGTGCAATCCGGGCGCGATCTGCTGGATCAGGCGAAAGAGTTGGCGCGTTATCTGCGCGAACAGCCGCAAGGGTGGCTTTCCGGTTCAAGATTGATGAAAAGCGTCCGTTGGGACACTGTGCATCAGCTCCCTCCGCAAGACAGCGCTGGCCTGACTCGGTTGGTGGCGCCGCGTACCGAATACCGCGCCCAGTTAAAGCGCCTTTACCTGCAACAAAGTTGGGGAGAATTACTGGAGCGGACGGAAAGCATGTTTGCCGAAGGGGTGAATCATTTCTGGCTTGACCTGCAATGGTATACCTATCAAGGGCTGAGCAAGTATGGCCATCCTTATGACTTGTGGGCAGATATAATCAAAAACGATCTGGCAATGCTGCTGGAACGTTTACCGGGCTTGGAAAAGCTGGCCTATGCCGATGGTACACCCTTCGCCGATGAAGTTACTGTGGCGTGGATCGAGCAGCATGTGCAAGGGAGCTCTTCTACCTGGCTGCCAGAGAATGCCGCAACGGTTGCGGGCGAAGATAGCGACATCCTGGCATTGGAACCGGAAGCGCTTGCCCAGGCAGACAGTGATGGTATTGAGGCGGCTCTGGGCTGGTTGGCTGGCCGCCCTGGGATCCACACGCATCGTCAACGCTGGCTGCTGCGGCTGTTGATGGCGCGCGTTGCCGAGCAATACGGCAAGAATGAGATGGCGCTGCATTTGCTGAGTGAACTGGATGGCCCGGTGGAACTCTTTACGCTAAGCCAGTGGGAACCTGCACTGATGTTTGAAGTGAAGGCCCGGCGGCTGAAGCTGTTGCGCATGAAAGCACAACGCGGTGACGCAGATAAAGCCGAACTGGCTCGCCAGATGGAACTGCTGCTGAGTGGGCTGGTGGCCATCGATCCGGCACGTGCTGCCGTATTGTGTGGTTAGTGAAACGCGGCAAAAGAGCATATAGAGGTGCTGGTGCTTGCAGGGGTATGATTTACCCCGAATATACTCGTCATACTTCAAGTTGCATGTGCGTTGGCTGCGCTCGTTCACCCCGGTCACATAGTTATCTATGCTGCTGGGGCCTCGCGAGCTTGCCGCCTTCCTGCAACCCGAATTATTTAGAGTACACCGTCAGTAGAGAGATTTCTGATGTTAAATATCGCTATTAAACCCGCGCAATTAGTGTCAGGCGTAATTTTGGCATTGATGTTGACGGGCTGTGGCCTGACGCAAAAGGTTGCTGAAGGCACCAAGTCTGTTGCCAGTTCAATATTTTATAAACAGATCAAAACATTGCATCTTGATTTTGCTACTCGTGCCGCGCTTAACACGGCTGAGGATGACAGTACATCATTACCGACGGTGGTGCGCATTTATCAGCTACGTGATCGTAAAGCTTTTGAAAAAGCTGACTATCAAAGCCTGCTGCTGAGGGGCGATGATGTACTCAAAGCCGATCTGTTGGCCAGCCGTGAAGTGGTGGTTAAACCCGCCGGCTCTGCCAGCCTGGATATGCCCCTGGAAAAAGAAGCGAATTTTGTCGCCGTCGTGGGGCTGTTCCGCGCCCCCGATCTGACCAAAAATAACTGGCGCTATGTGATACCGCGCGAAGAGCTTGATCCAGATAGACCTCGCACGTTAGAGCTGAGTAAAGGCCTGACGTTGATACCCCTGAAGGATTAATCCATGACCTCATTGAATCCTTCCCTTTATGAAATGCTCACCGGCAATTTCTCTGGTGAGCTGGGCCTGAACCAGGTCAGTGAAGAGGACCAGGTGATCCTCTCGGTACTCGATAACATGCAACGCATTCTTAACTGTCGGGCGGGTACGCTTAGCCATCTGCCTGATTATGGTTTGCCGGATATGAGCAAAATATTGCAGGGGATGCCCGGCACGGCGCATACGCTGATGACCACGCTTTCGCATACTTTGCTGAAATATGAGCCACGACTGAAAAGCATCAGGGTTATTCTGCTGCCCGAAACTCAGCCCGGGCATTTGAACTATGCCATTGATGCCGAATTGAAAGGGGTAGGGCTGGTGCGTTACGGCACTGAGTTTGCGCCAGAGGGGCGAGTATTGGTTCGGCATCTAAAAAAACAACAGCGTATGGAATAAGGTAACTGAATGAGCGCATTATCATCAGGAAACAGCATCAAAACCGGTGGCGATCCACGTACTCTGGCGGAGTTCGCAACGCTGAAAGAGGAAATCGCCAAGCTGAGTCACCCGGCGCGCCCAGATGTACAATGGGGCAAGGTTGAACAACTCTGCATGACATTGTTCCGGCAAAATGGCGTGGAACTGCAAACGGTCGCGTGGTTTACGCTGGCACGCACGCAACGTTCCGGGTTGTCTGGTATCCATGAAGGGTTGCAGCTGATTGATGGGTTGCTCACGCACCAGTGGCCGGTCTTTTGGCCGCAACAAACCCACGCCAGAGTAGAGATTCTGGCATGGCTGGTTGCTCGCTTGCAGCAGGTGTTGCGCACGCAGGAATTCCAGTATGGCGATCTGGCACAGATTTACCGTATTGAAAAGGTGCTGGAGCATGTGTGCTACGTGTTACAACGCCTGGATCTAAAACATCTCAGCAAGCTGGATAACCTGCGCAGTCAGATGCATCACGCCGCACTGCGGCTGGAAAGCCTTGAGTCAGCCGCTACCGCAACCTCACAGGCGACTGAAATTCGGATTGAGCCGGAAGGCGCGTTCCAGCAGGAAAGTACGGCATCGCCACCGTTGGTCTACATCATCAAAGAGTCAGCACCGGTACCGCCGCCTGCACCTACACCTCCTCCGGCACCATTACCTGCTCCCGAGCCGGAGCCTGAACCTGCTCCTGCCCCCGCTAGCTGGAAGATGTGGCACGGTTTTTTGGCTGGGGTGATCATCAGTATGCTGGTTGGGGCTGGCACCTGGTGGGGGATTACTTCGCTTCGGGTGTCTGGCACTGAACAGGTCTTGCAGAATATGGTCAGGCCGTTGCCCGTGTTGTTAGAGCCGGGGCAATTGGCAAAGCTTCAGCAAGCGGACCATCGTGCTGAATTGGCCAGGCTTGAAGATAATATGGCTCAAACCAGTGGTGAACAGCTGCTACGTTTGGAAACATTGTCTCCGCTCTGGACGCTGAACTATGGCAACGTCCTGGTGCAACAGTTGCACGCACTTTGGCCTGCGAGCCCGCAGGTAAAACAGCTAGCTGAACAGTGGCATCAGCAGCGTGAAGCACAAGCGTTGCCCAAAGCCGCGATGGAAGACTGGCATCAGGCGCAAACCCGCCTGCAACAATTGGCCGATAAGCTGAATTCGCTGGACGAGCAGCGTGGTCGTTACATGACGGTTTCAGAACTGAAGTCGGTTGTATTTGCCGTGCAACAGCCAATGAATCGCACGCCGCCGTTGGAAGAGCTCTTGCGCCAATTTGAAGAGCAACAGCGTGCGGGCAAGGTTTCGCCTGGACTGCAAACCCAGATCGACAGCAGGTTGACTCAGTTGTTGAATCGCTATGCTTTGTTGACTGCCCCCGCTAAATAAAGACTTTCCCGTAGGCCACCCCTTTCAAGCGGAAGGGGTGCGCGTCTTAATATTCCTCGGCTCTGCCAGCCAGTTTGCGCGTTTAATCCTTTCAATCTGACATTTACGACCATTCACCAGTTTCATTGGTTGTACCTGATAACATCACCATTTTTAAGGCCACCAGAGTTTTTGCCGCTCTGGGTCTGACAATGACCGCTATAGTGAATAAGGTACTTTGACCCCGCAGGCACTCTGAATTGGAAAACACGTATGCATGTTTTACTGGATAGGCACATTACGGCGATGATAGTCGTTCTGTTATTTTCAGCGATCTCATTAGCCGTCAACGCAACTGAAAAGCTTATGCATATGCCTTTTCAGTTGGATGACACGTCGCTCCCGCTGACCGATGTTGATCTCGACGGGAAGCGTTATACATTCTCGATCGATACGGGTTCCCCCACCGCTCTGCATTTATCGAAAGAGGTCATGGCAAAATTGTCTGGATTGATCATCGAACCTGAAAAAGAGCGTACTACAGACCTGACAGGTAAAATCTATGTCAATGACAAATTCCATATTCCGCAGATTTCGATCAACGGCATGCTATTTAAGGATGTCAAAGGAGTGTCGTTAACCCCCTGGGGGATGGTTTTAATTCCCAATGGGCATATCCCTACGTCAATGGTCATTGGCCTGGACTTATTCAAGGGAAAGGCGGTGCTGATTGATTATAAAGGCCAGAATTTGTCAGTGGCTGATGATGTTCAAGCATTGAATGTCAACGTCTCAGACGGTTGGCTTGCCTTGCCGCTACAGCTTACGCAAGAAGGCATTGTGGTCAATGTTTCGCAGCGTTTGCAGCGCTACAACATGGTGTTGGATACCGGTGCGTCGGTATCGGTTTTTTGGAAAGATAGGCTTAAATCTTCATTTACTCGCCTCTCTTGCCAGACCGTGATGCTAGAAATGGACAATAAAGGGTGCGAGG
>JBAQHZ010000374.1:0-9737 GCA_049288585.1 Chania sp.
GATTATGTCTACGCCCAGCCTGCGTCAGTGCAAATTGATCATGCTCAGCTCCATGGGTAACCGGATAGACACCGCCGTACTGAAAAAAGTCGGTGTGTCGGGCTTTCTGACCAAACCCATCGATACCACTGAACTACAAGAAACCATCATACGCACGCTGATCCCCGAAGATGCCAACAAAATTCTGCCCGTCATCAGCGAATTAGTGCAGGAAATGAATAACGGTTATCGCATTCTGGTGGCCGAAGATAATCTGATCAATCAGCAGTTGGCGATCAACTTTATCCGTAAACTAGGCCATACCTCTGAGGTGGTGGGTAACGGTAAACTGGCGCTGCAAAAGTTGGAGCAGGATCAATACGATGTGGTTCTGATGGATCTGCAAATGCCAGAAATGGACGGGATTGAGGCCGTGCAGCATATTCGTGCCCAGGAAAAACAGCAGCCGGGTAAACATCAGCCAATCATCGCCATGACCGCACACGCCATGAAAGGCGACCGGGAAATGTGTTTAACCCACGGATTCGACGGTTACATCAGTAAGCCTATTTTGCTGGAAAACCTGGGGGCAGAGATTCAGCGCGTTTATCACCTCAGCCAAGCGGAGCCAGAAGCGCCCCTTTTCGATTACCCGCAAGCCTTGGCCCAGTTGAGTGACGATAAAACGTTATTTAACGAATTGGTGACGATATTTATCGAAGAGCTCCCTGCGTTGTTGGCCTCACTGCATACCGCTCTGGAAAAACGGGATTTTGATGCGATCCGGCGCAGCGCTCATCAGCTGAAAGGTGAATGCCTGCACTTTGCTTGTGCCCCGCTGGAAAACAGACTCATCCAGATAGAACAGGCGGCCATGGCAGGCAATCTGCCCGGCATTATGGCGCAAAACGATGGCCTGGAGGCACTGTGCAAACAGTTACAAGCCGCGCTGGCCGCAGCCAGAGATGCACTCTAAGGCACAGTACAGATCCTGCCCCGGATGTGGATTGAAGCCAGAATCAATCCACATCCGGGCATGACGCCAGCATGCCATCCTGTTCCGCATCAATCAGAGCAATCAGCTTCTCGAGCACCATCGGCGGAGAATAGAAATACCCCTGAATAACATCGCACTGGTATTGTTCCAGGTAATTCAGCGTCTCGTGATCTTCAACCCCTTCCGCCAGAACGACATAATTCAGCTTATGCAGCATTTCGATAAGACTTTCGACAATCACACGGCTGTCATTATCCGACTTTAGGTTTTCAATCAATGAACGATCTATTTTAATCAGGTCGGCGGGAATATTACGGAGATAATTAAGATTACTGTAGCCAGTGCCAAAATCATCCAACGCAATGGCATAGCCTTTCTGGCGCAACGCCCTCACGCAGGCCAAGGCTTCGCTGCTTTCCAAAATACGCTGCGTTTCTAGACATTCAATTTCAATATCTTGTGGCAGCAGGCCGCCGCCGCGAACCTGGTGATCTAACTTTTCCGCAAAACCCTGTTCAGAAAAATTGTTGGCGCTGATATTAATCGAAATTGGAATGTGGATCCCCACCTCACGTAATCGCTTGGCCTCAATAACCGAGCGGGCAATAACAAATTCAGTCAACAGTTTAATCAGCGACGTACTTTCCGCCATGGGGATAAAGGCATCAGGTTGGATCTCGCCCAATGTCGGATGCTGCCAACGGAGTAATGCTTCTGCACCAATAATTTTTCGCGTGGCTAAAATAACCTTTGGCTGAAATACCAGATACAGCCCGCGCTGCTGGTTCAGGCTTTCGGCCAGATCGTTAAGTATATTGAGATTAAATTTACGCGTTGCGTCTTTAGATTCACTGTAGGCGGAAATAGTGGCCCGCCCATCAATAGCATCATGCAACGCACTGGTGGCCATACGTAATAGCTCAGGCGGGTTGGTGCAGGGTGGAGAAAACCAGACGTAGCCTGCGTAAAAGTCCAGTTTCAGCGGCACAATGCTGCGGACTTCACGTTGCATTCTGCCGGCAAAATTCTCCATATGCCCCATGTAACGGTTTAACTTTTCCGCGTGCAGAATAATAGCAAACCGCCCCAGCGAAATAGCGTAGATCATCTGCTCGTTCATAAAGGTGGTTTTTAGAAAGTGACCAATGTCATGCAAAACACTTTCTACTTCCGCCATGCCAAATGAACGGGCCATTTCGTAGACATATTTGATATCCAGAGTATCAATCAGGATCAGGACAAACTCGCCATGCTCTGACGAAAGCTGTTTGATATCCCCCATCAGGCGCTGCCGGTTAGGGAAACGCGTCACCACATCAATCAGGCCAATCTCACTTTGTGCCTCTAGCAGCTCGATGGCAATCGTTGCCATATTGCTCAGCAGATCCGTTTCGATATTGGAAAAGCCCCCTGGTTTTCGGTTAGTGGCGCAGACAGCGCCAATAATATGGCCTTCACGCGTGCGCAACGGGGTAGCAATAAACTGACGAATGGCCGCTATTCCTGTAACCATAGGGTCGTCCGCAAAACGCACGTCTTTATGCGTATCTTCACAAATCAGGGTATCGCCACTGTAACGCACAAAATTGAACAACGGGCTGTCGTAGTCTATCTCTCCAAGCTCAATATTCTTCTTGGCCTTTATCCATATTCTTTTTGAGCCGAAAAGATAGATAAAGCATCCCGGCAGGTTGAGAAGCATGCAGGTAATATCCAGAATATTATAAAAAGCATCATCATTCAGACCGCCCAAAGCCTCAAGCGCATCCAGAGATGCCAGCCTAGCCTCTTCATCTTTGCCAAGATTTTTCAACATACCTCCTGCTCCTTTATACACACAGCAAGCCTTTGCTCAATAACTCAATAAATAGAATATTTACCCTTGCCCGCTAATTTTGCACGGTACATCGCGGTGTCTGCCTGCCCTAATAAGGTTTTGGCCGTAGTGTTATCACCTGAGTAAATAGCGGCACCAATGCTGGCAGATAAAGTCACTTGCCGATCGCCAATGCGATTCAACGTCGCCAATTGCGCCAGTATCTCTTCACACACCTGCTCCACTGCTGCGCGAGGGTCTGATAAGTGCCATAGCACGGCGGTAAACTCGTCCCCGGCCAGTCTGGCGACGGAGCCCACGCGGTGGAGGCAACCATTGAGCAATTTGGCGAAGGTTTTTAAAACAGCATCACCAAAGTCATGCCCAGAGGCATCGTTGATCTGTTTGAAACCATCCAGATCGATAAATAACACCGCCATAGACTGCTGGTTAGCAACAGACTCCGCCATGCTCTGCGCCAACTGATTAAGGAATGCACGCCGATTAGGCAAACCAGTCAGCAGGTCATGCGTCACATCGTATTCCAGCCGTCGCTGTAAGCGTTTAAGCTCACTGATATCCATCGACAGAATATAGAACCCCTGAGTTTCACAAGGCACCAACGTGGTGTGAATCATCAGTTCGCCGGTCCGGGTCTGCAATTCATTCTCAAAGCTGACCGTTTGCCCCTGTAATGCCTTTTCGATCATCGGCTTGGCATCAAGATAAGCTCTTTCACCCATCAACTGCCGTAAGGTCATTTTCTTCAGCGAGGCTTCATCAAGGCCGAACCAGCGCATATAGGCACTGTTGGCAAACTGATACACCTCATCTGGGCCGACCTGGCTGATCAGGGCTGGCATGTTGTCGGTAATAGCACGCAGGCGTTCTTTCTCTGCATTGAGCTGGTGCTGGGCATACACCCGGTCCTCAATCTCCAGGTTCAGCTTGCTTACCACCACATTTAACTCTGTTGTCCGCTGGATGACCCGATCTTCCAGTTCATGCTGTAGCGTACGCAGATTGTTTTCCGCCACTTTGCGTTCGGTGATATCCACAATGGCGGAAATAAAATGGTGTGGGGAACCATCGGGCAAGCGGTTTAATGAAACGGTTAATTGCACCCACAGTATTGCGCCATCACAGCGGAAATAACGTTTCTCCATGGAGTAGGTGGTTATTTCATCCGCCAATAACTGCCGCAACAGCGCCAAATCATTGCCCAGATCCTCAGGATGCGTAATATCCTGAAAAGTGCGCGCCAGCAGTTCCCGCTCGCTATAGCCTAATATTTCACAAAGACGCGGATTGACCCGCAGCCAGTAACCGTCCAATGATACCAACGCCATGCCGACGGCAGCCTGGGAAAAAGTCTGCTCAAACAGCGCTTCGGTGCGCTCCAGGTCAGATTTAAGGCTTGCAGTGTAGACATCGCGCTCAATACCGTGCAGATGCTCTTCAACGATCGCGGCAAAATCATGCAGATCGGCCGCCTGCTGCGGGGAAAAAGTGCGCGGTTGCCGATCGATAATGCACAAGGTGCCCAACGGCAGACCGTTAAGTGACAACAGCGGCTGCCCCGCATAAAAACCAATCTTCGGCCCACCGGTGACCAGTGGGTTATCAAAGAAACGCTCATCGGTAGCCGTGTTGCACACGATAAAGGTCTCTTTCTGCAAGATGGCATGCGCGCAGAACGAGATATTTCTGGGGGTTTCTCTGGCCTCTAAGCCAAAACGCGATAAGAACCACTGGCGTTCGCGATCGATCAGTGAAACCAGCGCAATGGGGACATTAAAATAGCTGGCCGCAAGCCGGGTGATCCTGTCCAGTTTTTCCACTGCGTTGCTGTCAAGCACGTGGAGCGTATCCAGTGCCAGCTGGCGCAACGGTTCATTGACAGGACTGCAAGGCTCAATCATATAAACTCCGGGCCATTTCACCGTAGAAAGCGTGAAACACTCATGAATGCTCGCTGGATAACCGTTTGGTTAATGTCAGAATATTACGCCCATTTTCCGTTTCATACCTGACGTTATCCATCATGGACTGAATTAATATCAGCCCCATACCGCCTTCTGGCCAGCTGGAGTGAACAAGTGGATCGGGAGAAAGGCTCGGAGCATGCCCCAGCTCACGCCGGATCTCATCTGGCATCGCCATACCCGCATCAGACAGCGTTAACGTCAGATGATGGCCATCATTGGTCAAGGTAATAATGACCTCCTGACTATCATCATAGTTCACCGCGTGCTTGACGATGTTGGTAAATGCTTCACAGGAAGCCAGGTCAACCTGATAAACCACTGCCGAATCAAGCGCAAAAGGCGCAACGAAGTCATATAACGCATTGCTCAGCTCAGCCAGGCTGCCCAGCGATGCCGGTAAACATAGTGTGGTGCTAACACTTGCCATACGGCCTCTCTAATGGATCGTGTCCTGTTTTAACGGATCATTGCTTTCAGCGTCGCTGCCCGATCGTCACCAATAGTGAAAATCCTGTCCATGCGCGTCAGTTTGAACATGTGCTGGATATTATTGTTCAAGGAGCAGAGTGCCAGTTCGCCACGGCCATTGAGCGTCTTGAGTATCGACACCAAAGCACCGAGACAGCTACTGTCAATAAAATCGATATGGCTAAAATCCAGCAGGATGTAGTGTTTACCTTGCTGAATAAAAGACTGTAACTCCTGCTTGAACACCGCTGCCACCGAAGCATCCAGACGACGTACCAGCGGAACAATAATTTCGATCCCATCTTCAGACTGAATATCAAAATTCATAATGACTCCTTAAGTGTTTAATATGCCCATACGTTCAATGGCCATCAGCGAAATATCGTCGGCAAAAGGCCGAGACTGTTTTTTATCCTGTTGCTGCCGGTTTTCTGGTTCACCGCTGTGCCAGGTCCGCAGCGCCTTCTCCACCCGTTCAAATACCTGGCTTTTGGCTAGCGCCCGGTATTCGCACAACAGCTGTTGCAAACGTTCCTCGCCATAAAGCTCCTGCAGATCGCTTTCACACTCGGTAATCCCGTCGCTGTACAGATACAGGCGATCGCCAACGTCGAGAGTGAAGTCGCTGTCCTGATACTCTGCGTCAGGAAACAGCCCTACCGGCATTCCCCCTTGGCCCACGGCCAACAACTCCCCGCCGGTACGAATAATGAAAGGCGTCGGATGCCCGGCCTGGCACAGCGTGCCCTGCCCACTGGTGCTATCTATCACGCCATAAATCAGCGTGTAATAACTGAAGACCTCGTCATTATCCAGGCAGAAACGCTGGTTCAGCTCCGCCACCACCTGATGCGGCGCAACCGGGGAACTTTCCCCTGCGGAATTTTGGCTGATCAGCAGTTGGCTGCTGATGCGGCCGGTCATAAATTCTCGTGCTACGGCCAAAGAAAGCATGGCAGCGCTGACGCCATGGCCGGCAACATCCACGCTGAAAAACGCAATATGCCGCTCATCCAGCGAGAAGTAATTCAGCAGATCGCCGGAAACATATGCCGAAGGCAGAAACATCCAATCCGCCTCAAACCCGGCTAGCGACAGATTATGGGCAGGCAAAACGCTGTGTTGGATCTTCGCGGCGGCCTGTAGATCAGATTCAATTTGCCGATAAGCGGAAGAGATTTTTTCGTTACGCGCAGCCAGGGTATTCTCAAGCAACAGAACACGCTCCGCCGCGTGCAACCGGGCGCGCAACTGGCTCTGGTTGACCGGTTTGGAGAGAAAATCGTCGGCCCCGGCCTCCATCCCCGTCAGCAGATCGTCAAGCGACTGCCGGGCCGTCACCAGAATAACGTAGATGTAATGACCAAAATCACTCCTGCGGATCGCCTGACACAGCTCGACACCGTCCATCACCGGCATTTCCCAGTCGCTGATGACGATATGCACCGGCTGCTGTTCCAACAAGCGCAGTGCGCACTCACCGTCTTCCGCCTCAAAAACGCGGAATCCCCATTTCGCCAACATCGTCGCCATCAGATGACGATAACTTTTTGAATCATCGACAATCAGTACGGTTACCTCCATCGTTTCGGAGGAATCACCATGAATAAGCTGTTCCATAAGAAATCCTTTGCCTCAGAAGGCATGGTAACGGTTTACGTTCCATGCCATCGATGTTCTGTCGACAATCCCCCCAGCTTTATGGAGAAACAATCAATACTCTCAAGAACCTATCCCCCAAATTTCCGTAGCGTAACCTTTGATGGTACGATCGCTGGAGAAGCTGCCCATATTGGCAATGTTCAGCAGTGCCCGCTGGTGCCATTGCAGTTGTTGTGCAAAGTCAGTCTGCGCCTGATTCTGAGCGATGCGGTAACTGTCAAAGTCCAGCAGATGGCAATAATGGTCATATTCGGTCAGCATCTGGTAAATCGGACGGAAAACCGAGGTATCCGCATTAAAGTGGCCAGAGATCAGCGCCTCTACCGCCGCGCGAATAGCAGGATCATTGTTTTGATAAATCCTATTATGCGAACCATCCTGCCGGTGCCTATTGATCTCATCCGCATTGGCACCAAACAGGTAAAAGTTCTCTGCGCCAACGGCGTCACGGATCTCAATATTAGCCCCGTCCAGCGTACCGATGGTCAAGGCCCCATTCATGGCAAACTTCATGTTACTGGTGCCGGAAGCCTCGGTCCCCGCCGTGGAGATCTGCTCAGAAAGGTCAGTGGCAGGAATAATATGTTCCGCCAGTGAGACTTTGTAATCCTCCAGGAACAGCACGCTAAGCTGGCCCTTGGTGCGCGGATCGCTATTGACCGTCCTCGCCACTTCATTAATCAGTTGGATAATCAATTTTGCCATCGCATAACCCGGCGCAGCCTTGCCGGAGAACAGATGCACTTTAGGCGTTTGAATGCGACCAGACTCGGTGATCTCCAAATACAAATGGATGACGTGCAAAATATTCAGCAATTGCCGTTTGTATTCGTGAATGCGTTTCACCTGGCAGTCAAACATGGCCGATGGATCAAGCTGAATCCCCTGCTGGAAGGCAATCTGGCGGCAAAGCGCCTGCTTGTTCTTGAGCTTGATCGCCTGGATCTCTTCCACTGCGCCGCTGTCTTTGGCCAACTTTTTCAGCTTCTGCAACTTATCGAGATCGGTGACCCAGCCATCACCCAACTGGCGGGTTAGAAACGCCGCCAGGCTAGGGTTGGCCTGCTGGATCCAGCGCCGAGGCGTAACCCCATTGGTTTGGTTAGTGAATTTTTCAGGCGTAATGAAATAGAAATCGGGCACCAGCGTTTGCGTGATCAGCTCAGAGTGCAGCTTGGCCACCCCGTTGACCTTATGGCTGCCCACGATGGCAAGATGCGCCATGCGGATCTTTTTCTCCCCCCCTTCTTCAAACAGCGACAGTGAAGCCAGCAGATGCGGCTTATCGGGCCATTTCTCTGCCACCTCCGCCAGGAATCGGTGGTTGATCTCACAAATAATTTGCAGATGGCGCGGCAGCAGTTTCTCGAATAACGAGACTGACCAGGTTTCCAGCGCTTCTGGCATTAAGGTATGGTTGGTGAAGGAGCAGGTTTTTTGCGTAATCGCCCAGGCAATGTCCCAATCCAAACGATGCTCATCCACCAGAATACGCATCATCTCGACAACCGCTAACGCCGGATGGGTGTCGTTAAGCTGGATAGCAACAAAATCGGGCAACGCCGTAATATCGGAGGAAAGCTGGGCATAATCGTGGAAAATATCACGCAATGTACAGGCCACCAGAAAATACTCTTGCGTCAGCCGCAGTTCTTTACCTGCATGAATCTCATCCGCCGGATAAAGTATTTTTGAGATATTCTCCGAGGCGATCTTCTGGCTGACGGCTTGCAGATAATCACCGCCATTAAAGATATGAACATCAAATGAATCAGAGGCACCCGCGCTGTATAACCGCAGGGTATTTACCGTTTTCCCACCGTAGCCGGTCACCAGATAATCGTGTGGGATACCGACAATCACCTTCCAATCCATCCACATAGGATTGTAATTCCCCTCGCTGTCCTCACTTTCTTCAATGTGGCCACCGATAGGAATCAACATCAACTGAGAATGGTGTTCAATTAACCAGGGAGAGTGCGTCGAGTGCCAATCATCTGGCTGTTCCACCTGCTTATTGTGCTGTATAGCCTGTTTAAACAGACCATACTCATATTTGATCCCATGCCCTGAAGCCGCAATATCCAGCGTGGCCATCGAATCAATAAAACACGCCGCCAAACGGCCCAGGCCACCATTACCCAACGCGGCATCCGGCTCTTCTGCCGTAATATGCTCAAAATCAAATCCCAGCTCACTGACCGCCTGTTTGGCCTGTTGCAGTAACCCGACGTTCATCAGATTGTTACGCAGAGACTGCCCAATCAGGAATTCCATAGAGAGGTAATAGAGACGCTTGGATTTGGCTTTTTTCTGTAATTTCCGCGTGTTGAAGAAACCATCAAGCTGGTAATCCCGCAGGGTTAATGCCAGCGCATTGAAAATATCGACATTGGTTGCACTTTCCAGTTCCAAGCACAAACTGTACCTCAGCTTACTTATGACGCTGGTCTTTATCTCTTCAACACTGGGCATCTTGACGTTGGTTAATTCTGTGTTCATTTCAGCTCCTAATGCGTTCCTGCATCTGATTTTTTCTGATGAATATCAGAAGATAAATAGCGAGCAAAAGTCTCTGCCAAGTGTAGACTGCTTTTTTGCCATCGGGAGCTAAATAACAAAATCTTCAGTGCGTAGCGTTAACGTCATTAACGTTAAGCCAATTATGGATTGCGTGCAGCTTCAATATGCCGATGAGCAGATTCTCGTCTTAAATGATAATCGACCTGATATTCACTGGCATTGCGGAACATCACCGAGTAGTTTAAAAACTGACCGCTATCGCTGTAAGAGAGTGACGTAATTCGCAAAATGGGCGTTTGCTGTT
>JBAQHZ010000375.1:0-8150 GCA_049288585.1 Chania sp.
CCCCAAGTCCCATCAGTTCTATAATTCTGATTGTTTGTAGTATTTTTAATACTAGTTGTTGGACCAATAGCTGAATTAGATGTTGGCCAATTTGCTTGTGCAACTGGATCGGTTCCATGCCCATGAACTCTATATCCACCTCCCTCATATTTAAAACCACCGCGAGGGAAACGACTGGGATCCTCAACCCAAGTATTGGGTATTCCACCCTGACTCGCCCATGCGTCAATATCATCTTTATTAACTCGTCCATTACGAACTAATTCCGACGGGTCGTCAGGCCGTTTTGTATACTGCCCCGTCTCATTATTGCGCCATCGATTTGATTTCTTATCAAAACTACAACTTAGCCCTCATGGGTCAATCCACTTTAGAGTGCTTGGTGCATATTGATACGGATTCAATCCCCCCGCCAGCCCTATCGGGTCACAACTAACAAACACCCCGCACAAGGGATCATAGTAGCGATAGCGGTTATAATGCAACCCGCTTTCCGCATCAAAGTATTGCCCTTGAAAACGAATCGGCTGCCACAACCCCATCTCACTGCTTACGGTGGTTTTACCGAATACCTCATAGTGCGCAGACCAAACGACTTGGCCAGAACCGGTGCGTAACCGCAACGGCATACCATTCGGATCATTTTGATAGAAGCAGAGATTATCGGCCTTCAACCGCGCCTTTTGTTCTTCGTGGGCATCAACAATCCGTTCCCCGGCCATGCGCAGAGGCGTTGCATTAACCTCGGCCTGATAGGTTTGCATCAGCAAAGGCTCGAAGGTGCCGGGATGATACACATAGCTCTGCGCCGTCCAGCCTGATTCCCCGGCGGTCAATACCGTGCGCGGTTGTGTGTCTACCTTCGATTCTGTACACCAATGGCTGACTTCTTGCACCAACCGATCGCCATCCCAGACAAACCAGGTTGTGCGTTGCTCGGTTTCACCCGCAGCATCATATTGCCGCTTACATAACCGCCGCCCCAGCGCATCATAGTCATAGCGCCATCGCCCCGCCTCGGTGGCTAGTGCCCGTAGTCTGCCGTGACAATCCCACCCCAAACGCTGCTCATTATTCCCCTCGCGGCGCACGCGTAGCTGACCGGCACCATCCAGATGCCATTCAACGCCGCCATCATGCTGCCACACTTGTTCCTGATCATTTTGCCGCACGGCGCGGAAGCGGTTCCCCAGCGAATCATAGCTAAAGCGCTTAAGCAGCCCCTCTGGATTGGTGTGCTCAATAATTTGCCCCAGAGGATCATAACGGTAACTGTCCGTCCCCGTCAGGCTATCGCGGCGCTGAACCAGATTATCGTGTTCATCATAAAAATATTCAGTCTGCCCCGCCGTTTCGCCCCGCACCAGGGCTTGATTACGGACCAGCAATCCACGCTGGTCATAGCTGAAGTTTTGGCTCAAGGTGGAGCTCAACGTCATTTCGCTTAAACGGTGCTGTTCGTCGTAGCTGAAACTGAGCGGTTGATTATCATCCACGGCCAGCGTTGATACGCGCCCGGCAACGTCATAGCCGAAGGTCTGGTGCTGCGACGATAACAGCTCCCGCCCATTTTCGCGGTAAACTCGCTGGCGCTGATGATGCAGGCGGCCATCACAATATTCATATTCCAGCAACGCCTCAACGCCCTGCTGTTTCTGGCGTTCCTCTGCCAGCAAACCATCCGCTCCGTAACGCCGTTTCACGGTTGCGGCAGCGTTAACGGCTTCCGTCAACCGGCCAGCGGCATCGTAGCGGAAACGCTCGGCATTCACCGCCTGCTGATCGCCCAACAGCGTTTTGCTAACGATGCGCCCCATGCGATCGCAGGTGATGGCCAGCATGTGGCCCAGCGGATCACAGGTTTTGGTCAGATGCCCCGCAGCATTGTAATCGTAGCGGCGCACCCGCCCGTGGTAATCCACTTCTTCGGTTAAACGCCCGGCCGCATCACGCTTCAACCCCCAACGCTCGCCCAACTGGTTTTCTACGCCAATCAGCTGTTCTTCGGTATCGTAGCGGTAACGTACGGTGCTGCCGTCCGGTTCAATGCGCTTTTTCAGCCGCCCTTGCCCGAAATAACTGAATTGGGTTACCCGGCGGTGATCGTCGTGGTAGCGGAGCAGATTACCTTCAGGGTCATAGTTGCAATCCAAGGTTTTCCCACCCGGCAGTTGAGCATGGATCAGACGGTTGCAAGAGTCGTAGCGATAATGCGTCACCGCTCCGTCAGCATCGGTACGACAAATCAGATTGCCGTAACTGTCATGTTCAAAAGTGACCCTATTGCCAGCCGGGTCGGTCAAGGTGTTCAGGAAGCCGTATTGGTCATAACCCAGATGCGTCACGCCGCCGCCAGATCGCTCTACCTTCAGCAGCAACCCCCGGTTGTCGTACCCGTAGCGGGTGGTTTCGCCCGTCGGCGTCTGTTGCTGCGTTAGGTTGCCCCGCTCATTAAACGCCTGGAGCCATTTAGCGCCGGTCGGGTCGGTCACGCAGATAGGGTGACTCTGCGCGTTATACTCCACCGTCGTTTTGCTTTGATCCGGCTGGGTTTGGCTGATTTCATTCCCCTGCGCGTCATACTGCCAGGCCGTGACGTTGCCCTGCGGATCCGTTTGCTGCGACGTGCGGCCACTGCTGTCATACCGATAGCTGAAGGTTTCGCCCAAAGCATTAGTTCGGCTGAGCGGAAACTGGCGTTCGTTATATTGCAGGCGGGTGGTATGCCCCAACGAATCAGTGATCAGCGTTTCCCCACCTTCTGGGTGCCAGTCAAAACGGTAGTCGAACAGCCCGCCATCACCCCAGGCATGTACCACGCGTATCACGCCATCATCATGACGTTGCCAGGCATAATAGAAAGAGAGTCTGTTGCGGTTGGTGTGGCGCACCATGCGGTGCTCATCTTCATAGCCGAACGTGTAAGGCTCGCCAGCGGCATCTTCCACCATTACCATATCGCCACGTTGGTCATAACGATAACGGGCCAGCGTCCGTGTGGCCTTGCCGGAAATCCACAGCGTCAGGCTGCCTATCGCCCAAGAAAACTCGCCGTCATACTCTAGGCGGATTTCCCGCCCGGTGGCTTCATCGCCGCAATACTCGGTAAATGCGCGCAGTCTGTTCTGATCGTCATAACGGCAGTGCCAGGCATTTTGATTTCGATCGTTAAACCGTTGCAGGTACAGAGTCAACGCGTCATGGGCAAAGGGCCGCCAGTTACCAGCCAAAAAGGCTTCATCACAATCCGGCAATTTCTCCAGCTTCTGCGGCCACCCGGGCGGCAGGTGGAAATGATAAATAACCCCCGGTTTGGTTTGCAGCAGCAAGGTATCCCCCTGCCGCCACAGGCTGTCGCCGTAATGCCCGTCATCAACCCGCCCTTCATCGCCTTCCAGCACGGGGAAATAGTCAAACGCCGTTGCCCGATCGGGGAAGCGTGCCACCACGCCAATCAGCAGACCGTGGCGAACAATCTCCAGCCGACAGTCCGCCAGCGTTTGCCAGGCATGCCCCAGGCTACTGCGCTCAACATAATGCCCGCGGTAATAGCGTTCCCAACTAAACGGCAGCCGACCTGGCAAATGAAAATCCTGCTGTTCTACGACCACTTCACCGGTAATGGAGTGAACCGGCTCGGCATCCAGTACCGTGCAGCGTAAAAAACCCGACTCCAGCCCCAGCTTATCTGCCAGTTTTTTCGCCAAGGCCGAACCGCGAAACGCTTTCCAGAGCGATTTCGTCAGCGCCAGCAGGTTCAGCACCGGCATACCACCAACCAGCACCGGCCGCCCCATCGGGATAGGTAACATTGTTGCGGTCGGTAACGAGGTGTAGCTGCGTGTCGTATGGGCCTTGTCGTGATCGCTCGGTTGAAACCCGGTCATCCAGCAACTCAGGGCGGGCAGCGCGGCAAAAGAGAGCGGATCGCTATTTGCCATCACCGTTTTGCTGCCCATGTACGACTCAGCGTCCCTGGACGGGTTGATGTCCGGCTCACCGAAAGAAGCGCCCAGAGGGAAATGCAGCCCTGGTAAATGATGGGTATAGGTGCCGACAGTCGCGCGCATCATGCCATTGATCATCACCGGGCGGCCGGAACCGCCGCCAGAGCCAATGTTGGCACCCAACGCTCCCATCAATGCATCTTTTTTTTCACTGGCAGCCAGAGCCGTGGCAACCAAGGGATTAGCCATAGCGTTGGCCATCACGCCCCCGGCTTGGCCCACAACCGCCATCGCTTTAGCGGCCAATGCAGGATTGGCTTCCGCCAACTCACAGGCCCTAGCGGTGACAAAACTCATCGCCATGCAGCCTATCACTGCCTTGGCGGCGTTAACGTATTCCCGCGGGTCAAAAATCATCCCCACATGCGGATGCGGGATAGGCGTCGGCGCGGTGGGCGGGGCCGGCGGAACAATCACCTGGTGGACATCAACTCCGATAACGGGATCGATATGTTTCGTTGCCGGCAATGCCATATTTTCTGCCTCTCTGTCCACCTCAATCGACGGACTCTGCCGCTAACTTTGCGCTTCATGCCAGCGCTCCCCAAACAGTTGAAAGAATTTCTGCTGCAACTGGCTTCCCGACAGGCGGTGAGAAATCAACCCAGGGTGCCGAATCAACCAATCCGCCAGCAGGCTCAACCCGCAGTGCGTACGGATCTCCGGCTCAATCAACATACCTGCATCCAATCCCGTCATGGCCGCATCCAGTGCCTCAGGGTATTGCCCGGCTTTATCCAGGCACCAGGCCTGCATGCGCCACCCTTCCACCGCCAGAATGCCGTCACCACCCGCCTGCGCCTGTTCACCCGCTAACCGGTAGCACGCCGCAGCCTCAAGCCACGCCTTTTTACTCAGCCAAACGCTGGCTTCGCCAAACAACGCATTGACGACCAGCTTTCTGCCCGCCGGATGCCCGGCGCGTTCCGCCTGGCCCGCCATCCGCACCGCCTGTTGATACTCTTCTAGCGCCTGCTTAGTTTTCCCCCCTTTCAGGTACGCCACGCCAGTGGTCAGAAACACCACCGTAGCCTGATCGAACCATTGCTGGGCATGGGTAATCGCCAGCATCTCCTGTTTTATCGTCACCAGCCGGGCAAAATCATCGTTGCGTAACGTATCCCCAAGCATCACGAACAGCCGACGGAACTCCCCCGATGGGCCTCGTTCCCCAGATTCTGCTACTACTTCCCCCGGCAGTTGCCGCATCTGGTAGCGCCCGAATAAGGTAGACATCCGCTTGGAGTGACGCTGTTGCAGCAGGTTCAGCGGTGGAAGATGCGGCTTTTGCGGCACAATAACCCGAATGCGCTCACCTTCGGGCGTGCTCCAGAATGGATCCTCCAACAGTTGTTCCAGTGTTTTCTCAAACTGCTGGGCATGTGCGATTTGTGCGGGCTGCAAGATAAACACCAAGCCGGGAAAGATATCGGGATGGTGGCCCATCAGGCTGGACGCAACGGAGAACAAATCCCGTGCATCGCTGCGCCCGCTTAACGCAGGTGGAGACCAATCCGCCACCATACCCTGTTGCAGGGAAGCCGCCTGGCGTTCCTGGTAATAAGCGATCAAAGCCTGGGCGGCCTGGGCCAGATAAGACGCATCAGTGAACGGATGCATAAAGCGGATAACGCCACAGTCAGCCTCTTGGCGCATCTGCAAATAGAGATCAACCATTTGCTGATCGTCGTCATCGGTTTGCCAGTACAAAAGACGGGCTTCTTTTTTGCCAGCAAAACGCATCCAGTCTTCATGCGCTTGTAAAAACCGGCGCTCAACTGAATTCGAGGGACTCCATTCACTCATGATCCATCTCCGCTTAAGGATTCAGTTTCAGCAATGCGCCTTCCACAACGTGATCACCGGCCGCCGATGAGGTTATTTTGCTGCCAGAGGTAAGATGATCGCCGGATGCCGCTGACGTAATATCCACGCCAGAGAGAATGATTTTTCCGTCGCTGGTCAGTGAGATGCTGGCTGCACCACACTGCAACGTAATGTTGTTTTTCGCGCTAAGCAGTACACCGGTGGCATCGATCGTTGAGTTACCGCCAGCACTGAGCAGCGCATCGGTTTTGACAACCACCTGTTGAAATTGCGCATCCATTGAATGCCCGCCGGTGACGCTGACCTGATTTTCACCACCGATAGTGGAAACCTGGTTGCCAGTGACGGCAACGTTGCGCGCTCCGCCCACGGATAAGCTCAAATCCGTACCAACGCTTTCCGTCAGGCTTTGGCCTATGGTCATAGAGGCGGCTTGATCAATCTGTTCCATTTTTGCGCCACCAACGGTCTGAGTATGATTTCCGGTAATAGAACGGCTGTCCGCTCCCAGTACCGTCAGGCTGCGATCCACCTTCACCGTCAGGGATTCATTTTGATCGACAGTTTGCGTTCGCGCTCCCTGAACGCTGGCGGTTTCATCGCCTGTTACTGTTTTCGCACGATTACCGCTGACGGAGAGCGTTTCATTGCCTTTAATCGTGGAGGTTTCGTTACCATCGACCGACTTGGTGCGATCCTGCTTGATATGGCTGGTTTCGTTGCCAGAAACGGTTTTGGTTCGGTTGCTGCCTACCGAGTGTGTTTCTTCATTTTCGATATCGGTGTCCATGTTGCGCTCAGCATGCAGCAACACCTGTTCCGAACCGGCTTTATCTTCAAAGCGCAGCGCGTTCGAGTTTTCCGGTGTGCCATCTTCGGAACGGCTCATGAACCCCATCTGAGTCGCCGCTGCGGGTAATTCCCAAGGCGGCATGCTCGCTTCGTTAAACACCCGGCCGGTAATAATCGGACGATCCGGATCGCCGTTGATAAAGTCTACGATCACCTCATCCCCGGCCCGTGGGATCTGAATACCACCGAATCCTTGCCCGGCCCAGGCGCTGGAGACACGCACCCAACAGGAGCTGGTGTCATCTCCTGCAGACAAACGGTCCCAATGAAACTTCACTTTCACCCGGCCATATTTATCGGTCCAGATGGATTTCCCCTGCGGGCCAACCACTTTTGCGGTCTGCGGCCCGCTGGTTTTCGGCCATGGTGCCTGCTGCGGTGGGCGGAAGGGAACATTTGCGGGGATCACAGTAAAATCAAAATGTTGCTCACTCTTTGTCTCACCGCTGGCATAAGGGTTATCCCGCAGAAAATAGGTTGCACGGGTGACCAGATAATTGCTCGCGTCTGAAGAATAAGGGGCATTATTCAGTACGAACGTGCAGCCAGGGACGATCCCAAGAGCGGTGCCACTACCGCTAATCTGCTGATGCTCCGCCTGCCAAGCCTCCTGGCGAACCCGCGCGTAAGCTTCGCCTTGCTGATGTTCGACGAAGTGCCCAGGCCAGTCGAAGACATCAATTTGACCCGGCTGAGGAGAAACTGGATTCTGGCGAGCTTGAAACAGCCAAGCATTCGGCTTACGGAAGTCATAGTCATCAATGCTGTAAACCCCCGGAGTGACAGCGTCACTGATCAACCATTGATTGATCCCCTCTTCCTGCGCAATGCCGCCGGACGGAGTGGCATGATAGTCAATCTGCTCAAAGCCGCTGAATGGCTGATGCCGCTGTGGCGCATCGATCAACACCAGAGTGTTTTTGTTCATCTCGTGACGGAAAAAGTAGTAGATCCCCTCCAGCTCCATCAGGCGGCTGATAAAGTTAAAGCTACTTTCCTGATATTGGACGCAATACTCCCACAAGCGATAGTCGCGGGTCAGCAGGTTCTCAACCGACACCTGATTTTCACGCAGCAAAGCCGTAATGATTTGCGGAACAGTCTGTTGCTGGAAGATACGGCAGTTACGATCGCGCAGCATCGGCCAGACATCAGGCTCTAGACGCAGCTTGTAAACAGCATATTGATTGTCATTAATCGTTTCACTATGAATGGCAGCGGAGGTGACTTTGCCGTTCAAAAAGCGCGATACCACACAGTATTGGGAAGGGATGGCCAGGGTGACGGATTTTCCAAGTAATGCTTGTCGATCAATCCGAGGGTTTTTACTGAGCAGTTCAACGCAAAAAGCGTATGGCGATGAAAGGCGTTCCTCTCCTTGCAATGACCAAAACAGTAGTTCATCCGATGGAAGTGGAGTATGTGCCGTCGTTCTGCTCAGCATAGACGAAATCCTTTTCAATT
>JBAQHZ010000376.1:0-11421 GCA_049288585.1 Chania sp.
CCCCTAGGTAGTGAGTGGAACAACAGGGAAATCCTGAGAGAATGGTATAGTAAAACTGAAATATGCACGTTGGTTTATATCTATCTGTTTCTACACGGCAATCAACTGACACGATTTAGCCTAAGCTAGCGCATCATATGTTAATCAAATGGTGTGTATGTAAACTAATGTGTAGATTCTTTTGTCGAAGTTGACAAAAGGTTATAGAAAGGAGTAAAAAGCCCACAGTAAAAATACTGCCTAACTCTCTGTAAAAGCAGTGTGTTTGTGTGGTCATTTATCCTTCCCTTAAATCGATGTGGTGCACTAACTGCCAGTAACAAGAGCAGAACGATCGACGCCACTTTTGATGAGTAAGCATAGAGTATGTCAACAACCACTGAAGTTATCGCTCATCACTGGGCGTTCGCCGTATTTCTTGTCATGGCAATCGGGCTTTGCGGCCTCATGCTGCTGGGCGCGTTCTTCTTGGGCGGGAGAGCTCAGGCGCGCGCTAAAAACACCCCTTATGAGTCCGGGATCGACTCGGTGGGTTCGGCGCGTATGCGTCTTTCCGCCAAGTTCTACCTGGTCGCCATGTTCTTCGTTATTTTCGATGTTGAAGCCTTGTATCTGTTTGCCTGGTCGGTCTCCATTCGTGAGAGCGGTTGGGTTGGCTTTATCGAAGCCGCCATTTTCATTGTGGTGTTACTGGTTGGTTTGGTTTATCTGGTGCGTATCGGCGCATTGGATTGGACTCCGGTGCGTTCCAAGCGCCTGAGCAAACCAAGCACAATCAAGAACGCTAGCAACAGTCATCCGCAGTAACAGCGAGGCATTAAGATGGACTATACGCTCACCCGCATAGACCCGAACGGTGAGAATGACCGTTATCCCCTGCAAAAACAGGAGATCGTTGGCGATCCTCTTGAGCAGCAGGTTCACCGGACGGTTTACATGGGTAAACTTGAACATGCTTTGCATGACATGGTGAACTGGGGGCGTAAAAACTCTCTTTGGCCGTACAACTTCGGTCTTTCATGCTGTTATGTGGAGATGGTGACCTCGTTTACCGCCGTGCATGACGTGGCGCGCTTTGGTGCAGAGGTCTTACGTGCTTCTCCTCGCCAGGCGGATTTCATGGTAGTTGCCGGTACCTGCTTCACCAAGATGGCCCCGGTTATTCAGCGCCTGTACGAACAGATGCTGGAGCCTAAGTGGGTGATCTCGATGGGTGCCTGTGCCAACTCCGGCGGTATGTACGATATCTATTCCGTAGTGCAGGGCGTCGATAAATTCCTGCCGGTTGATGTGTATATCCCAGGCTGTCCGCCACGCCCGGAAGCCTACATGCAGGCGTTATTGCTGCTTCAGGAATCCATTGGTAAAGAACGCCGCCCGCTGTCGTGGGTCGTTGGCGATCAGGGCGTTTACCGCGCCAATATGCAGTCTGAAAAAGAGCGTAAGCACGCTGAGCGTATCGCGGTGACCAACCTGCGATCGCCTGACGAGATTTAAGATTGCTGATAAGCGCTAATCTTGCTGCATAGGTGTGGTAACAAAGAGTAGTTAAGCTTGCGGTAAAAATGACCATTTAATGTGGTGAAAAAATTATGACAGATTTAACGACGCCCGAAGCCCAGCCTGCTTGGCACACCCGTGACCATCTTGACGATCCGGTGATTGGCGAACTGCGCAACCGTTTTGGGCCGGAAGCCTTTACTGTTCAGCCCACCCGTACCGGAATGCCCGTGGTATGGGTCAAGCCTGGCCAGTTACTGGAAGTCATGACATTCCTGAAGAAACAGCCGAAGCCTTATGTGATGCTGTTCGATCTGCATGGTGTTGACGAACGTCTTCGTACTCACCGCCAGGGCCTGCCTGCTGCAGATTTCTCCGTTTTCTATCATCTGATTTCGATCGAACGTAACCGTGACATCATGCTGAAAGTGGCGCTGTCTGAAAAAGACCTGCACGTGCCCACAGCGACCAAAGTGTTCCCGAATGCCAACTGGTATGAGCGCGAAACCTGGGAAATGTTCGGTATTACCTTTGATGGCCACCCGCACCTGACGCGCATCATGATGCCGCAGAGCTGGGAAGGCCACCCATTGCGTAAAGACTATCCGGCGCGCGCCACCGAATTCGATCCCTTTGTGTTGACCAAACAGAAAGAAGATCTGGAAATGGAATCGCTGAAGTTCAAGCCGGAAGATTGGGGCATGAAACGTGGCACCGAGAACGAGGACTTTATGTTCCTTAACCTCGGCCCGAACCACCCGTCTTCGCACGGCGCATTCCGTATTATTCTGCAGTTGGACGGCGAAGAGATTGTCGACTGCGTGCCAGACGTGGGCTATCACCATCGCGGTGCCGAGAAAATGGGCGAGCGCCAGTCTTGGCACAGCTACATTCCGTACACCGACCGTATCGAGTATCTCGGCGGCTGCGTGAACGAAATGCCTTACGTGCTGGCAGTGGAAAAACTGGCTGGGATCGTGGTGCCGGATCGTGTCAACACCATCCGCGTAATGCTTTCTGAACTGTTCCGCATCAACAGTCATCTGCTGTACATCAGTACCTTTATTCAGGACGTGGGCGCGATGACCCCGGTGTTCTTCGCCTTTACCGATCGTCAGAAAGTGTACGACGTGGTGGAAGCGATCACCGGTTTCCGTATGCACCCGGCCTGGTTCCGCATTGGCGGTGTCGCGCATGATCTGCCGCGTGGCTGGGATCGTCTGCTGCGTGACTTCCTCGACTGGATGCCGAAGCGCCTTGATTCTTACGTCAAAGCCGCGCTGCAAAACAGCATTCTGAAAGGCCGTTCTGTCGGCGTTGCTTCTTACAACGCGAAAGAGGCGCTGGAGTGGGGCGTGACCGGCGCAGGACTGCGTGCGACCGGTGTTGAGTTTGACGTGCGTAAATGGCGCCCTTACTCCGGCTATGAGAACTTCGATTTCGAAGTCCCGGTCGGCGACGGTAACAGCGACTGTTACACTCGCGTAATGCTGAAAGTGGAAGAGCTGCGCCAGAGCCTGCGTATTCTTGAGCAATGCCTGAACAACATGCCGGAAGGCCCGTTCAAGGCCGATCACCCGCTGACTACGCCGCCGCCGAAAGAGCGCACGTTGCAGCATATTGAAACGCTGATCACCCACTTCCTGCAGGTTTCCTGGGGCCCGGTGATGCCAGCCAATGAATCATTCCAGATGATTGAAGCCACGAAAGGGATCAACAGCTACTACCTGACCAGCGACGGCAGCACCATGAGCTATCGCACCCGGGTACGTACGCCAAGCTTTGCTCACTTGCAGCAAATCCCTGCGGTTATCCGTGGCAGCCTGGTCTCCGACCTGATCGTCTATCTGGGTAGTATCGATTTTGTAATGTCAGATGTGGACCGCTAACTATGCATGATCATAACGATGCACTTGAGCCGATTAATGCAACTGCTCCCCAGAACGGTGCTGATGTATTTGTGCTGAGCGCGCAAGAGCGTGATGCGATCGAGCACGAAAAGCACCATTACGAGGATCCTCGTGCCGCCTCTATTGAAGCACTGAAAATTGTGCAGAAGCAGCGTGGCTGGGTTCCCGATGGGGCGATTTATGCCATCGCTGAAGTGCTGGGCATTCCTGCCAGCGACGTAGAAGGCGTGGCCACGTTCTACAGCCAGATTTTCCGCCAGCCGGTTGGGCGCCACATCATCCGTTATTGTGACAGCGTAGTGTGTCACATCAACGGTTATCAGGGCATTCAGGCGGCGCTGGAGAACAAACTCAACATCAAGCCGGGGCAAACCACCTTCGATGGCCGTTTTACGCTGCTGCCGACCTGCTGCTTGGGTAACTGCGACAAGGGCCCGAGCATGATGATCGATGAGGATACTCACGCTCATCTGACGCCGGAAAATGCGGTCGAATTGCTGGAGCGGTATAAATGATGATAGATATCAAACGTACTGCCGAAATGCACCCGCTCACCTGGCGGCTGCGTGATGACCAACAGCCGGTCTGGCTGGATGAGTATCGTAGCAAAAACGGTTACGCGGGTGCTGAAAAAGCCCTTAAAGGCTTGGCACCTGACGAGATCGTCAATCTGGTGAAAGACGCCGGGCTGAAAGGCCGTGGCGGCGCAGGTTTCTCCACCGGTTTGAAGTGGAGCCTGATGCCGAAAGACGAATCCATGAACATCCGTTACCTGCTGTGTAACGCCGATGAAATGGAGCCCGGCACTTACAAAGACCGTTTGCTGATGGAACAACTGCCACACCTGCTGGTGGAAGGCATGCTGATCTCGGCATTCGCGCTGAAAGCCTATCGCGGTTACATCTTTCTGCGTGGCGAATATATCGAAGCGGCCGTGCATTTGCGCCGTGCGATTGCTGAAGCAACCGAAGCGGGTTGGCTTGGTAAAAACATTCAGGGCAGCGGTTTCGATTTTGAGCTGATCGTCCACACTGGCGCTGGCCGTTATATCTGCGGTGAAGAAACCGCACTGATTAACTCGCTGGAAGGCCGCCGCGCCAACCCGCGTTCCAAGCCACCGTTCCCGGCATCTGCCGGTGTGTGGGGCAAACCGACCTGCGTAAACAACGTCGAAACCCTGTGCAACGTGCCTGCTATTCTTGAGCACGGCGTTGACTGGTACCAAGGGATTTCCGCCGGTAAGAGTAACGATGCTGGTACCAAACTGATGGGCTTCTCCGGCCGGGTGAAAAACCCAGGCGTTTGGGAGTTGCCGTTTGGCACCACCGCGCGTGAAATTCTGGAAGATTACGCCGGTGGCATGCGCGATGGCCTGAAATTCAAAGCCTGGCAGCCGGGCGGTGCCGGAACCGACTTCCTGACTGCGGATCATCTGGATCTGCCGATGGACTTTGAGCATATCGGCAAAGCCGGTAGCCGCTTGGGTACGGCGCTGGCGATGGCGGTAGATCACGAAATCGGCATGGTTTCGCTGGTGCGTAACCTGGAAGAGTTCTTTGCCCGTGAATCCTGTGGCTGGTGCACTCCGTGCCGCGATGGCCTGCCGTGGAGCGTGAAGATCCTGCGTGCGTTGGAAAATGGCCAAGGTCAGCCGGGGGATATCGAAACCCTTGAGCAACTGTGCCGCTCCCTCGGCCCAGGTAAAACCTTCTGCGCCCATGCGCCAGGTGCCGTAGAGCCACTGCAAAGCGCGATTAAATATTTCCGTGACGAGTTTGAAGCCGGCATTGCCCCGCAGTATCTGGGCAATATCCAGGCGATTGGTGGTATTCAGCCAAATAACTTGTTGAAACAGCGCTGGTAGCCGTTGTTATACCCAAAGTATTTTGTCTTGCAGCTAGGCGGCAAGCGTGTGAATCCCCAGGAGCTTACTCAGGTAAGTGACTGGGGTGAGCACGAGCAGCTAACAACGCTGTAGGGCAAAAGACGCAGGGCATACAGAATTTTTGATTAACGCCTGCTTTAAAGCAGGCCACTTGGAAGCATGCTGACTATGGCTACGATTCATGTAGACGGCAAAGAATACGACGTAGATGGAGCCGACAACCTGTTACAGGCGTGTCTCTCCCTCGGGCTCGATATTCCTTACTTTTGCTGGCATCCGGCGCTGGGAAGCGTCGGCGCTTGCCGCCAATGTGCGGTAAAGCAATACCAAAACGCGGACGATACGCGTGGCCGTTTGGTGATGTCTTGTATGACACCGGCATCCGATGGAACTTTCATTTCCATCGATGATGCTGAAGCCAAGCAGTTCCGTGAAAGCGTGGTCGAATGGTTGATGACCAATCACCCGCACGATTGTCCAGTATGTGAAGAGGGCGGTAACTGTCACCTGCAGGATATGACAGTAATGACCGGCCACAGCTTCCGTAGATACCGCTTCACCAAGCGTACCCACAACAACCAGGATCTGGGGCCGTTTATCTCTCATGAGATGAACCGCTGCATCGCCTGTTATCGCTGTGTGCGTTACTACAAAGATTATGCCGACGGTACCGATTTAGGTGTCTATGGCGCGCACGACAACATCTACTTTGGCCGGCCAGAAAGCGGCACGCTGGAAAGCGAGTTTTCCGGCAACCTGGTAGAAGTGTGCCCAACCGGCGTTTTCACCGACAAAACGCACTCGGAACGTTACAACCGTAAGTGGGACATGCAGTTTGCACCGAGCATCTGCCAACAGTGCAGCGTTGGCTGTAACACCAGCCCGGGTGAGCGTTATGGCGAGCTACGCCGAATCGAAAACCGCTACAACGGCAGCGTAAACCACTATTTCCTGTGTGACCGTGGTCGCTTTGGTTATGGCTATGTCAACCTGAAGGATCGTCCGCGCCAGCCGCAACAACTGCGTGGCAACGACTGGATCACTCTGAACGCCGAGCAGGCGATGCAGGGCGCGGCAGACATTCTGCGTCAGGCGAAGAAAACCATCGGTATCGGCTCACCGCGTGCCAGCCTGGAAAGCAACTTCGCGCTGCGTGAACTGGTGGGGGCAGAAAACTTCTATACCGGCATCAATCAGGCTGAGCAACAGCGCCTGAATCTGATGCTCAACGTGCTGAAAAACAGCGGCGTGACGACGCCTAATCTGCGTGAAATCGAAAGCTACGACGCGGTGTTGGTGCTGGGTGAAGATCTGACTCAGACCGGTGCCCGTATCGCGCTGTCGGTTCGCCAGGCGGTGAAAGGTAAAGCTCGCGCCATGGCTGCGGCACAGCGCGTTGCCGACTGGCAGATCGCTGCGGTGCAGAATATTGGTCAGCATGCTAAACATCCGCTGTTTGTTACCAACGTTGATGATACCCGTCTGGATGATATTGCCGCCTGGAACTATCGTGCACCGGTTGATGAGCAAGCGCGTTTAGGCTTCGCCATTGCCCATGCGCTGGATGAGTCCGCACCGGCAGTGACCGATCTGGCCGCAGGCCTTAACAAGAAAATTGATGTGATCGTGCAGGCGTTGGCCGGTGCGCAGAAGCCGTTGATCATTACCGGCAGCAATGCGGGCAGTGATGCCATCATCGAAGCCGCAGCCAACATCGCCAAAGCGCTGAAAGGCCGTGGTGCCAACGTCGGTATCACCTTCGTAGCCGCTGCCGCCAACAGCATGGGTCTGGCGATGATCGGCGGTGGTTCTCTTGATGAAGCACTGGCGCAGTTGGAAAATGGCAGCGCCGATACCGCCATCGTGATGGAGAACGATCTCTACCGTCATGCTCCAGCAGCGAAAGTGGATGCGGCACTGGCTAAGGTTAACAACCTGATTGTTGCCGACCATCAGCGTACCGCCATCATGGACAAAGCCAACCTGATCCTGTCTGCTGCCAGTTTTGCTGAGAGCGACGGTACGCTGGTCAACCAGGAAGGCCGCGCACAGCGTTTCTTCCAGGTATATGACCCGGCTTATTACGATGATGCCAAAAAGAATATCCACAGTATCATGCTGGAAAGCTGGCGTTGGATGCACTCGCTGCACTCCACCTACACCAGCCGCCAGGTTGACTGGACGCAGCTCGATGATGTGATTGCCGCCTGTGTGGCCGCGTTGCCGCAGTTGCAGGGGATTGTCGAAGCCGCTCCAGACGCCACCTTCCGTATTCGTGGGCAGAAACTGGCGCGTTCGCCGCATCGTTACAGTGGCCGTACCGCGATGCGTGCTGATATCAGCGTGCATGAGCCACGTCAGCCGCAGGATAAAGACACTATGTTTGCCTTCTCGATGGAAGGTAACAACAGTCCGCTGGCCGATCGTCAGCAAATCCCATTCGCTTGGGCGCCCGGTTGGAACTCACCGCAGGCCTGGAACAAGTTCCAGGCCGAAGTGGGTGGCAGTCTGCGCCATGGCGATCCGGGTATTCGCCTGATCGAAGCGGGGGAGGGTAACCTTGGTTACTTCACCTCAATCCCATCGGCATTTAAAGCCGAAGTTTGGCGTGTTGCGCCGTATTACCACCTGTTTGGCAGTGACGAAATGTCACAGCGTGCCGATGTGATCCAGCAGCGGATGCCGCAGGCCTACGTGATGGTCAACAGCGTCGACGCCGCCCAGCTTGGTGTGAATGCCGGTGCCTGGCTGGAGTTTAGCTGTGCTGGCCAAACGCTGCGTTTGCCGGTGCGCTTGAGTGAAACTCTGGCGTCAGGCCAGGTTGGTTTGCCGCTCGGCTTGCCAGGGATCCCACCGATGTTGGTGGGCGCAACGGTTGAAAATCTGCGGGAGGCCGCACAATGAGCTGGTTTACGCCTGAGGTGATCGACATCCTGATCGCCATTCTGAAAGCGGTGGCGATCCTGCTGGTGGTTGTCAGCTGCGGGGCCTTCATGAGCTTCGGCGAACGCCGTCTGCTGGGGCTGTTCCAGAACCGTTACGGGCCAAACCGTGTAGGCTGGGGCGGCTCGCTACAGTTGGTCGCCGATATGATCAAAATGTTCTTCAAAGAAGACTGGGTCCCGACCTTCTCTGACAGGATGATCTTTACCCTGGCACCGATGATCGCCTTTACTTCTCTGTTGCTGGCCTTTGCTATCGTCCCGGTCAGCCCTAGCTGGGCGGTGTCCGATCTCAATATCGGTATCCTGTTCTTCCTGATGATGGCCGGTCTGGCGGTGTACGCCGTGCTCTTCGCTGGCTGGTCGAGCAACAACAAATACTCGCTGTTGGGCGCGATGCGTGCTTCTGCGCAGACCCTGAGCTATGAAGTATTCCTCGGTTTGTCGGTGTTGGGGGTAGTGGCGCAAGCTGACTCGTTCAATATGCAGGCGATCGTCGAATCACAGGCGCATGTCTGGAACATCATCCCGCAATTCTTTGGTTTCCTGACGTTTGCCATTGCCGGGGTTGCGGTATGTCACCGCCATCCGTTTGACCAGCCGGAAGCCGAGCAGGAACTGGCTGACGGTTATCACATTGAATATTCCGGTATGAAGTTCGGGCTGTTCTTTGTGGGGGAATACATCGGTATCGTTACCGTGTCTGCCCTGATTGTGACGTTGTTCTTCGGCGGTTGGCAGGGCCCGTTCCTGCCGCCATTCATCTGGTTCGCTCTGAAAACGGCCTTCTTCATGGTGATGTTCATTCTGATCCGTGCGTCGTTGCCGCGTCCGCGTTATGACCAGATGATGTCATTTGGCTGGAAAGTTTGCCTGCCGTTGACGCTGCTGAACCTGCTGGCAACTGCCGCGGTCATTTTGTACAACGCTCAATAAGGGGTGAATAAACCATGACATTGAAAGAGTTATTGGTTGGTTTCGGCACCCAGGTGCGCAGCCTTTGGATGATTGGCCTGCATGCCTTCGCCAAGCGCGAAACCCAAATGTATCCAGAAGAGCCGGTATACCTGCCGCCGCGCTATCGTGGCCGCATCGTGCTGACGCGCGATCCTGACGGTGAAGAGCGTTGCGTGGCCTGTAACCTGTGTGCGGTTGCTTGCCCGGTCGGCTGTATTTCGCTGCAAAAAGCAGAGCGGGAAGATGGTCGCTGGTATCCAGAGTTTTTCCGCATCAACTTCTCACGCTGCATCTTTTGTGGTCTGTGCGAAGAGGCTTGCCCAACTACCGCCATCCAGCTCACGCCGGATTTTGAAATGGGTGAGTTCAAGCGCCAGGATTTAGTATACGAAAAAGAGGATCTGTTGATCTCGGGGCCGGGTAAATATCCGGAATATAACTTCTACCGGATGGCCGGTATGGCAATTGACGGCAAAGCCAAAGGCGAAGCCGAAAATGAAGCCAAACCGATCGACGTCAAAGGTCTGTTGCCGTAGGAGCAAGCATGGAAATTGCCTTTTATCTGGCAGGTTTGATTGCGATTGTCGCGACAATTCGCGTGATTTCGCATACCAATCCTGTACATGCGCTGCTGTATCTGATCGTTTCGTTATTGGCGATCTCGGCAGTCTTTTTCTCACTGGGTGCCTACTTTGCCGGTGCGCTGGAAATCATCGTCTACGCCGGGGCCATCATGGTGCTGTTCGTATTCGTGGTGATGATGCTGAACCTCGGCAGCGCGGTGCAGCAACAGGAGCGTGATTGGCTGAAGCCGTCGGTGTGGATCGGCCCTGGCCTGTTGTCGCTGGCGTTGCTGGTGGTGCTGATTATTGCGATCCGCAGCTTGGACGATCAGGGCATCAGCGGTGAGATGGTGGATGCTAAAGCGGTTGGGATCAGCCTGTTTGGTCCTTACGTTCTGGCGGTTGAGTTGGCTTCAATGCTGCTGTTGGCAGGTTTGGTTGTCGCCTTCCACGTTGGCCGTGAGCACAAACCGGGTGAAGTGCTGAGCAATGCCCCGGCAAGTGAAATGGCGAAAAGAAAATCGGAGGAGCAAGCATGATCCCTCTCCAACATGGTTTGATTCTGGCGGCGATTCTGTTCGTCCTGGGGCTGACCGGGTTGCTGATCCGTCGTAACCTGCTGTTTATGCTGATCAGCCTGGAAGTGATGATCAACGCCGCAGCGTTGGCGTTTATCGTGGCAGGCAGCTACTGGGCCCAACCGGACGGTCAGATAATGTATATCCTGGCGATCAGCCTGGCGGCGGCGGAGGCCAGTATCGGCTTGGCGTTGCTGCTACAGCTCTACCGTCGTCGTCATACCCTGAATATTGATACTGTCAGTGAGATGCGCGGATGAACCTATTATATTTAACTATTCTGCTACCGCTGATCGGGTTCCTGCTGTTGGCATTTTCCCGTGGCCGTTGGTCTGAAAACACGGCGGCTACCGTCGGCGTCGGTTCTATTGGTCTAGCGGCGCTGGTCACGGCGTACGCGGCGGTCGATTTTCTCGGCCAGAAAGCCACCGGCGTGCAGCTGTACGAGCAAAACCTGTGGAACTGGATGGCCGTCGGTGATTTTAACATCGGTGTGACTCTGGTTCTGGACGGTTTATCGCTAACTATGCTGTCAGTGGTTACCGGCGTCGGCTTCCTGATCCACATGTTCGCTTCCTGGTACATGCGCGGTGAAGAAGGTTACTCACGCTTCTTCGCCTATACCAACCTGTTTATCGCCAGCATGGTGATATTGGTGTTGGCAGACAACCTCTTGCTGCTGTACTTGGGTTGGGAAGGGGTGGGCCTGTGCAGCTACCTGTTGATCGGTTTCTACTATAAAGATCCGGCCAACGGCGCGGCGGCAATGAAAGCCTTCATCGTGACCCGCGTCGGTGACGTATTCTTGGCCTTTGCGCTGTTCATTCTGTACCGCGAGCTGGGTACGCTGAATATCCGTGAACTGATGGTGTTGGCGCCGGAGAAACTGGCGATCGGCGATACCGCTATCACTTGGGCAACCTTGATGTTACTGGGTGGTGCAGTCGGTAAATCGGCGCAGCTGCCATTGCAAACCTGGCTGGCAGATGCGATGGCCGGTCCAACTCCGGTATCTGCGCTGATCCACGCGGCAACCATGGTTACCGCCGGTGTCTACCTGATCGCTCGCACGCATGGCCTGTTCCT
>JBAQHZ010000377.1:0-21975 GCA_049288585.1 Chania sp.
CAAGTTGCATGTGCGTTGGCTTTCCTGCAACTCGAATTATGAGGGTATAGGCAGTAAAGCTAAAAGGGGAAAGCATGAGAATTCTGCTGATTGAAGACGATAAACTGATTGGTGATGGTATCAAAGCCGGGTTAACCAAGCTGGGGTTTAACCTGGACTGGTTCACCGATGGAGCGATCGGCAAAAATGCGCTGGAAAGTGCCCCCTATGATGCGGTGATCCTCGATCTCAGCCTGCCGGGCCTTGACGGGCTCGATCTGCTGCGCCAGTGGCGCCAGGCCGGGCATGACGTACCGGTATTGATTCTGACGGCGCGCGATGCCCTGGAACAGCGGGTTACCGGCCTGCAGAGCGGTGCCGATGATTACCTGTGCAAACCCTTTGCCCTGGCGGAAGTGGCGGCGCGTTTACAGGCGTTGATCCGCCGCCGCCATGGCCAACTGACCCCGCAGTTGGTTCACGGTAACGTGGTGTTCGACGTGGCAGCCCGCGCGGTGAGCCGCAACGGCGAGGTTGTGACGCTGACTCCACGTGAATTAGCAGTGCTTGAACTGTTTCTTAACAACAAAGGGCGAGTGCTGGCACGGCCATTGATTCAGGAAAAACTGTATAACTGGGACGATGACGTGAGCAGCAACGCGGTTGAAGTGCATATACATCATTTGCGGCGCAAGCTGGGCAGCGGTTTTATTCGCACCGTGCATGGTGTGGGCTATACGCTGGGGGATGCGGAGTGAAACGCTTGAGCCTGCGATTGCGCCTGATCCTGATTTTCAGCCTGTTGGCGTTATTCACCTGGTGTTCTGCCAGCGTGGTGGCGTGGATGATGACGCGTAACAAGATTAACGAAGTGTTTGATACCCAACAGATGTTATTTGCCAAAAGATTGGCCACGACCAATCTGGGCGATCTGCTGGCTAATCAGGACGCACGCAGCCTGCCGAAGACCAAAAAAATCCTGCGTAATGGCAAACGTGGTGAACAGGAAGAGGATGCGCTGGCGTTCGCTATCTTCTCCCGCGAGGGCAGAATGCTGCTCAACGATGGCGAAAACGGCGAAGATTTTCTGTTTGATGGCGAGCATCAAGGTTTTATCGACGGTCAACGCAAGGGCGACGACGACAATTGGCGCTTGTTGTGGCTGACCAGCCCCGATGGACGCTACCGCATTGTGGTCGGCCAGGAGTGGGATTATCGGCGTGAGATGGCACTGGGGATGGTGACGGGGCAATTAATCCCCTGGCTGGTGACGTTACCGCTGCTGATGCTGCTGATTGCCCTGATGGTTGGGCGCGAGCTGCGGCCGTTGAAAACCGTGGCCGCCAGCCTGCGCCAGCGGGCCCCTGATGATGCCAGCGCGCTGGATGGCCAGCAGGTGCCTACCGAAGTCCGTCCACTGGTGGAGGCGCTTAACGCGCTGTTTGCGCGCATTAGCGCCATGCTGGTGCGTGAGCGGCGTTTTACCTCAGATGCCGCCCATGAACTGCGCAGCCCACTGGCCGCGCTGCGGGTGCAGACGGAAGTGGTGCAGTTGGCGGGCGACGATGAGCAGATGCGGCAACATGCGGTGGAAAACCTGACGATCGGTATCGATCGCGCCACGCGGTTGGTGGATCAACTGCTTACGCTGTCGCGGCTGGATTCGCTTTCCGATCTGGGTGAGTTGGAGCTGGTTGATTGGCAGCAACTGGTGCCGATGGTGCTGGCAGAACAGGACCGTTACGCTCATGCGGCAGGCGTCACGCTGCGTTATCAGCAGCAAGGGATACCGCAGCCGTTACCAGGCCAATCGCTGCTGCTGTCACTGTTGGTGCGCAATCTGGTGGATAACGCCGTGCGCTATACGCCCGCAGGCGGCACGGTCAGCGTCACGCTCGGCTCGCAGCAGTTACAGGTGGAAGATAATGGCCCAGGCGTAACGGTGGAACACTTGGCACGGCTGGGGGAGCGTTTTTATCGCCCGCCGGGGCAGGAACAGATCGGCAGCGGGCTTGGGCTGTCAATCGTGCAACGTATTGCCAGCCTGCATGGCCTGCGGGTGAGTTTTGCTAATCGGGCTGAAGGGGGATTTTCTGTAACGGTAATGTTCTAGAAATGCCTGGTTATCGATGCCACAGCTCCATGCCGTTGCTTGGCACTCGCTTCAGGCAATCGGCCAGGGTTTCCCCGTCAGGGAAAACCAGGTCAGGCGCTATTTCGGCCAGCGGGTAGAGCATAAACTCGCGCTCTTTCAAGCCGTAATGGGGCACCGTCAGACGATCGGTATTAATCACCCGATCGCCATACAGCATAATATCCAGATCCAGCGTGCGTGGCCCCCAACGCTGATCCTTGCGCACGCGGCCCTGATTGCGTTCTATCGCCTGAGTTTCATCGAGTAGTTGTTCCGGTGGCAACAGGGTATCCAGTGCCACCACCGCGTTGAGAAAGTCCGGCTGGTTTTGTGGCCCCAGCGGCTTGGTGCGGTAAAACGACGAACAAACCATCAATCGGCTACGAGGAAGATGTTCCAACGCCTCCAGCGCAGTGCTCACCTGTTGCAGTGGCTGCGCCAGATTGCTGCCCAGCGCGATATAAACGCGGATCATCATGCCCCGTCTTTACCACTTGGAGCCCTGCGGCGCGGGCGGCGCGTACGTGTACGGCGTGGTGCTGGATCGTCACCCAAGGTGCTCAACATGTTTTTCTGCACTGCCGCAGTGGCATCCTGGAATTCATCCCACCATTCAGCGAGGCGCAGCATTTCCGGGTTGTTCTCTACTTGCGCACGCAGCGCCAGCAGGTCGTAAGCCGCACGGAATTTAGGGTGTTCCATCAGCTTGTGCGCACGCTTGCCCTGGCGGCGGGAAAGGCGCAGCTGCAATTGCCAGATATCGCGCACCATCGTGGTGATGCGCTTAGGGATGGCCAGTGAGCGGCACTCTTCATCCAGCACATCGTTCATGGCCAGCGCAAACGCGTCGTAGTAAGCCAAGCCGCTTTCCTGTGCCAGTTTCTGCGCGTGCTCCAGCAGCGGATACCACAACATGGCGGCAAACAGGAACGCCGGGTTGACGCGCATGTCGTTCTGCAGACGATGATCGGTATTTTTCAGTACCTGCACCAGAATGCGCTCCATCGGCGTGTCGTGATCCGGTGTAAAGTGCCGTGCGATCAGCGGGAACAGCGGTTGGAACAGCTGGTATTCACACAGCTTGACGTAAGTCGGGTAACCAAAACCGGACTGCAACAGTTTCAACGACTCTTCAAACAGGCGTGCGGGCGGGATCTCGTGCAACAGCGATGCTAAACGTGGGATCGGCTCGGCAGTTTCAGCACTGAGGGTCATATCCAGCTTGGCAGCGAAACGAATGGCACGCAGCATGCGCACCGGATCTTCGCGATAGCGGGTTTCCGGATCGCCGATCAGGCGGATCACGCCCTGTTGCAGATCGTTCAGACCGCCTACGTAGTCACGCAGGGTGAAGTCTGCTACGCCGTAATACAGGCTATTGATGGTGAAATCGCGGCGCTGGGCATCTTCTTCGATCGAACCGAAGATGTTATCGCGCAGCAGCATGCAGTTTTGGGCCTGTTGTGATGAGTTCTTGTCTGATTCCGGAGTCTGTTCGTGATGGCCACGGAAAGTGGCGACTTCGATAATTTCAGGGCCGAACATCACGTGCGCCAAGCGGAAACGGCGGCCAACCAAGCGGCAGTTGCGAAACAACTTACGTACCTGTTCCGGCGTGGCGCTGGTGGTGATATCGAAATCTTTCGGTTTTTTGCCAAGCAACAGATCGCGTACGCCGCCGCCGACCAGATAGGCTTCATAACCGGATTTATTCAGGCGATACAGCACTTTCAGCGCGTTCTCGCTGATGTCTTTACGTGAGATCGAATGTTGTGCGCGTGGGATCACGGTCATTGAGCGCGTTCCCTCAGCGGCAGGCAATGGCGGGCGTTTGTGCGCCGCCGGGCGGCGAGCAGAAGTCTCTCTACCGTTATCGGCAGTGCGCTGTGGCGCGGCTTGCTGCTGCTCTGCGGGGGTACTTTCTTCGCGGACTGGGTTTTTATCGTTGTCCGGCGCATCATCGCGGGTCAACTTGTCATCGCGGATTAGTACCTTACGGCAGAAATTGGCTACTCGGGTAAAAATGGTACACCTCGATAGTGACGGATCAAAATGGTGCTAACAAAAAAATAGCGGCTAATCATAGCTCACCATGGCTCCTTTGAGAATGCTGTTGTGTTTTCGTGCAGAGGAATGGCTAACCGGCGCGGCACATTCTCCCATTGCCAGTGTTGGATTGCCCAGCCCAATAATAACGGCAGATCAAGATCTTGCCAGCTTTCCGGCAGGGGCTGGTGCAGAAATTTCAGTGCTTCAACCAATGTTGGACGCGGATCGCCACTGGGCAGCGCCGGAGCGTGGTTTTGCTTCGACAGCTTAATCCCATTAGCGCCCAGCGCCAGCGGTAAATGGAGATAAGCCGGAACCGGCGCTTGTAACTGATGATAAAGCGCAATCTGGCGTACGGTGGGTTCGATCAAATCGGCCCCGCGTACGATCTCGGTCACGCCCTGGAAATGATCGTCGATCACCACAGCTAAATTATAGGCAAACAGGCCATCGCGGCGGCGGATGATAAAATCTTCCTGTGCCAATGCCGGATCTGCCCGCAATTCACCCTGCAACCGATCGTGGAACGCAAATACCGGCGCCGATTGACGTAAGCGGATCGCCGCCCCCTGTGGCCCCAGCTGCAAACTGCGGCAGTGGCCGTCATACAAACCGCCGATCTGCTGGATACGGCTGCGGGTACAGGTGCAGTAATAGCTGAGATCCTGCTGCTGTAGCCAGTCAAGCGTTGCGCGGTAGGCTTCTTGGCGTTGGGATTGGTAGATGACCTGACCGTCCCAGTGGAGGCCATAGTGTTCTAAGGCGGATAAAATACGGGCGGCGGCTCCGGCGACTTCACGCGGAGGATCGATATCTTCAATGCGTACCAGCCATTGCCCGCGTTGGGCACGAGCCTGGAGGTAGCTTCCCAGAGCGGCAATCAGCGAACCGAAGTGCAGATCCCCAGAAGGCGATGGGGCAAAACGCCCCACATAATGACTTTCTAGCATATCGGAAGGGATGGGTTCCCTTGGTTTTGTATGCGGCGCGCATAGTGCGTACGCGCCGCGAACGATAACAACTGCTTAGCCGGCCATCTGCTTTTCGCGGATTTCGGCCAGCGTCTTGCAGTCGATGCACAAATCGGCAGTCGGACGCGCTTCAAGGCGGCGAATACCGATCTCCACGCCACAAGATTCGCAGTAGCCGAAATCTTCGTCTTCTACTTTCTTCAGCGTTTTCTCGATCTTTTTGATCAGTTTGCGTTCACGGTCGCGGTTACGCAATTCGAGGCTGAACTCTTCTTCCTGCGCGGCACGATCGACCGGGTCTGGGAAGTTGGCAGCTTCGTCTTGCATATGCGAAACGGTACGATCTACTTCGTCCCTGAGCTGGTTGCGCCATGCTTCAAGAATGCGCCTGAAATGCGTCAGCTGAGCGGCGTTCATATACTCTTCGCCCGGCTTCTCTTGGTACGGCTCTACCCCAGCGATGGCGAGAATGCTCAAGGACGAGGTTTTACGGGTTTGCCCTTCTTGCATATTGCTTCTCCTACATACACACGCACTATACCCATCATCTATCAAGGTGCAGGAGTGTGGCTGCCTTCTTTCTCCCTGGTGACTTAGTGAACTAAGTTGCCAAGGGGTCGTTCAGTTGCCGCCTACCTGCATCTCAAATGCTATAGGGTATGTCGAATCCCCAATACGGGGGAAAAACAGGCCGCTATAAATAACAGAAGGGAAGGGGGATGGCAATTATTCCTGTCACCTGCTTGACAAGGGTGTGAAGGCAGGCGTATTTGCGACGCAATATCCAGCGATCAATTTATGACTACCTGGAATCGCTAATCGATAAAAAACGGTAATTTCCCGCAGAGAGAGATACCGTCAGGCGATAATGTTGCCCCATAACAAATCACTTCCACTCCTGCCTGCTGAACCTGCGCTAGTAGTGCCGCATAACGTGCATCTATGTGATGTGCCGGAGCGACCTGATCGATACCCGTGTGCAACACAGCAAAGAACAATATCGCCCGCTGGCCGTTTTCAACCACGCTTTGCAACTCCCGTAAATGCTTCTGCCCTCTCAGCGTTACGGCATCAGGGAAGTAACCACGTTGATGTTGCAATAGTGTGACTGATTTCACCTCAATATAGCAGTTAACCCGGTTTTCTGCCTGTAATAACAAATCGATACGGCTATTTTCGCTACCGTATTTGACTTCGCTGCTGATTTTACTGTAACCGGATAATTCATGGATTATATTCTGCTCGATCGCCTCGCGAACCAAGGTATTGGCTCGCAGGGTATTCACACAGATCCAGTCCCCTTGCTGAGTCTGCGTGAGCTCCCAACTGTGGGCATATTTGCGCTTGGCATTATCCGATGTGGAGTACCAGAGGGTGTCGCCCGGCGTGGCACAGCCGGTCATGGCCCCGGTATTGGCGCAGTGCAGGGTAAAGGTTTCGCCCTCGGGGGTGATGGCATCGGCCAGAAAACGCTTGTAGCGCTTAATCAGCGTGGCGGGCTTCAGGGGCGGTGTGAAGATCATGGATTATCCTGGTTATTAAGCGGCCACTGCGCCAACTGATGGTAGCGGGTGCGGCCATGCTCAACGGTTGACTGGTACAAAGAAAAATGGTCGGCGCTGAAGTTCCAACCCGGCGTAGACGGCGGAATGGCAACTGGCTGGGTTGCCGCACGCAATAAGGTGATATGCGGGTGAAACGGTAACGGGCTTTGATAGCAACCGCTGCGTGCCGCCTGCGAGCGCAGCAACTCTGCCAGTTGCAACAACGCGCGTGGCGCACGTTTGGTGCCGAGCCACACCACGCCGGGGCGCGGCCAGTGGCCGAGATCGTCAAGGCAGACGTTAAAGCCGGTTTGCCGGATGCGCCCGGCCAGCGTTTGCAGCGCCCGTTCTTTCTGCGTGCTGACATCGCCGAGAAACGCCAACGTCAGATGCAGATTGGCGGCGGCAACCGGGCGGCCATCTTCGGGTTGAAAAGCGTCGGCGCGCCAGCGGATCACCTGTTGCTGCAAGGCATCGGGTAACGACAGGGCGAAAAACAGGCGGCGCGAACTGGACATGAATCCCCGGTAAATAAATGAAACGCTGGGTGTAATGCTACAATGTGCGCCGTCCATTAACTACCCCATGGAGAGTTTTGTGTCTTCACTGCCCGTCAGCGCGGTTCTTGATGAGTTGCTCGCTGCATTGCAATCCGCCCCGCAGGTGCTACTGCATGCCCCAACCGGCGCAGGTAAATCAACCTGGCTGCCGTTACAGATCCTGGCCAAAGCCGGGCTACCGGGGCGCATCATTATGCTGGAGCCACGGCGGCTGGCGGCCAAAAACGTCGCTTACCGCCTGGCACAACAGCTTGGCGAAGAACCCGGCCAGACCGTGGGTTACCGCATGCGTGCCGAGAGTAAAAGCGGGCCGCATACCCGGCTGGAAGTGGTGACCGAGGGCATTCTCACCCGCATGTTGCAGCAGGATGCTGAGCTGCAAGGTGTTTCGCTGATCATTCTCGATGAATTCCATGAGCGCAGCCTGCAAGCCGATCTGGCTTTAGCGCTGCTGCTCGACGTGCAGCAAGGGCTGCGTGACGATCTGAAATTGCTGATCATGTCGGCAACGCTGGATAACGCGCGCCTATCCCAACTGCTGCCGGAGGCTCCGGTGGTGGTATCCGAAGGGCGCAGCTACCCGGTCGAACGGCAGTATCAGCCGCTGGCCAGCCATCAGCGGTTGGAAGATGGCGTTGCTACGGCGGTGAAACGTTTGTTGGCCGAACAATCCGGCTCGTTGCTGCTGTTCCTGCCCGGCGTCGTGGAGATCAACCGCGTGCTGGAGCGGCTCACCGGTGAGGTGGCAGCCGATACCGATCTTTGCCCGTTGTACGGCGCATTGCCGCTGGTACAGCAGCAAAAAGCGATCCAACCAGCGGTCGCTGGGCGGCGTAAAGTGGTGCTGGCAACCAATATTGCTGAAACCAGCCTGACGATCGAAGGCATCCGGCTGGTGGTCGACAGCGGCCTGGAGCGGGTGGCGCGTTATGACGTGCGTAACGGTCTGACTCGGCTGGTGACGCAGCGGATCAGCCAGGCGTCGATGATCCAACGCGCCGGGCGTGCCGGGCGCTTGGAGCCGGGCATCTGTTGGCACCTGTTTGCCAAAGAGCAGGCGGAACGCGCAGCGGAGCACGCGCAACCGGAGATACTGCAAAGCGATCTCGCCAGCTTTTGGCTCGAACTGTTGCAGTGGGGCTGCGTGGATGCCGAACAACTGACCTGGCTTGACCGGCCACCCGCGGTGGCGCTGGCGGCGGCACGCCGTTTGCTGCAAACCCTCGGTGCCATCGACGGCGCTGAAAAGTTAACCAGCAAGGGCCGTCAGATGGCCGGGTTGGGCTGTGAGCCACGGTTGGCGGCCATGTTGTGCGCCGGAGCGGCTTTGGGTGCCGATGGTCTAGCGACGGCGGCGATGCTGGCAGCGCTGCTGGAAGAGCCGCCGCGTAATGGGCAGATGGACATTAGCTATTGGCTGAGCCGCCCGCAGCCGCACTGGCAACGCCGTGCTACCCAACTTAGTAAGCGCTTACCACAAAAAGCGGGGCAGATTGATGCCGATCTGGCGGCCCCACTGTTAGCGCAGGCGTTTGCCGATCGTATTGCTCAGCGGCGCGGGCAGGATGGCCGCTATCTGTTGGCCAATGGGATGGGGGCGGCGATGAATCAGGACGAAGCGCTGTCAAGAACCCCCTGGCTGATTATCCCCAGCCTGTTACAGGGCCATAACAGCCCGGATGCCCGTATCCTGCTGGCGCTGCCGATTGAGATTGACGCGCTGGTAGCCCAGCTCCCCGCGATAGTCAGCAGCCAGACGGCGGTGGAATGGGATGAGGAGAAAGGCACGCTGCGCGCCTGGAAGCGCCAGCAGATTGGCCGCTTAACGCTGCGTGCTCAACCCTTGGCGAAACCGGCCGATGAGGAGCTGCAACAGGCGCTGATTAACTGGGTGCGAGCGCAGGGTTTGGCTGTGCTGAACTGGAGTCTTGCCGCCGAACAGTTGCGGCTGCGTCTGCAATGCGCACAGCGTTGGCTGCCAGAGGCGGTATGGCCGGCGGTGGATGATGAATCCTTGCTTGATACGCTGGAAACCTGGCTATTGCCTTCGCTGAATGGTGTGCGCGATCTGCGCGGGCTTAAGCAGGTCAATATCGCCGAAGCGCTGGGCCGCTTGCTGAACTGGCAGCAAAAACAGCGGCTGGATCAGGCGTTACCCACGCATTACACCGTACCGACCGGCAGCCGCCTGCCGATCCGTTATGATGCCGACAATCCTCCGGCTCTGGCGGTGCGTTTACAGGAGATGTTTGGTGAACAGCGCAGCCCGATGCTGGCAGAAGGCCGCATCGCGGTGGTGCTGGAGTTACTCTCGCCTGCGCGTCGGCCGTTGCAGATCACCGGCGATCTGGCGGCCTTCTGGCAAGGTGCCTACCGCGAAGTACAAAAAGAGATGAAAGGGCGCTACCCCAAGCACTCATGGCCAGTTGATCCTTTGGCTACCCCACCGACTAAAAAGTGAATCGTCCTGGGTTTTTGGCGAGTGTTAACTCCATCAACCCAGGCTGCCTGTCTCCGTTAATGCACCGCAGCGCCATCTTTGGCGTTAATTAGCCATGTCCCCGTCTGGTCAATAGTGAACTGTTTCTGATACTGATATTGCGCGGTACGAACTTCTGCCTGGTATTGGCCGGCGGCTAGCCTCAGATAAACGAGGCCGTTTTCGTTAGGCGTAACCTTCTGCTGTTTGCCATTAATGCTAAGTTGTTCATCCGGTTGCAGTTTGAAATACACCACGGCAGTCCATGCCGGTGCGACAGGTTCAGGCGCTGTAGGTGCTGGCGGTTGTGGTTCTGCAACGGGGGTGGCTGGCGTAGAGGTTGCTACCGTTATGGGAGCCGTGGATGGCTCACTCCTCAACCAGAGGATAAGCCCGGCGAGTAACACGACAACCACGGCTGCGCCGACCATCATTGGGCGAAAGCGCTTGCTGCTGCGGGGAGGGTGATCGGTCACTGCCGTTTGCACTTTGGCCGTGGGCATCGGGCTGGCTGCGGCAGCTTGGGTGTTAATGATATCGTTCTCGCTGGCGATCGACAGGTGCAAGCGTTCCGCCATTTCACCAATGGTTTGCGGCCGATCTTCGGGCTTTAACAGCAATGCCCGATCGATCGCATCCAGCAGATCTAACGAGTACCCTTTCGGACGGCGCTCAGTCAGCGGTTGGTAGTGATCTTCGATGCTGCGCACCACGCTGACGGGAGGAGGTGCATCCACGATCAGCGTATGCAGAACTGCGCCGAGGGCATAGATATCGGACCACGGCCCCTGTTCACCATCGCTATTCTCAGTGTATTGCTCAATCGGGGCAAAGCCGGGTTTGAGCATGATCTCGGTTTGATCCGACAGGTTACCGATCTCTTTGCGGGCAGAACCGAAATCCAGCAACACCGGCAACTGATTTTCCTGGATCTGGATATTGTCCAGCGAGATATCGCAATGCAGATAACCTTCCTGGTGGATCGCGTTGATTGCACTGAGCAAGCTGGGCAGCAAATTGCGGATCCAGGTTTCGTTGATCTGCTCTGGATACTGAGCCTTGAATTTTTTCAGCGTGGTTCCGGTATAAAACTGTGTCCCGATGTAGGCAGTGCCATTTGCCTCCCAGAAACGCAGGACGTGGAGCAGGGCCGGATGCGAAAAACGCGCGAGCAAGCGCGCTTCTTGAATAAAGCTGTTCAGCCCGGCTTGAAAAGTGTGGCTAAAGCGCTCACTGCGCAGGCTGAGCGTGAGATCTTCATTGCGTGTAACCAACGTCGAGGGGATATATTCCTTGATGGCGACAATGCGCTCTAGCTGGTGATCGTAGGCTCGATACACGATGCCAAAACCGCCTTCACCAATGACTTCCTTGATCTCAAATTCATTGAAACGATAACCGATGGGTAAGCTGTTTGAATTGGGTTTTATTGTTTCGTGTCCTGACATAATAACGATTCTCTGTAATCAAGGCTGGCTGATGTTATGCCTGAAATGGGCAGTTAACCCCGAGGTTCTGCATTGAAATATCAATGAGCATCGTCCTTAACGGACAGATAACTGCCGCTGGCAGGATCGGCGCGTTCAACGGCCAGGGTTTCCACCAGACGGAACGTGAGAGACATTCCCTGCGCGTTGATCAAGGGCCGCCAGATCTCGCGGGCGTAGGCGACTTTCTGGTCGACTTCTGCCTGGGTGGCCGCTTGCTCGCGCGGCATTTCAATAATCACTTCCCCCTGAAATGCCCAGGCGTGTAGCTGTGGGTTAAAGGGCAGCACCAGGGCACTGTCCGCGGCTCTCAGGATCAGGCGTTGGGCATTGGCACTGACCACATTCAGCGGGCGATCGTCTGGGGCGATCTTGAGCAGCGGATACCCTTGATAAAAGGCGATGTTGTAGGTTTGTGGAATGCCTTCCTGCTGAAGAACTATCGTGCCAAGGCCGTTCAGGAAGCCGTGGCTATCACAACGCAGCTTGTCAGTGCCGGGCACCGATAGGGTGCTGTCACCGGCCTCGCCGTTCCAAGAGGTACGGAACTGGCAGCCGGATGGCAGCTCAAAAGATGAAATCGTATCTTGCGTGGCTAAAGGCGATGTCACCGCAACCGCGGCGGGAATCGTGGGGCCAGACGGGCTTTTTGCCTTGGGCGGCTGGATTATTGTCTGCCAGCGTTGGTTTTTTTTCGCGCTGCCCGAGGCGATCTCATTGCCCTGTGTGTCGGTCAGCAGCCAAGGGAGTTGTGTCACCTTAGGGCACTGTTTTTCTACTAGCATCCCCACCCGCGGCAGGAAATCAGTCAGCACCTGGGCATCGGTTTTCTGCGCTGAAGTAATGCGCAGTGGGATGCTGTTGGCACACCAGCTTGCCGGGGTGCTGTTTTTGACATTATCGATAAAAACTTCAAGTTTCAGGCTTGGGGAGTGTACCAACTGATAATTTACCGCCTGTGCAGCAGGGATTATCAGCAGAGCAAGTATCCTGGGTATCCAATATTTCATAGTCGGCCTTGGACGTAGTTCGCATTAATTGTGGGAAAGAAAACGTTCAGCATCGGCAAGTGAGTGCAACAAGGTGGTTTCTTGCGGAGAGCCAATCCAAACGGCAATCGCGCTGTAGTTATCAGAACTGGCACCCTGGCCATTTTTATCCCAGGCTTGTTGCAGCAGAGAGAGCCATTCGCCGGGTGAATTCACCATATGCAGCGCCTGTTCCAGCTCATTGTGAGTAAAGTTGTGCCAGAAACCGTCGGTACACAGCAGGAAAACGTCACCGTCCTCCAGTTGCAGCACATCGCCATAGCTGGCATCGCGATCCTCATTGAGCCCTAAGGCGAAGTACAGGAGATTGCTGTTGATCCCGCTGGTTTGATAGCCAGCATCGGCCATTTGCTGCACCAGGCTGTGATCGCGAGTGATGGCATGTAAATAGCCCCGGCGAAACAGATACAGGCGGCTGTCCCCTGCGTGTGCCCAGTAGGCAAGCTGGTAGTCACGATCGACAAACAGGCTTACCAGCGTGGTTCCCATCTTGCTGTACTGTGCCGATTGCTGCTGTTGCCGCTGAATGGCTTGGTTGGCCTGCGAAATGTACTGGCGGATGCTTTGGGCATCCATGTGCTTTTCGCCATCAAAATTGCGCAGGATGGTGTCTCGCGCCACTTTGGCCGCAATCTCTCCCCCCGGTAGACCGGCAATGCCATCACAGACCACAAAACAAGCGGAGCGGTTGCCGATCACCGCGCCGATCTGATCCTGATTGCTCATGCGTTCCCCCTGATTGGAGGTAGAGGCGATGGTGATATTCATGGTGCCTCCGGTTTGATCTGTGAATCTTTGTATTGGTTGGCTTCTACGGCATAGGCATGCAGGAAGGCTTCACCAAACAGCGTATGGAAATCATCCTCAAGCTCACCGGAGGTTTTTCGGTAGCTTTTAACGAAGTAATCCCACAGTGCGGCCTTGCGGCTGGAAGGTAAGGCCAACCGGGGTACCGTACCCTCCTGGCGCGCGGCCTCTTCCAGAAGTTCCGGATTAAAGGATTGCAACATAGCGGCGATAATGGCGCGAATACCGGCGATCATGCCGAGTTGATGAGCCTGTAAGTCGATCAGCGCATCACGCACTGATTGCTCTGGCGGGATAAAACCCGGCATTTTGCTGCCAAACATTTGCATCAGCACGGTTTTGCCTGAGGGCAACAGCTTGAAGGGGTTGTTGGCCTCATCGAGGATCATGGTCATTTCTGCTTTGACGCCACGCTTGAGGATCGAGCGGGAAGAGAGTAACGCCACCGTCCCCTGTGAAAACAGGCTCAACAAGCGCCCCACCTGGCGTAGCTGCTGTTCGTCAAAGTGGGGCGCGGGTTGCAGGTCATACAGCCCGAGCCCTTGCAGTAAGGCCCTCAGTAATGGCCCTTCCAGCGTTTCGCCGTCAGAAGCGGGCAGGCTTGGCGGTTGATCGATTGAGTCGGCAATAGGATCGATCCCTAAACGGTTTCCTGGGCGGCTCCTCGGTTTTGCCGGTGCAGTCTGGGGCTGAACCTTTGGCGGTTCGGGCTGGGTAATGGCCGCCCGGACCGGTGTTTCCGGCGTGAGGGATAATGGGGGGGCTGCCGATGGTACGGCACCGCTGAGTTGCAGGCCGAGCGGATCCTCACCGTTTAGGCTATCCGACACGGCTGCTGGAGCGGATGAGGTGCCAAACAGAGCCAAGGGATCCAGCTCTTGCGCGCTGGCGTGATTTTCCATTGAGGGAACAGGTTCAGGCATATGGCTCTCTGCCAGCAAGGTACTTGGCGTGGTATCAGCCAGAATATGCACCTGGTCAAAGGGGGTATCAGAGTTGAATAACGTGGCCGGGTCGATCGGCCTGGTTTGCAAATGCTGTAGGTCGATATTGCCGCTCAGCTGTTCCAGTGGGTCGTTAGGGTTCAGTTCGACGCGGGGTTCCGCCAGTAACGGATGGTGGTTATCGTGGTAACTGGCCAGCGTTGGAGAGATCTCTCCTGGGGGGAATTCCTGTATCAGGCTATCCCAGATCTCATTGGGCACCGACACCGTATTGGGTGTAACCACCGGCTCAATATTGACGCTGTTGGCCGTGGTGGGGGCCGCTACAGACGCTGGCTGTAGGCTGCTGACCTGAATCTGATAATCATCAATACCCAGAATATCGCCGTCCTGCAATTCAACCTGGCGGCCACGTTCTAGCGGAATATTATTGAGCTGTACGTTGGTGACATTGCCACGGTTGGTAATACGGCATCCACCATCAACGGAAATATGTACGATGGCCTGTAGGCGAGATATGGCTCGCTCTTCATCTGGCAGCACCAGATTATTATCCACGCTGCGGCCTATGGTTCCGCCTGGCGGCAGGAAGTCACAGCTGCTTTGTGGGGGGACCTGACCGTTTTTGTTTTTTACAATAGCAAATCGCATAAGTCATTCCTGCTGATTAAGGCGCGTACCCGAAGTACGTGAGGCTATAGTTTCCGGTAGACGGCAACGGGATTACCTTTAAAAATTAATTTAATCAAATAGTTGTGGATACTGGCCGCCACGGCCAGCGCTTGAACAACCCTCGGGATTAAACAGTAACGAGAACAGCTGCACGGTGAAATTGCCACTGTGTGCATGGGGCGATAATGGGCGAACATCGGCTTGATGGGGCCACCAAAAGCTGATGTATTGCGTGGGCTCAAAGCCATCAGCGGCCTGTTGCCACACAGGTCTGTTCTCTGGCTGATGTGGCAAACCGATAATAGAGAGAATCTCTGACTCCCCTGTCGTGGCGGGAATCGGCAACTCTGGCAGGGCGAGCAGCGCCTGGTCAATTTGCGCGGCGGAGCAACCGTTACGTACGCCATTCAAGAGCGTCTGGCCGAGTTGGTGATACCACTGGGCAGCGGTATGCAACTGTCGCTGGTGCCAGTCATTCAGGTTCCACAGGCGCATCGCACAAACGGGGTAGTAACGGCCAACGCGGTCACGGGCGGGGAGCACACAGCCCATTTGTACATACTGATTGCCCAGCGGGGCGGGTATGACAAAGTTCCAGACCGGAGCCTGGTTGAAGGCATGTGTGCCGTTGCCAGGCCACTCCTGTTGAAGGTTCAGTAAGCCGCTGTGAAACCAATCGGCCCAGCGGTTAACGACCACCTTGGGCAGACGGCGCTGGAGAAAATCCCCTTCAGCGGGCACTTTGCCATACCAGCCAATCTGCGTGGTTAGGTTTGGGTTGTGAACCATCATCATCACCTCTCGGGCTACGGGCAGGAAAATGCAGGTAGCTGGAAAGGATTGCGAATGCTGTTGGGGGTAAACTCCAACGTCACACTTTGCCCATCCAGATTAAAGGTCGCCTGTCGGCCCAGCGTACTGCCGTTATCAGACGATTTTGCCCGATCGACCAGGCGATTAAGCGCCCATGGCCCCGTGGTCACCATGCTGGCGGTGGTGCCGTTCGCCAAGGACAATTGCAAGTGCACCTGATTGGTATTGCGGGTGCCCGGCCAACTCACCACCAGCGGGACTTGCGGGCCGTGACTGTACTTGAACAACTGGCCGTCGATGTCCAGCGTCAGGTTCAGGATCGCGTTATCCATGCGCACTGGCCGTATGGTGACCCGGTAAGAGGGCACCGCAGTGCCGTTGGCAAAGAAGGCGTCCCGAATGCGTTGGGCCTGCTGGAATGAGGGTAGAATGCCCTCTCCTCCAGGCAGGGTTTTGCCATCGACGCCCGGCGTAAAACGCCAGATAGGGCGGGTGGTATCGACTTTCCCTTGTAGGTTGTCACGAAAAAAACTGTCCATCAGGCCGGTATTGGGAGCAAACATCCGCGCCAAATCGTCCGGCGTCACATCCTGCTGTGCACGAGGGTTAAGCGGATAACGGCCCGCAATCGCCTGGCGGCAAAAGCTGCCGACCTCAACGCTGATGCGCTTTTTGATATTCTCCATCTCTTTGCTTTGGGTATCGCTGCTGGCACCAATAGCCAGCGACAACAGCATTTGTTTGAACGGAATAGGTAAGCGCCCGGACTCTGCCTGTAAACGTGGAATAATATCGCTGGGAGGGACGGTCATACCGCTGTTGGCTGCGCCCTGAACCGCTGTCAGGTAATTGTAGAGGTCATCAACCTGCTTGAGTACGGCATCAAATGGGATGGTTTTGTCGTCTTCTCCCTGACTCTGTGCCAGCTCCAGCAAAGGCGCAAAGTGTGCCATGACCACCTGTTCCGGCTGCGCGGAGACATCCCCATCAGCGTTGACCGGGCGCGTGGCAAAGAGCGTCTCCAGCGTGTGATTGGCCCCCTGATTTAGTTTATCTTCGGCTTTCCCCAGTAACGAGCGCCGATCGGCGTCACTCTTCTCGTCACGCAGGGTGACGTATTGCCTTAGGTTCACCAACAGGTTGCGCATAGGGGAAGGGTTGCCAGAAAGTAAACGCGCGCTGCTGATGCGCTGGCTTAGCTCACTGATATTCGCCAGCTGTATATCCGCCAGCAGCGCATCCCAAACGGCGATAAAGTCCTGCATATAGAGTTGGCGTACCGTTTTTGTCAGGTCGGCACTTTTTTGTTCCGACGCCGTGCGGGCATTCAGCACCCAGCTATCTTCCTGACGCAGCGTTTCCGTGACCTGGCTGATGTTGTTATCAAACGCTTTCCAGTAGCCTTGCGAGGTAAAAAGCCCAGGTATGCTTTCGGTCACCGGTTTGCCACTTTTGCGCGTAAAAGCCAGCTCTGCCTGTGGCCCGGCTAAATCCACCAGGCTGACCGGCTTGATCTCGGTTTGCTGCAACAGTAAACGCTTCAAACGGCTATAGACCCGCTGGGGGAGAGACGAACGCCCGAGGAGAGATTGCGCCTGTGCCACGAGCGACTCATCTTTGGCATAAGGCGAGGACTGGATTTGATCGTCAAGCAATTGGGCTAAATGCCCCTCCAACCGCTCTAACTGTTGTTGCGTGACGCCTTGGCGCAGATGGCGTCGTAGGTTAAGCATCACCCAGGCACGCAGAAATTTTCCATCATATTGCTTTGGCAGATAGAGCATTTGATACGCTTTTAACGCTTCATAGCTGAAATCCGCATCGCTGTGATTGTCCTGGCGCAGCGTGAGGATAATCTGCTGCGCTACCTGTGGCAGCAGCAGCTCTTTCAGCGCCTTTTGGTAGAGCGCATTGCTGGCATCGCTGAGCTGCTCGCCCCGGTACAATCCCATACGGTAAGAGAGGGGGGGATCTTGCAATGAAAAATGCTGTCTTTCGGGTAAATTCAAAATGCCGTCAAGAAACGGGATCAGGGGCAACATATCGCCAAAATCCAGCTGAGTCAGCCCTTGCCCTTGGTGCTCCAACTGCGGCACTTTAGCCGTTATTTCTGTCAGGTACTCTTTGTTATTGCCATAGCTGATAAACCAGCCGCTTGCCAGAATGACCAGCAGGCCCAACAGAGAGAAATAACCCGCCCAGTGCAAGGCACGGTTACGGTATTCCCACCAGCGATTGCTCCCCGCCAGGCCCGCCTCCTGAAAGATCACCGTTTCCAGCATATCCTTCAGGAAAAAACTTTGGCCTTTGGCCGCGGGGATCGGCGCTTCATGACTGAGGCTGTTCCAGTGGGAGTGCGCCGTTTCTGCTGATGGAGCGGTGGACAGTTGTAAATAGCGATTCAACTCCCCCATCACGCGGTCAAAAGGCAAGCCTTCCTGGGTGCCACTGGTGAAATAGATGCCACGGGGGGTGAAACAGCTTTCAAAGTTGGAGCGGGTGAAAACCCGTTCCAGGTATTGGTGCAGCAAGGGGCGCAAAGCCGCAAATTCCTGCGGGAACAGGTAACATCCGGCGCGTTGCCGAACATCGTGCTCGAGTAAAATGGTCTCTGGCAGGGCCGCGTTCAGCCGTTGCTGTAACAGGGTATATTGTGATTCGAAAGCCTGATTGAGGTCAAAATCAGCCTGGCGAGACTGTTCGTAAGGGAAGGTAAATCCCCAGATTTGCTCGCGCAGTGCTTTATCGAACTGGCTGAAATAAGCCATGAAGCCGTTCAGTAAATCGGTTTTGGTGACCATCACATACACCGGAAAGCGAATACCTAACTGCTGATGCAGTTCGGTCAGCCTTTTGCGTAGGGCATCTGCCTGCTTGGCGAGCGCTTCGCTGCTTTCGCTCAGCAAATCGGCCACGCTAATGGTGATGATCACTCCGTTGACAGGCTGACGGGCGCGGTATTTTTTTAACAGTTCGACGAAGCTTTTCCACTCTTCGGCGTCCTCTAGCCGCTGGCTTTCCTGCGTGGTGTAGCGCCCGGCGGTATCCAGCAAAATCGCCTCATTGGTAAACCACCAGTCGCAGTTACGTGTGCCACCGACGCCGCGCAGAGCGGATTGGCCAAAGCTTTCCGCCAGTGGAAAGTGCAACCCTGAGTTACTCAGCGCGGTGGTCTTCCCGGCACCGGGAGCCCCGATGATGACATACCAGGGCAGTTGATAAAGATACTGGTGATTAAAGCGGTTCAGCCAAGGGTGCTTGCCCCCTTGCCCTGGGGCGAAGCGGGCTTTTTTTAACAGTTGCACCGCTTCATCAAACCGCTGGGACAGCAGGGGATCCTGCTGAGGCTGTGCTTTGGCCTGCCCCTTGGGGATTTCCTGGCTAGCCCGTAGGTTGCTCAGTAGCTTGCTGTTGAACCAGATACTGTAAATACGCGGAATGATGCGTAACAAAGCCCAGAGCAGATAAATAATGCCGATAGCGATCTGCCGGTTCAATTCTGGCTCAAGGGGCCGATAGTCGCCGATGGCGAGCAATGGGCCTATCACCCAGATAATAAATGCCAATGCGGTAATGCCTATCGCCCCCCAGAATAGGCGACTGGTGATAATGGAGAATAACGTTCTGAACATTACTGTCCGTTCCCTTGCTGCGATCGGTTGAGTTCTGCCTGTGTGTTTCCTGGTGCAACCAACAGGGTAATTTCGACCCGGCGGTTTAAGGCCCGGTGCTCTTCGCTGCTATTTTCCGCGACCGGATTGCTCTCGCCGCGGCCTTCTGTTTTGACCCGCAGTGGATCATCCAGGTGTTTTTGCAGTTGTGCGGTGACGGACGCGGCACGCGCCAGCGAAAGCTCCCAGTTAGAGGCGAAGCGGGCACTGCGGATAGGCAGGTTATCGCTGTATCCCGTCACCAGGATTTTGCCGCTGACGCCATTCATGGCGCTGGCGATCCGATCGATGGCCGGAATATATTCCGTACGTACCGTGGTCGCCGCAGAGTCAAATAGCCCATCGCCTTTGAGGATCACCACGCTTTGTTGCGCCTCATCACGCACCGCGACCAAACCTTCGGCAATCTCCTGATGCAGAAAACCTTTCAGATCCAGCATCGGTGGCGGCGTGGGTGCCGGATTGCTGATGGTCATTTGCGGCAGATTGGCCTGATAAATGGAGGCCAGCACGGGAGAGGTCGTTTCACCCAGACGCCAGTTGAGAACAATAAAGAGCAATGAGGCAATAAACCCCGTCAGCGCGGCGCAGGCCCAGAGTGGAACCAAGGGGCGCCAGTGTTTTTGCAATACAGGGAGATCTCGCGCATTGGGCGAGAGTGCGGTGGCATAACAGCCCCGCACCGAACGTATCATCTGTAACAGGCGCTGTTTGATGGTTTCTAACTGGGAGCGGCCGTTCTCGATCACCCGATAACGGCCTTCAAAACCCAGCAACAGGCAGTAGTTGATCAGTTCCAGCAGTTGAATATGTTCACGTGGATTCTGCGAAAGCTTGGCCAGCAGTTGGAAAAACTTTTCGCCACCCCAGGTTTCATTATGGAACGTCACCAACAGGCCACTGCCGGACCAGACGCTGTTACTGCCCCAAGGGGTTAAGGCGGCCGCTTCATCCAGCGCCGTACACAGGCAATAGCGAGCCCCGATGATCACTTCATAGGTCAGGTTTTCCCTTTTGGCGCGTACCTCGAAGTGGCGTACCTCATCAATTAACTGCTGGCGTAGCTGCGCCGGATCGGCATGGGTTGCCGACTGACGGATCTGCAAAATCGCGTTCAGCAGTGGGTTAGCGCTGAGGATCAGTGGGTTATCCCATTGGGTTGCTTGAGTCATAAATTACCGATCCTGACCATGGGGGGCTTGCAGGCCGCTGGCCGTAACCACGATATGAGTGGTCAGTTCATCAGGGGATAATTGCCATATCTTGTAGAAGTTGGTTTCGGTGGGTTTGGGCAGCGGTAATGAAAGACGCCAGGTTTTACCGTCCAGTTCCCGGTATTCAGCAATAATGCCGATATAACGGGCATCCAGCGTGCTTTGCCCTGCCAGGGTTTTGCCTTTTTGCCCTGGAGCCAGGAAGAATTGATCGCTTTCAATCAGGCTATTGCCGAGTACGTTTTTCACATCGCCTTGCAGGGTAAAGAAGTCGGTTTCCATAAATTCAGCATCGGAACGTAGCAGCAACACGCGGACTTTGACCGGGGCCGAAGCTTGGCCGCCGCCCGCGTTGATCTGCGGATCGGCATCAAACATCAGGCTGTAGCGTGCTGGCACGCTTTTCGCGGAGGACATACAGCCGCTGAGCAGAGATACTGTGAGAATCAACAGCAGAGGCCAACAGCGCTGGATGGATTGTGATTGGATCATGATGTCTCTCATCATCAACGGTGGATTATTCAAGGATCCAAGTGGCTGACTTGGCGTCCTGACAGGCTTTGCTGTTCTTACCCAGGGTCACGCAGTTTTCAGCACCCTTTGTGGCACCGGCATGGTGGGTTCGGGGGCGATCTTTACGGATCTCCGCCCGGTATTGGCTTTCAGCAACCCCGGCATTGCCCTGGATATAACCTATCAGTTCCCCTCCAGGTTCCTGCGAGACGGCCAGCCATTTATTTTCTACTTCGCCTAAGGCGAAGAAAGGGGTGGCATTCTTCAGCCTGCCGAGCACTTGGCCGTTGTATCTCGGCTCGCTCATCAGGCTGGCGCTGTACAGGCTGCGATACTTTTTATTGATCGGTTTGAACTGTGCTGGTGGGGAAATGGCGGTGCGGTGTGTCAATGTCACGCCATCCACCTGATGGCTGACCAAAGCATCGGCAGCGATCGCAGGCTCTGTGCGTTCAGCACAAGCAGCGAGCAGCAGCGAAAGCAGTAGCAGCGAAATCCGTATTTTCACAAGTGCCTCTTGGTCTCTTTTGGAGTTGCAATAACTCACTCAGTTAATTGAAGGACGTACTCTCTGTGCGGGCCTGCGGTAATATCGTTTGAAAGAACCGGCAATGAGATGAATTAACTTCACCCTGAGTGTCCGTGAGCTAACAGCGTTAGAAATAGCGGTGCCGAAGGTTTTTTACGTTGTTTATACCCTTCATACTTCAAGTTGCTTGGGTGTTGGCTGCATCCGCTCGCACCAGTCACATAGTTATCTATGCTCCTGGGGACTCTCGGAATTGCCGCCTTCCTGCAACTCGAATTATTTAGGGTATACATTCAAAGCGCCGGCCAGCGTTATACGACATTAAATAATATAAGAGTCATGGTTTTGAGTGCGATGCCATAATAAGGAACTTTCCTTGTTGTTATCTAAGATTAATACTGTATTCATACCCTTTAGGTATGGTTACAGCACGGAGTCTGTAATGAAAGAGTTAATTTCAACTTTAAATCATTTTTTTAATCAGTGAGTTGGAGTAAAGTTCAGCAAGGTGCTGGCTCTTGGCTGATGAAAGTCATGCATAAAAACCCAGCTATTATATT
>JBAQHZ010000378.1:0-2812 GCA_049288585.1 Chania sp.
AGCAATCACTCTGGCTACCTGGCTACCGGGTACTACTTTATTTTGCGTCAACAGGCAATAACCGCTGCCGTCCTGTTCAAAACCAAACGGAGCAATTAACAAGCCAGCCTTGATATCATCACGCACATGCTGCCAGGGGCCAATAGCAATGCCGACGCCCGCAACTGCGGCTTGCAGGCTGAAATAGAAGTGATCGAAATACTGCTGTGGCTGATTAGTGAGTGAGATCCCCTGCGAGGTAGCCCAATCGCGCCAGGCATACGGGCGAGTGGCGGCATGCAATAACAGAGCGTTGTCACGTAAATGTTTTTCCACACCGTCATCTACCACAAACTGATCGAGCATCTCAGGCTTGCAGACCGGGCCAACCTTTTCGACAAACAAAGGCTCACTGTGCACATTACTGCCCCAGTCAAAATCGTTACGACGTATCGCCACCGTCGTGCCATCGCGAAAAGCAAAGGGCCCTCCACCGGCGACTAACTGCAGATTGATTTCCGGTAAAACTTCCTGAAATTCAGGTAAGCGGGGGATCAGCCAGCGCATCAGCAATGTGGGCTCACAGGAAAGGACTATCGGTGCATCCTGCGCCTGCTGGTATAACTCTTGGGTAGCATCCTCCAGAATACCAAATGCCTGCTGCGTAGCCTGAAACAACTTGCGGCCCGCGGAGGTCAGAAATACTCGTCGATGGCGGCGTTCAAACAGTGCTACACCAAGTTCATCTTCAAGTGCGCGCACCGCTCGGCTCACTGCACCATGCGTCAGGCTCAGATTCTGTGCCGCCAGCGTAAAACTTTCCCTACGTGCCGCAGCCTCAAAACAACGTAACCCGCCTAGTGACAGTTGCCGACCGACTTTGCGTGAGCATTTCTCACCAATATGGTCAGTTTTCATCGTTTGTCCCCGTACATTTTTTTCCTTATAAATCAAATACAAAAAACCAACTTTTGAGCGTAAAAATCATGACTGAACTCTTAGCTGTTGTCTCTATTACTTTATTCGCTGTAATAAGCCCTGGGCCTGACTTTGCAATGGTTTCGCGCAATAGTCTGTTGCTCTCACGCCGTGCCGGATTACTGAATGCCTGTGGCATCGGCGCTGGCGTGCTGGTTCATATCTCTTATACCCTTATCGGTATCGGAATGCTGATACTACAGTCTTTGTGGGTATTTTCTTTATTCAAGGCTGTCAGCGCAATCTGGTTGATCTATCTGGGCATTAACCTGCTGCGCCAGGCAAATCTGCCGTTCGTATCGCAAACCTCTGTCGCCTCCAATGATTTAGGTGCGCTAAAAACCGGCTTTCTGACTAACCTACTCAATCCAAAAACCACTCTGTTTATTGTCAGCCTGTTTGTACAGGTGGTTGATCCCCAAACCCCAGTTGCGGTGCAGATCGGCTACGGGCTGTTTATTTCATTGGCACACGTTATCTGGTTCAGTACCGTGGCATTGTTCTTTTCATCACCCGGCGTCAATGCCCGCTTCCTGCGCATGCGCCAAGGGATCGACCGGTTCTTTGGCGGGATCCTGATCGCTTTTGGTACCTTACTGGCCGCCACCCACTTCACGTCAAAGTGAACACGCTGCAAAGCTGAAAAACCCAGCAATCATCACCGGTAGTTATCCCTCAGGGCCGAACATCCATCGGCCCCATCTTGTTGCTGAACTACCGCAAGGTTAAAATGCCACTCAGCCTGCCATTCACAACCTGAACGTCATGGTGGATTCAAGAGGTGTTCTGCCTGCTCTTAAGCCAGGGCCAGGCGTTTATTTTTGCGTATTGCAAAGGGAAATAAGTCAGTGTCTAAAGATTTTGATGAACTAATAAGAGACATGGATCTTATTATTGAAAATGTAGACAGTTTCAAAGCTCTGGCTCCCCGCGTACCTCAGCCAACGGTGGAACCGCCAGCAGTTCATTATTACGATTCATTCTGCGAAAACATCGCGTTGAAAGTGGTACTGAAAGTCTTACTCTCATCAGTGGACAAAATCGTCAAAGTGCAGATCGCCAACAAAGTTGAGCAGGAAATCGCCCAGATCGAACAGCAGGTCGTGCGCGCCGGTGGCGGTCCGGTCGCCGCAGAAGATTTGGCACAAATGACACATTATGTTCGCCGTACCGTCAGTGATTTACTGGACTAGACTGGCCTATCAATAACCGCCTTGGTGGCACCGACCTGTACCAAGGCTCGCTTAAAGCCTCTATTTTCGCCACCAAACGGCCTAAATTTTACTGAGCATAGGTGATGATTGATAATCAGGTCAGCGTTAAGAAACGTAAGAGAAACGTTTCGGCGTTAAATCCAGTGCCCTGGTTTTGCTCACCTTGACTGCTTTAGCGGGGTCACCAGCAATAAACTCCAGCGTTGGCGAGTAGTAAAAAGGCAACCAAGCCGCATAACTACTCTCCCATTCCCATTTCACCGGGCATGGCCACAGAATATCTTCATACAGAACGTAATAGATCCACCGTCCATGCGGACGGCGCGGCTTGACTGTTTTCATAGTGCCATCAGTAACTCTCTCACCCGTCGCATCGTTTTCTGCCCAATGATCCGATCAATCAAACAGCTATACTACCTCAGCGATCCCATCTGAGGCGAGAAACACCACTTTTTGATTACTTGGTTGTGATTAATTATAAAACAAAGGTGGCGAGCTGGCTAAAACCCGTTGAGATGAAGGTGCAAAACAGGATGGAGATATCGGCGATGGGAGCAGCAAAATAAAAAATGGTAGCAAACCCAATTAATTTGATCATATTAATTTCAAATGAAATTATTAGTTAGATAATTATTTATTCG
>JBAQHZ010000379.1:0-8968 GCA_049288585.1 Chania sp.
GGCCTGCGCCAGCGTGGTGCCCTCTGTCAACGCCGCCAGTGTGCCCGCGCAGCAACAAACCCAGGTTCCCGGTTACTACCGCATGATGCTGGGCAATATGGAGGTCACGGCGTTGTACGATGGCAGCACAAAATTAAAGACCAGCCTATTCCACAACATCAGCGAACCCGATATGCAAAAGCTGCTGGCGCGCATGTTTGTTGACAGCACTTCGGGGATTCAAACCGCGGTTAACGCTTTCTTAGTGAATACCGGAACGCATCTGATCCTGGTGGATGCGGGCACGGCACAGTGCTTCGGCCCAACGCTAGGAAAGATTCAGAGCAATCTGCGCGCTGCCGGTTATCAACCTGAGCAGGTCGACAGCGTATTGCTGACCCACTTGCACCCGGATCACGCCTGCGGCATCAACGATCAGGGCAAAGCCGCCTTCCCTAACGCAACTGTGTATGTCGCCAAGGCAGAAGCCGATTACTGGTTAAGCAAGGAGATCGCACAAAAGGCACCAGAAGCGGCACAGCCGATGTTCAAGCTGTCGCAAGATGCCGTAGCACCTTACGAAGCCCAAGGGCGGCTGAAGCGCTATGCGCCGGGCGACACGTTGTTCCCCGGTGTAGAAGCAGTATCAACGCCGGGCCATACGCCAGGGCACACCGCGTATCTGTTCAGTTCCGAAGGGCAAAACCTGTTGCTGTGGGGCGATATTGTGCATAGTCATTCGCTGCAGTTTGCCAAACCCAAAGTCTCGCTGGAGTTTGATACCGACAGCAAACAAGCGATTGCCACGCGCCTGAAAGTTTTTGCTAACGCCGCCAAAAAACAGCTTTGGGTCGGTGGTGCACACTTGCCATTCCCAGGGTTGGGGCATGTTCGCGCCGAAAAATCGGGTTATGGCTGGGTACCCGTTGAATATGCACCGGTAGCCAGTAAAAAGCCGTGATGTAGCATGCCAGCACATGCATGATGATGTATGTGCTGGCTGCAAAGTAGAAAATAGCCTTAAATTATATCCCCCAACGGTGCCACGCCTGAGGTAACAGCCGAGCAAAACGTGCCGCCCAGGCCTTTTGACCGTCAACATCGGCGATCAAATCCTGACGAATCTCAATGCCGACGTAGGGCAATGCCTTGCGTTCTGCATGCACTGGCAGCGTATAGTCCGTGACATCGGTCATGGCATAAGGCTGGTTAATCCCCACTTGCAGATCCCCTTCTTCGCGCAGTAATTCTGCCAATAACCGGGCAAATTTCGGATAACGGTTAAACAGTAGACCAACCTGCCACGGGCGTGATTCTCCTTTAAAAACCGGTGTGAAACTGTGTATGGCAATCACCGCACAGGACTGGCCATTAGCTTGGCGGGCGATCAATGTGCGATCGATAGTCTGATGGTAAGGGTGAAAGATTTCCTGCTCACGTGCTCCAGCTTCAGCCGCAGTAATACCCTGGTTAGCGGGAATGGGTGTCAGTTCAGATATCAACGGAATTGAAGTTATTCCACCGGGGGTGCGATTGCAGTCAATCACCAGACGTGAGTAGTGCTGATGAATCAACGTAGCATCCAGATGCTGAGCCAACAGTTGTGAAACACTCAGTGCACCAATATCCCAACCGATATGGCGGTCAATATCGCCGCTAGCCAGGCCGAGATCGCCCAAACATTGGGGAATCGCCTGACCAGCATGGTCGCACAATAACAGGAATGGAGAAGTACCCTGCGGTCTCTCAACGGTTACCGCCGCGGGCTCATGAGCCGCCAACAAGTTAGGAGTATAGGGGGGAAACATCGTTCGCTCCGGCGAAAGAAAACCCCAATCCTAGGCGATACCCGCGCCGAGTAGCAATAAAATACCGTCGCTTACACCAATCGGCTTTCCTGTACCTGATGAACCGCAATATAGCGTTGATAACGAGCAGGTTTCAGCCGGGTTAAGTCGACCAGTACCAGCCCGTCGATACAATTGTTGAACGAACGATGGGTTGGTATCAGGGGGGCTTTTACGCATAAATTGCGTTCCACCTTTATGTCCGAAATCCGCCATCGTTCTGCGTTTTTTCATGTCATAATCTGCACCTCAACCCTGAGGAGTGAACAACATGCAGACTTTTTTTATTGATCGTATGCCGACGCCGGTCGGTGAACTGGTGTTGATCGGTGACGAGCAAGGCCGTATGCGCGCCCTGGATTGGACCGATCATGAAGCACGTCTGATGAAGCTGCTGAACACCCACTATCGTGCCGATCGCTTCACATTGCAGGAGCAAGCTAACCCCGGCGGCCTGACCGAGCTGATGCAGCGTTATTTTGCCGGTGAGTTGGCGGTCATTGATCGTGTGCCGGTGATGACCGCCGGGACCGAATTCCAGCGCACCGTGTGGCAGCAACTGCGCCAGATCCCCTGCGGCGAGATTATTACCTATGGCGAACTGGCAAAACGCATCGGCCGCCCAACCGCGTCACGCGCAGTGGGCATGGCCAACGGTTCTAACCCGATCAGCATTGTGGTGCCCTGCCACCGGGTGATTGGCGCGCAGGGTGCACTCACCGGCTATGCGGGCGGCGTGCAGCGCAAACAGTGGCTGCTCAGGCATGAAGGCTATCTGCAAAACGATCTGATTTAATCGCCCAACAGAGCCTGCGCACTCTCTTCGTCGGTAACCAGGCCGTTGATCCAGCGGCCCAACAGAGCTGCGCGGATGGCACGATGTTTTTCCGCGCCACCGACTAACGCGATCACCGGTTTCTCCGGCTGCTGACACAGGTTAACGCTGGTCAAGCGCTGATCGAGCTCACTGGCCACCCGCCGCCCTTCGCTGTCAATAAAATGCCCCAGCATTTCGGCTACCGCATTGGCTGCGGCTAAACGCTCAACCTCCTCCGCCGAGATAAACCCATCCTGGTGCAATGGGCACTGAAATCCGATGGTGCCAATGCCGAGAAAGGTCACATCGGCCTGGCTGGCCTTCTCGTTTACCGTGCGATAAATGCGGTGGTTGCACCACAGTGTACGATCCTGCTCGCTGTCGGCAAACAGCGGCGCGGGCAGAATAAAGTAACGGCCCTGAGTTTTTTCCGCCATCCATAGCGGTACGTCATAGCGCGTACAGGAACCGTCGGCAGCAATCGCCCCGATCAGTGACACGCAGCTGTGCTGTGGCCGTTCAAAATCGGGCAGTTCATCAATTGCCGCTTTCAGGCTGCGGCCAGAACCGACGCCGATGATCAGCGGCTGTTCATCACGGATAAACTGCGCCATCACTTCGGCACCGGCTACCGCCACCGCCCGGTTCAGCCCTGCGCTCGCCATGCCTTGGCTTGGCACCACTTGGCACAGGCTCAACCCATAGCGCTCGCTCAAGCGCGCGGACAGTTCCATGCAACGGCCCACCGGGTGTGAGATATTGACGCTGATCAGGCCGCTGTCGATCGCCAGCGCCACCAAACGTTGCGCTACCTGCCGTGACACGCCGAGTGCATCGGCAATCTCATGCTGGGTCTGCCCAGCCACGTAGTACATCCAAGCAGCGCGTGCCGCCTGATCCAGTTTCTTATCGTGTCGACTCATTTCGCCCTTCTGCCTTCTAACGCTGATACCCCATTTTACGGGCATTGCTGATACGTCGGGTTATCGATTTGTACTTTTGTGAGCTAAAGCCCATTTAAAGGGCAAAAGTTTAATTAGTCTATCGCCAGCAAAAGAGCAAATGCCCAACAAAAGGGCCGATGCTCAATTATAACTTTGACGGAGAACATGATGAACAACCCCTTGAACGCTTCCCCCGCCGTTTGGCTGCATATTGGTGCCGGTTCTTTTCATCGTGCTCATCAGGCATGGTATCTGCATCGCCTGATTGCCAACGGTGATACGCGCTGGTCGATTGCATTAGCCAACATCCGCGATGACGCAACACCGCTGCTTAACGTGCTGGCAGAGCAAAACGGTCAGTACGTGTTGGAAACCGTGACTCCGCAAGGAGAGCGCCAGTACGAAACCATCATTTCCATCCGTAAGGTTGTCCCTTGGGATAACGAACTCGCGGCGTTGATCGCTGAAGGAGCACGCGCGGAAACCCGTGTGATCTCCTTCACCGTCACCGAAGGGGGTTACTATCTGGATAATCAGTTCAACCTGGAACAGAACAACGCCGATATTCAGGCGGATCTGCTGGGCGGTTGTCGCACCATTTATGGCACCATCGCCCAACTGCTGGCGCACAGAAAACAGATTAATAGTGACCCTGTCACGCTGTTAAACTGTGATAACTTGCGCCATAACGGTGAGCGTTTCCGCCATGGTTTGATGCAGTTCCTGCAACTGCGCCAGGAAACGGTGCTGATCGGCTGGATTGAAAGTCATACCCGCTGCCCGAATACCATGGTTGACCGTATCACGCCGCGCCCTTCTCCAGACGTTGCCCAACGCGTAGCGCAGGCCACCGGCTTTCAGGACCGTGCACCGGTAATGGGCGAAGCCTTTATCCAGTGGGTGATCGAAGATGATTTTATTGCCGGGCGTCCGGCGCTGGAAGACGTGGGCGTTGAGCTGGTTGAATCGGTATTGCCGTATGAAGAAGCCAAAATCCGCATTCTCAATGCCAGCCACAGTTGTATTGCCTGGGCGGGCACGCTGATCGGCCAAAGCTTTATCCATGAAAGTACTGGCACACCTGCGATCTGTCAGTTGGCTTACGATTATGTGACGCAAGATGTGATTCCGTCGCTGACCCCGAGCCCGCTCGACTTGGCCGCTTACCGTGACGTGGTTTTGGAGCGTTTCAGTAACCCTTACATCCGCGATACCAACCAGCGCGTTGCCGCCGATGGTTTCTCTAAAATCCCCGGTTTTATCACCCCCACCTTGCAGGAATGCTATCAACGCGGCCAAGTGCCAGCGGCTACCGCCATGTTGCCTGCGCTGTTCTTTGTCTTTATGCAGCGTTGGCACCAGAACGGCCTGCCTTATGACTATCAGGACGGCATTCTGGACGCCACCGCCGTACACCAGATGTTCAATAGCGCCGATCCGGTGGCCGTTTTTGCCGCCGATGAAAAGCTGTTCAGCACCTTGGCCCACAGCGAGCCGTTTGCCCAACTGCTGCGCCAATCGATCGACAAGGTTAACCACTGGCTGGCGCAATAACGGGAGCGGATCATGTATTTAGGACTCGATTTAGGCACTTCAGAAATCAAAGCTGTGGTGATTGATGACAGCGGCAGCATTGTCGCCAGTGCCGGCGAGGCGCTGGACGTGCAGCGCCCGCATCCACACTGGGCAGAGCAAGATCCCGCCGACTGGTGGCGGGCCACGCAGACGGTGGTTGCCCGCCTGCGCAGTAAAACACCGCAGCAATGGCCGCTGATCCGCTCGCTGGGCCTGTCCGGCCAGATGCACGGCGCGGTGCTGCTCAACCGCGATAATCAGGTTTTACGCCCTGCCATTTTGTGGAATGACACTCGTAGCGCCGAGCAGTGCCAACAGCTGGCGCAAAGCGCGCCGGAACTGCATCAGATCGCCGGTAATCTGGCCATGCCGGGCTTCACTGCGCCAAAGTTACTGTGGGTGGCCCGCCATGAGCCGGAAATTTTCGCGCAAACAGCCACCGTGCTGCTGCCGAAAGATTTTCTGCGCTGGATGATGAGCGGTGACAAAGTCTCTGATATGTCGGACGCTGCCGGAACTCTGTGGCTCGATGTGGCGAAACGGGACTGGTCAGATAGCCTACTCGCCGCCTGCGGCCTCACGCGCGACCATATGCCGCGCCTGGTCGAAGGCAGTGAGGCCTCCGGCCAATTGAAAGGCGATATCGCCCGCGCCTGGGGATTAGGTGACAATGTCACTATCGCCGGTGGCGGTGGCGATAATGCCGCAAGCGCGGTGGGTATCGGCGCGGTTAATCCCGGCGATGCTTTCATCTCTTTAGGCACCTCGGGCGTGCTGTTTGCGGTTAACGATCGTTTCCGCCCGAATCCGCAATCGGCCGTTCATGCCTTCTGCCACGCCCTGCCCGATCGCTGGCATCAGATGAGCGTGATGCTCACCGCTGCCAGTGCATTGCGCTGGTTCTGCCAACTGGTTGGCAGCAATGAAACCACGCTGTTGGCCGAAATTGCCCAGATGAATCAGGCGGAACAGCGGCTGGCACCGGTATTTCTGCCCTATCTTTCCGGCGAACGTACCCCGCATAACGATCCTCTGGCCCAAGGGGCTTTCCATGGTTTGACTCATGCTCATCAGCGGGCAGCGATGGGATACGCGGTATTGGAAGGCGTGGCGTTTGGCATGGCCGACGGGCTGGAAGTGCTGCTGCAGGCGGGAACAAGGCTGCAACAATGTTCGCTGATCGGCGGTGGTGCACGCAGTGAGCATTGGGCGCAACTAATGGCCGACGTACTCGATCTGCCAGTGGTTACCCATCAGGGGGGCGAAGCCGGTGGCGCATTAGGTGCTGCTCGCTTGGGCTGGTTGGCCGACGGTGGCAGCGTGGCACAGGTTTGCCATAAACCGGCCATTGAGCGCAGCTTCCTGCCCAACGGTGAACGTCAACCGATACTGACCGAGCGGCTGGCGGTTTATCGCCAACTGTATCAACAACAGCTAGCACTGCGCCGGGCATAACCCGGCGTAATAAATAATAAAAAAACCTGTTCCCTTACACCTACGTTGGAGTTTGCTATGCAAGAGACGCACAAGCATTGGTTTGGGCTGCCGATGAACCTGTTCTGGGGCTATATCGCCATTGCCGTTTTCATGAGCGGCGATGGTTTTGAGATGGCCTTTCTGTCGAAACACATCACCGATATGGGATTTTCACCGGCGGAGTCGGCGCTGGTGTTTACCGTCTATGGCCTGGCGGCAGCGCTAGCCGCCTGGAGTTCCGGCGTGGTGGCAGAAATTATCACCCCGCAGAAAGCGATGCGTATCGGCTTTATCCTGTGGGTGGTGATGCACGTGCTGTTTATGCTGTTCGGCCTAGGGATGAAAAATTACCCGCTGATGCTGCTGTTCTACGGCATTCGCGGCCTGGCCTATCCGTTATTCATCTATTCCTTTGTGATGCTGGTGGTGCAGAACGTACCGAAGCAGCAGCTCTCTTCGGCAATGGGCTGGTTCTGGGCGATGTATTCCATCGGCATCGGCTGTGTGGGTAGCTATCTGCCCAGTTTCACCATTCCGCTGATCGGTGAAACCGGCACACTGTGGTTTGCTATTGCCTGGGTCACCGCCGGGGGCGTGATGGCGCTGGTACTGCTGCGCAACGTGGGGCAACCCAGCAGCAAAGCCGATTTAACGCCGAAAGAGAAACTGAAAGAGCTTTCTCGTGCGGTGACCATTCTGTTCACCAACCGCAATATCTTCCTCGCCAGCCTGATCCGCATCATCAATACGCTGTCACTGTTTGGTTTTGCGGTGATCATGCCGATGCTGTTTGTCGGGCGTTTGGGCTTCAGCATGTCCGAATGGCTGCAAATCTGGGCGGTGTTCTTCTTCGTCACCATTTTCACCAACATCATGTGGGGCATTCTAGGGGAAAAAATCGGCTGGATGCGCCAGGTGCGCTGGTTTGGCTGCATTGGTTGCGCTATTTCCAGCCTGGCGTTCTATTACCTGCCGGTCTATTTCGGCCACAACTTCTGGGCGGCGCTGATCCCGGCGGTCATGCTGGGGATCACCGTGGCAGCCTTTGTGCCGATGACGGCGGTGTTCCCGGTTTTGGAGCCGGAGCACAAAGGTGCAGCCATTTCTATCTATAACCTGTCCGCGGGCCTGAGTAATTTTGCCGCCCCGGCCATTGCTTCCATCATTCTGCCGTTCTTCGATATTGTTGGCGTGGTCTGGGTATACACCGGATTGTATCTGGTGGCGGCAGTGCTAACGCTGGTGGTTAAAGTCGAACAACCGGGCCACAACTCGGTGCCACACTATCGGTTAGGTAACGAGGTATTGGCTAAAAATACCGCACAATAAGCCGGAGCATCATTTGCCGCCGCCTGCGCACTGCCTTTTACCGGGTTTTGCGCATCGCGGCGGCAGTGGGTTATGTTGAAATATTGATTTGTTGATCAAGGCGATCATCACCTTTTGTGATTATCGCGAGAAACTCACCATATGTAGGACGCGAAAATTTTAGCGATGTGGCCGGATTACTTCGTTATTTATCAATCGATAGCGGAAACCGGCCGGCTAGGCGATTGAGCAATAAACCAAGTAACTTCAGTGAGCTATAGAATAATCGGCGGAGCCATCGTTTAAAATTCGCACACAATACCCCTAATCTTGTTATTGCTGCTCTTATCACCTGCCGCAAAAGATGTTAAAATTGACTCATATCAATTATTGCATGAGCGTAATCTATGATCCCGGAAATGCGCGTGATTCGTCGTATCCAGTCTGGTGGTTGTGCGATCCATTGCCAAGACTGCAGCATCAGCCAGCTGTGTATCCCTTTTACCCTGAATACGCACGAGTTAGACCAACTCGACAACATAATCGAAAGGAAAAAGCCGATCCAGAAAGGCCAGACGCTGTTCAAGGCAGGCGATGAGTTGAAATCCCTGTACGCGATCCGCTCCGGAACCATCAAGAGTTACACCATCACCGAGCAAGGTGATGAACAGATTACCGGCTTCCATCTGGCAGGCGACTTAGTGGGCTTTGACGCCATTGGCGGCATGAAGCACCCGAGCTTTGCCCAGGCGCTGGAAACTTCCATGGTGTGTGAAATCCCTTTCGAAACGCTGGACGATCTCTCCGGCAAAATGCCTAACTTGCGCCAGCAAATCATGCGGCTGATGAGCGGTGAAATCAAAGGCGATCAGGATATGATCCTGCTGCTGTCGAAGAAAAACGCGGAAGAACGTCTGGCCGCTTTCGTTTATAACCTGTCACGCCGCTTTGCCGAACGTGGTTTCTCACCGCGTGAATTCCGCCTGACCATGACGCGTGGTGATATCGGTAACTATCTTGGC
>JBAQHZ010000380.1:0-3212 GCA_049288585.1 Chania sp.
GGTTAGGGTGAGGGGATTATTTCCCTGCTGCGATACGCTCACGGATATGCTGCGCACGAGCTTCTGAAGGCGGGTGGCCGTCAAACATGCTGCTTTTGCGGCTGCCTTCCATCTGTGACAACTTCTCGAAACTGGTCACCAATCCGTTCGGATCGATACCGCGCTTCTTCAGCAGATCAAACGAATAATCGTCAGCCTGGCTTTCCTGTTTCTGCGAGAACTGGGCATTGACCAGTTTTTCGCCCAGATCGGCCAACTGCGACTCAGACAGTGAACCCACGATGCCGCCAGCCGAAGCTGCTGCGGTACGCAGTGCAACAGTGCCATAAGCCACCTGCATCGCTTTGCGGGTATGGCCCAATGCGACGTGGCCGATTTCGTGGCCAAGCACGCCTTCGACTTCGTTGTCGTTCATCAGATCCATCAGGCCGCTGTAAACGCGGATGCAACCGTTGGCCATCGCCCAGGCATTCACGTCTTTTGTCAGGTAAACCTTGTAGTTCGCGGAGGTACCGTCGATATTATCACCCAGTGCAGCAGCGATCTTGTTCAGGCGCTGTGTGTAGGTGCTGTCTGCTGGCGCGATTTGAGCCTGGCTGTCCATCTCGGCGCAGGATTTATCACTCAGCGCTTTGACATCGTCATTACTCAACGTGGCAGCCTGGAAGGCTTGCGCCCCAGATTGCATCAGAGTATCGGTATTCAGGTTCTGGCAGCCGCTCAACAGAGTGGTAATGCTTAATGCAATCAAAGAAGTACGGATCTTCATAAAGCTATCTTCCTATGATAGTAAAATAATGTTTGTGCAATGTTCGTTGACGTCATTTCTGTCGCACGAGCCTATTGTATGTCAAGTATGGCGGGAATAGTGTTATTCCGAAAAACTGACCGAACGTGCCATGCCCAATTGTTTCAATAGGCAGTTAAGGTATCTGTCTTTCGAAATGCGACGGGTATAATAAGTTGCGTACTCGCTCACATTTGGCATTAGGGATTGCCGTTTTAATGCTGAGTCTGAGAAAATAGAAAACTAGACTGCTTTTTTAATCCGACCTGGAGTAAAACATGTCCTCTCGTAAAGAGCTTGCCAACGCGATCCGCGCCCTTAGCATGGATGCCGTGCAAAAAGCCAATTCCGGCCACCCTGGGGCCCCTATGGGGATGGCAGATATCGCCGAAGTCCTGTGGCGTGACTACCTGAACCATAACCCGACTAACCCACACTGGGCTGACCGTGACCGTTTCGTGTTGTCTAACGGCCATGGCTCCATGTTGATTTACAGCCTGCTGCACCTCACTGGCTATGACCTGCCGATGAGCGAGCTGGAAAACTTCCGCCAACTGCACTCCAAAACCCCGGGCCACCCGGAATACGGCTATACCCCTGGGGTAGAAACCACCACCGGCCCATTGGGGCAGGGGATTGCCAACGCCATCGGTTTTGCCATCGCTGAACGCACGCTGGCCGCGCAGTTCAACCGCCCAGGCCACGACGTTGTCGACCACCACACCTATGCCTTTATGGGTGATGGCTGCATGATGGAAGGTATTTCTCACGAAGCCTGTTCGCTGGCTGGCACCATGAAGCTCGGCAAACTGACCGCGTTTTATGATGACAACGGTATTTCCATCGACGGCCACGTAGAAGGCTGGTTTACCGATGATACCGCCCAGCGTTTCGAAGCCTACGGCTGGCACGTGGTGCGTGGCGTTGACGGCCATAACAGCGATGCAATCAAGGCCGCGATCGAAGAAGCCCATAAAGTCACCGACAAGCCTTCCCTGCTGATGTGCAAAACCATCATCGGTTTCGGTTCACCAAATAAGGCCGGTACTCACGATTCCCACGGTGCTCCGTTGGGCGAAGCCGAAGTGGCTGCGGCTCGCGTGCAGTTGGGTTGGAAATACCCGGCATTCGAAATTCCACAGGATATCTATGCCCAGTGGGATGCCAAAGAAGCCGGTAAGGCGAAAGAAGCGGCCTGGAACGATAAGTTTGCTGCCTATGCCAAGGCCTTCCCAGAATTGGCTGCCGAGTTCAAACGCCGTGTGAACGGTGAACTGCCAGCCAACTGGAAAGCAGAAGCGAAAAAATTCGTTGAGCAGTTGCAGGCTAACCCGGCCAATATCGCCAGCCGTAAAGCTTCGCAGAACGCGTTGGAAGCTTTCGGTAAAGTGCTGCCGGAATTCCTCGGCGGCTCCGCTGACCTGGCTCCGAGCAACCTGACGCTGTGGTCTGGCTCCAAATCGTTGAGCGATGATCTGGCCGGCAACTACATCCACTACGGCGTGCGCGAGTTCGGCATGACCGCCATCACCAACGGTATCGCGCTGCACGGTGGTTTCCTGCCGTACTCCGCTACCTTCCTGATGTTTGTGGAATACGCCCGTAACGCGGTGCGTATGGCGGCGCTGATGAAAATCCGCAACGTGTTTGTTTACACCCACGATTCGATCGGCTTGGGCGAAGACGGCCCGACGCACCAGCCGGTTGAGCAACTGGCTAGTCTGCGCGTAACCCCGAATATGAGCACCTGGCGTCCTTGTGACCAGGTGGAGTCTGCGGTTGCCTGGCAGTACGGTATCGAACGCAGCGATGGCCCAACCACGCTGGTGTTCTCACGCCAGAATCTGACCCAGCAGCCACGTACCGCCGAGCAGTTGGCGAACGTTTACCGTGGGGCTTATGTGCTGAAAGATTGTGCTGGCACGCCAGAGGTGATCCTGATCGCTACCGGTTCCGAAGTGGGGATTACCGTACAGGCTGCTGACAAGCTGAGTGCAGAAGGGCGTAAAGTGCGCGTAGTCTCAATGCCGTCTACCGATGCCTTCGACAAGCAGGACGCAGCCTACCGCGAATCTGTGCTGCCATCTTCTGTGACTGCCCGTGTGGCGGTGGAAGCGGGTATTGCGGATTACTGGTACAAGTACGTGGGCCTGAACGGCGCGATCGTGGGTATGACCACTTTCGGTGAGTCTGCGCCAGCAGATCTGCTGTTCAAAGAGTTTGGCTTCACCGTGGATAACGTGGTGGCCAAGGCTCAAGCGCTGTTGAAATAAATCCGCTGGGAGCTGCGTGCGGCTCCTATGGTTTTTTAGACGACGATCAAAAAGCCCGGTTCCCCGGGCTTTCACTGACTCAGAGCGGAGTCAGTCTTTTTACTTCCAGGCTCACCAACTTCCCTTCCAACTCGGCCAGGAAAGCATCATGG
>JBAQHZ010000381.1:0-1931 GCA_049288585.1 Chania sp.
GTAGTGTAAGGAAATTACTTGTGCAGTGACTAAAATAAATTACTCTTATCAGAGATAAAAAACGATCTACTCATAAGAAAGGTATCGATTAAAATAAATTATTAGGTATAAAAATTAGTTTATTTACGTTTTTTCATACATCTCATACAATAGTGAGGAATTAGTAGTGAAGTTAACAGATGAAATGAAGCCATAAAATAATTATAGATGACAGAATCATGCTGGTATTTTCACATGACAACCTTTTCAGTATTGGTTTTTATTTTATTGAAGCCAATTGTTAAGCCTGACTTTATGTAGTCACTATCGACACTCATTTTATCAATATGAAAAAAAATCGCCTTTATTAAGCGTTAAATCACAACTTAATGATTAGTATTGATTCTATTCAATTTAATTATTCCTTCAACACACAAAAACAGGTGGGGCAAATGCATTAGCCCCTCCTGTAAATATATCTTTTCAATTTATCTATAAGGTAGTTGCATTGAACACGCACGATTTACACTCTCGCCGTAAGCCAGAGATGCCAAAAAAATCTCGGTTATCCATCCTGTTAGCTTGGGCGAATATTGTCACGCAGGTGGCATTTCCACTGAGCCTTGCCTACACCCCGGCAGTGATGGCGGCTAAAAAAGCCCATACCGAAGATGAACAAGCCGTTGCGACGGCAGCAACCAATCTGGCGGCTGTATTAGCCAGCGGCGATCCAACCAAGCAGGCTGAATCTATCGCCCGTGGTGCTGCAACCAGCACAGCGAATGACGCCGTAGAAACCTGGCTGAATCAATTTGGTACGGCCAGAGTCCAATTGAACCTGGACGACAAACTTAATCTGAAAGGCAGCCAGTTAGACGTTCTGTTACCGCTGCAAGACACCCCAAGTCTGCTTACCTTCAGCCAACTGGGTACCCGCTATATTGACGATCGTCTCACGCTTAACGCAGGTATAGGGCAGCGCCATTTTATCGACCAGCAGATGTTTGGCTATAACTTGTTCCTGGATCGGGATATTCAAGGCCATCATTCACGCCTCGGTATTGGCGGTGAATATGCTCGTGATTACCTGCGCGTTGCAGCCAACGGCTATTTCGGTGTCAGCGGTTGGAAGAACTCACGCGATCTGGACGGTTTTGATGAAAAAGCCGCCAATGGTTTTGATATCCGTACAGAAGCCTATCTTCCGTCCATGCCACAGTTGGGCGGCAAGCTGATTTATGAGCAGTATTTTGGTGATGACGTCGGTTTATTTGGCAAAGATAAACGCCAGTCCGATCCGGCTGCCGTCACTTTCGGCGTGAATTACACCCCTATACCACTTATTACCCTTGGTGCAGACCACAAGCAGGGAACCAGTGGGATGGAAGACACCCGCTTCAATCTTTCCTTCAATTATTCCTTTGGCACCGAACTGTCTCAACAGCTCGATCCGGCCAACGTAGGGGCAAAACGCACCCTGGCAGGCAGCCGCTACGAGCTGGTTGACCGTAATAATGAGATTGTTCTGCAATATCGCGAGCAGCAATTACTGAACGTGGTGATGGCGCCGTTGGTACAGGGTGATTCAGGCCAGACGATTGAGCTGCCGATCAAGGTCACCAGTAAGAACGGCGTTGCTTCATATGAGTGGCAAGCAGACGGATTTACCGCTGCCGGTGGCAAGATTGTCCCCAACGGTATGGGGTGGCAGGCCGTATTGCCATCATATAACCTGCTGGGCAATAACAGCTACCCGATCAGCGTGATCGTCATCGACAAATCAGGTAACCGTTCTGAACCTGCTCAGGGTCAAGTCGTGGTCACCGGATTTGGCGTTGCAGCTACCTCCAATCTGATGATTAAAAATGCCCGTCTGCCTGCCGATGGTCGTTCAACGACGCAGATAGAATTGTCACTGAAAGATGGCAGCGGCCACCCAATCAGTGGTATTG
>JBAQHZ010000382.1:0-9717 GCA_049288585.1 Chania sp.
AAGCCACTCAAACCCGGTGATGATGCCGTGCACTAGCTTGCCGCTGCGCATCCGCAGGCTGGCGTACTTCATCAGCACCTGCTCAGGCGCAATATCGGCCTGCGGGGTGGTGAATTCAATCTGCCAGCTAAACGGCGCGCTCAGGGCCTCCCGGCCACGCAAACGCAGCACATCAGGCTGAACCGGGCTGTCGCTTATTTCAAGCATATAGCGTGACTGACTGTCGAAACCTTGCCATCCATTGTCCATTACCCTACTCCTTTACCGGCACCAGACTGAGGAAGCCATCCGCCAGTTCGATAGTCCGTGGTTTATCCGGGTCAAGCTCGTCACGGCGCAACACCAAGCGCCAGCCGTTTTTCTTGAGATCCGGACGGTTGAACAACCCCACCACTGCCACATACTGGGCGTTCTCGTCCATCGGCATGTTCAACGTCACACTGCCCTGCGGCATCACCAACAGGGATTTGGACACCAACAGGTCATCCTTCAGGATCTTGTCGGCATTGCGCAGCAGCATTGGATAACTCGCCTCATCCACCGCCTTACGGTCTTTCAACTGATACACCCACACCATGGTGGCCAGTGGCGTTTGTGCCCCATCGGCGTTGATGGCCGTGCGTGGGGCAAAATCCAGATGCAGCGTTTTGATCTGCTTATAAAAAATGGCCTTCGTCGCATTGACGGTGCCGTCCTTGACGGTCTGGGTCAGACCACAGCCTGCCAGCAGGGTGCACGCCATCAGCGTCAACACCCGCCACCCGATTTGTGTTGCCATTCAGGAGTTCCTTTCGATTGTTCGTTTATTCAAAGCGGTAATGGCCGTCTTCTGCCGGGGATAATGCGCTGCATTGCAGCCCTTCGTAGCAGCCCAGGCTGACGGTCAGGGTTTCACGGTGATTGCTGAGCTTGCCGTCTTTCAGTCCCAGCAGGCCGGTACGCCCCAGTTGGACACGGCGGCTTTTAGTCAGCCGCGGTTCCGGCAACAGCCGTACCGGAATGGTCAGGCGCAGCCGCACATCGCTGCGGTAACCCAGATAAACACGCATCAGCACCAACAAGTCGGTATGCAACTGCCCCCCTGGGAGCCAACCTGCCGCCTCGGTCGGGTTCTCGGTGAAGAGCGTGACCAACACGCGGCTGTTGGCCTCTTTCCCGGTTTTGCCGAGCGACGCCCGTTGGGCCAGAGAGACCCGATTGCCCTGCCCCAGACCACTGCGATTGGCTATCGCTATCTTTACCGGATCGTGCTCTGCAACCCTGGCGTCGGTCTCCGGGGCCAGCAGGCTGACCAGCGCGCGGATCCCTTCAGCATTACGGGTGGGTAAACGCATGGTGCCCAGCAGCGCCAGAAAGCGCGATACCGGCGTGGCAACATGCTCTGCCGTACCCGGGATCCCCAAACCCACCAGCCCCAACAGGCACTGCGAAGTGGCGTCGGTACCGCCCGCCTCGAACGTGGCCGGATAGGCATATTTGCGCCAGATGCGGTAATACTGGGTGGTGATCCGGTGGCTGAAGATATCCAGAAAGGCAGTGACGGCCTCGTGCCCTTCCTGCTGCTGGGCAATATCATCCAGATAGCTACTGGGCAGCGGGGAGTCAACGCCGTACATCCCAAGAAAGGTGGTCCGCACGGTGGGCGGCAACGCCGGATTATCGGGGTCCGTCTCCACTGCTTTTAATTCACGGACCGGAAACCCCATGCCCGGCCAAGGGCGGAAACGCACCGGATCGTTGCCCGGGTGGCTGGTTGCTCCCAGCTTGGGCCCCTTGGGGTTTTCCTGCTCCAGCAACTGGCAGAAACGGTAAAAGTTGGCCCGCCAGATATCCTGGTTAAGGTAGAGCGTCAGCCCGGTACGTGCTGACTGTGGTTCTCGCGCCATCTCAGTCGTTTCCCTGTAGGTTGCAGCACCAGCGTGAGCTGGTTGAAAAGATGAATATCCGCATACAACGCAAAGAAACGGTGCAGCATTTCACCAAACAGATTCACATCACCCTCACCGGCAAAGTCATCACTGTTGAGCGTGATTTCAATGTCTACCCCGCGCAGCATAAAACCCTTCTCAAAGCGGCGGATAAGGGTATGTTTTACCGCCACAATCGCGGCCAGGCGACGGCGGTTCATCTCGTCATCGGTCCAGTCATACAGCGCCAGGGTACCCCGCAGGACTTCGGGGTTGTCCATCATGCTGAGGAAGTTCGAACCCAGATGGCTCATCACCCGCCAGTGAAAACGATCGTTGGCCGGGGGATACAGTGGCAGTGTCGGCGCTGACAGGTTCAGTACCTTGACGGGGACCTTTCCGGCTTTGACCACCCGGCTTAACAGGGTGCTTTCCAGCGCCTTGCGCGGAAGCTGGCCGTTAGTGCCGGTCAGTTGCAAAGAGAGCGACTCTGGTTTCGCCGCCAACTGCTCCAGTTCAAAGGAGCGCCCGCCGAGGATCAGCCAGGTATCGTACAGGCCGGAAGGCCCGCGTTTTACCCGGGTGTGGTAGTAACGCTCCGGTGCATCGTGGCGCATCATGCCGCCCCGGTGACGGAAGCTGGTGAAGGGAACATAGGGGTGTTTGCCGTTTTTCACCGCGCCATGGATTTGGTCCACGCTGTAGATTTCGGTATGGCCGTCCTGCAAACGCAGGGGGCGTAGCAGGTACTCGTTTTCCAGCGGATCGGGCGTTAGCGGATCGGCCTCCAGCGGGAACAGGTTGATCACCGGTGCGCAATGCAGGCGGAAGTTTTCTGTTTCAAACGGCAGGTCAGACGACCAGGCCTCGCTGAGGACGATGTCGATTTCAAACCAGCGGCTGTCGGGGTTAAGGCCAAGGGTTTCCAGCCCGCGCAGCTCCACAAACATAAACTTCGGGCGGAAGCTGAAGTATTCCAGCAGCAGTTGATAACCGCTGAAAGCGCTATCGCCTTTCGGCCACAGGCGATCCTTATCATCAAAGCCCATCGGTTTGCACCAGCCGTCAAACTGCTGGCGATCTGCACGTGTTCCAGCATGGCGGGCATACATGGCATGCACGCGGCGGGTCATCGCCAGATGCAGCGCGGCGCTGACCGGGCTTTCCGCATTGAGGTAGATAGCAACCTTGTCGATCCCGGCTTTAGACCAGTCTACCTTTTCACTGCATTCAAAACGCAGCCGAATAGCAGAACGCCCGTCGTTTTCGGTCTGTAGACGAGCATCGGCAAGGTGCAGCGGCTGCAATGTGAGTTCGCGCGTTGTGCGGTACTGGCACTGGGTTTGATGGGGCCCGACCGGATGGGACAGCACAGAGAACCCTTCCGGCAGAGACTCGGCCTGGCGCAGGTGCTGCCACTCAGGGGCAAACTCGACAATCGCCAGTGACGGGATGGTGCGCATGTAATGTGGCCAGAGCAGGCTAACCAGCCCTTCGGTCAGTTCTGGCAGATCGTCATCAAGCTTTTCACGCAGGCGGCCCATCAGGAAGGCAAAGCCCTCGAACAGGCGCTCCACGTAAGGATCGCGGGCACCCGGTTTATCAAGATTGAGCATAGCCGCCCGATCGGGGTGGGCACGGGTAAATTCTTTACCGGCCTCGCGCAGGTAACGCATTTCGGCTTCATAGTAGCGCAGGGTCAAATCATCCATGCACAGGATCCCTAAACGTTGTCAAAAAAGGAGGAAATACAAACCGGTGCAAGGATGCACCGGCGTTCATATATTCATTTCAGGGTTCGGGTTGCTCGCTCGCGGCAGCTGGTTCAACGGTAAAGATCGTCTCTGGCAGGCGGAACCCTTGAAGTTTGCGCAGCACCAGCGGCCCATCACCCAGTTCACTGCGCAGGATGAACTTGAGCTGCTCGCCATCTGGGGTGACCCACACCAGTTGGCTGCGGCCACTGTCGAGTGGCGTGACCTGCGCTTTATCCAGCAGGCGGATCAGCCCCCAGTTCCCCTGTTGGTCGGCATACAGCTGCATGTCGGCTTTCACACTGCGCCAGCTCAGTTGTACCCCTGGGTAATAGCTCTCACCCGGCCAGGTGAAACTCTGCCAGCTTTCCATCTGGTTAAAGTAATCCAGATTCTGCTCGTCGATTGTCAGTTGCATGCGGGCAACGTCGCGCGAAGGGCGAGCCATCAGTTCAAACCGTACACCGGCATCCCCCTGGGCAAAGACGATATCCGCAATCTCTGCGAGTTGGTTGATGGCGCTGAGGAACGCCGGATCCACGGTCATTCCCTGGCTGGCTGACGGATCCACCACCCAACGATTGCCTTCCTGCTGCAGAATGCCGCTCAGGTTGGCTTTCAAGAACGCAGTGATACGGCCGGAATCGCCACGCAGGAACTGCGCCAGCAGCGGCAAAGAAGCATCGCTGCCGGTAGCTTTAAACGGATAACGCCCGGCAAAGGCGGTATTCCACTGTTCGACAATCGTACTCTGCCAGCGGGAGTTCAGGCTGCGCGCGGCGGGGGCCAACACCTGCCGCCAGGCCAGGTCCAGCGGCTGCACAAACAGCGACTGACCAAAACCGCTCCACTCCTGCCCGAGGCTGGCGGCCGCCAGCCTGCCGTAGTCACGGGTATCCGTCAGATCGACGGCTTTCCCCTGAAACACGGTCTGGGCCAGCATTTGTGACATCGCCTGCGGATCCGGTGCACTGGTCACCTGTTGCAGCTTGAGGCGCACCTGCGTAACGCGGGCCAGCCACGACTGGAAGCTCAGGTTACCGTTATTACCGGTGCCGTCTTTGCCCTCCATCAGCCCCGTCAGCGGCCCAAACACCGCGTCCAGCGGCCCTTTCGGCCCCTGAGCCTGGGCAATAAACTGCTGAGGATCTTTTTCGCGGCCCATCAGCTTTTTCGCCGAATCCACCAGCGAATCCGCCAGTGCCTCGCCTTTCTGACCGGTCTTGCCCTGCCAGGCCAGCGTGTTCATCAGCGCCACCAACGGCGACTGGCGCACGTCTGCTAACAGGTTAAGCTGGGCGATAACTTCCGACAGAGAACTCGCCTCCTGCCACTGGATGGTGTTCACCATGTTCAGCCAAGCATTACCGAAATCGGTAAAATAGCGCTCGGTCAGGCGCGCTTTCAGGGCTTCCGATGAGACTTCGCTGCCCGCTGGATGGGTTTTGTCTGTCAGCACCCAGTCGATTTCATCCCGACGGGTTTTCACCACCTCATCAATGGCACGCTGAACCTGCTCTTCCCAAGCTTGGCGGGTGAACATCCCCGGTACCACCTCATCGGTATAAAACAGCGTGTCGGGATCCGTATCGCCAGTCATGTCCGCCAGCGTCAAGTCAGGCCAGTTGCTGGCGACGCGTTTCAGCATATCCTGATACAACCCGGACTCCGCATTGCGCTGGCCAATCTGCTTAAGCAGGATCTGGCGCACGGTGCCGACCAGGTTAACGTCAGGCTTGGTTTTCCACTGCGGGTGGTCAGGGAGATGCTGGGTATAAAACCCCAGCAGTTTCGGGGCCAGATCCTGCCAGGTGCCCGCCGGCACGCCCTCACGCTGTGGCCACAAGGCCAGCACGTTTTTCGCCATCCACTCGGCATCCGCTTTTTCCGGGTGGCCCAGCATCAGATAGCCTTTCAACAAGGTGTAGGTCTGCTGTATGCCCTGGGCTCTGGCATCGCTGGCCGGGGGCAGTTGTACAAAGGCATTCAGTTGCGCCTTGAGATGCTCTGCTGTGGCATCACGCATCAGTTGCACGTTATTGCGGGCATATAACGGCCAAAGGGCCGCCAGGGTGTCGTGGTCCTGATTAAGGCCAAAGCGGGTATACCAAGGCGCACCGGTGGTTTCGCGATGTTGCAGACGCGCGATGGCCTGCTGGAGCATAAGCTGGTTACGCAGGCGTTCAGCCAATGGCTGTTGGGTATCCGCCGCCAGGCGAGCCGTTTCCTGCGCCTGATAAATCTGCGCCCGGTTGACGCTGAGTGATAACGCTGTACCAGCCCCCCAAAGGACGATCAGGGCAAACAGCGCTAAACGGAGCACTTTCAGCCCATCGACCGTGATTTTTTTCGCCCCAACCTCTCGGCTATCCTCCTCCAGCGCCTGCCAGTTGGGGTGGCTCAGGCGAACGTGCGGGGCCGTGCCTGCCTCAGCCAGCTCTGGGCTCAGCATGAGCCCCCGCAGCCGGTAAGGATTGGCACCCTGCATCAACCCGGTCAATAGCACCGACAAACGGGCTTTCAGCTCGCCCTGCAACTGGGCCGAAAGGCGTAAAAACCAGTCATGGCGCGGATCACGCAGCACCTGTGCCATCCCCATCTGGCGCAAACGCGGCACTAACGTATCCAGGGATGACACCGCTTCTTCCGCTGTCGCTCCCAGGCCGAACAATGCCCCGGTAGCAGCACCTTCACGCTCCTCCTGGGGCCAGAGTGCTTTATCGGTCAGCCACAGCCAAACCGGTGCTTGCCAACCCAGTATTCTGTCGGCTTTCTGACGATGGCGTAAATAGGCATCGCGTTCAGCGACAGAAGGAAGATAAGTGGTATTGAATACCTGCACGATACCATTCAGCGGACGACGCGGCCGCACCTGCTTCAGTTCTGCCAGGAAGGCTTCGTTTGGTTGCATCTGCGCATCACCGGCGTGGATCAGCACCATACCGTCGCCCTCCTGCCAGCGATCGCGGCAAAGACCCGGTACGGCAAGCTCAATATCGCTATCGTCGCCCTGCACCAGCAGGATACGCACCTTGCGCTTCCAGCGACGGCCGTAGCGCTGGGTGAGGTGTTCGATGAGTGATTCTGGGGCAAACTTTTCAGCGGACTCTTCAGCATGGAGAGTCAGTGGCAGATCGCCTTGTGTTACAGAGCGTTGGTTGTTTTTGAAGGCCAGTTGCACCCCTGATCGCCCTGCCCTCTCGAACCCTTTTTCGATGAGCCAACCCAGCAAGATAAAACCGGTGATCATTGACAGGCAGAAGGTGAGAAGCCTGCCATTATCTAACGGGCCGATCCCTGTCCAACCGGCCATTTTTTCCGGCAGGGTTAAAAATAAGCAGGCGATAATAGCGGTCAAAAAAATCAGAACAGCGACAATCGCCCCGATGAGTGTTTTTACTTTCACAATAGATCCCGATTTGTCCCTGTTTTATCGCCAGTTGTCATACCGACAATCCAGATTTCGTCTTTCCCTGTTTCAGCCACAATAACCTGTGAACCAGCCTGTTGGGCAACGGCTGTTGCAAGCGTGACAGCTAGCCAGGGTGCCGCCCTGCCGGTATAGCCTGTGATCTGATCAACATCACGGTTATCTTCAATCATGCTGAATGCCAACTGATTAGCCTCACAGGCCAGGCTCCATTCGCCCCCCTGCGTCAAAACTTTCCCCGTCGTCCATGCCCCCTTCACTTCATCTGCTGGCATGCTACCCCACAACAACGCCCGGTTAAGGGTTTTTGCGAGAGAATTGATATTCCCCTTCTCAGGGCGATGTAATCTGACGGCGTTAGGGAAATCAGGATGATAACGGTTTAACAAAAGAAGCCAACTGATTGCTTCACCTTCATCTTCTTGAGGTACCGCCCTAACTACAGCACTGATAATGATGAGGGCAGCGGGTTGCTGCCAGATATCATCCAGCCAAAGATCGAATGCGTTTAATCCTTTGGCCTTTAACGAACGACATCTTTTACCTGCTTGCGAAGACAGGATATGTAAGATTTGCTCATCAGTATCAGGAATACCGGCGATGTCGCAGTCGACCATCAGCCAACAGGTGATATCGGCGGGAATGTTATCCAGCGTCGGTTGCATTTGGCTGACGAGGGTTTTAAGCGCTTGCTCAAAATCCTGAGGCGGCGGCTTATCCTGAAAACCCGGTAATCGGGCGTGACGGACCGGTGTGCCTCCAGCTCTGGGTATCTGCACGTTTAACTGAGATGTAGCGGATTTGATTGCATTGAGCACTTTTTCTGGGCCACTACCGAGTGGAGTGATTACCCCCGAGTTCAACACCCATGCAGCCCGCTGCCCACGCTTCGTTTCCTGTTCAAGTAACTGCGCGCGCTCCCGATCCCAAGATGTCGCCCACACCTGATCGCATTTATAACCGAAACGACGGGTACTGAACATTAACCCCCAAAGGCAAAATGGCAAACCTAATGCCATGAACCAGAAGAGAAACCCCGCACGCTCCGCTGTCCACAACCAGAACGTCAGGATACTGCCCGCAACCATCATCCCCCCAAGAAAGGATAACCAGCGGCGGGTATCGGGTCGTTTTATTTTGGGTGCTACATCAGGGATAGCATCCAGATATACAGGCATGGTTATCCCACCTTTGCCACAGCAAATGAACTGATCAACGTGCAGCCACAACCGCACTTATGCCCGTGAAATGCCACAGGGATACCATTATCCAAATAATTCGGGTTACCTTCAATAATGGTGGTCGGCCCATGACCTGGAATTGGGCAGGAAACTTTATCGCCTTTGCGGGCAATACCGATCCCGCCAAACCTCATGGTTTCGGAAGCGGTCATAACAGCCCCGCCGTGGGTGGTTTTATCGCCCTTGCGGATAATTTGTAGCATAAATCATTACCCCATTATTGATTGAATACCTGGCGACCTATAACTTAATTTAGCGCGAGGTTGATTTTTAATTATTCTCTTTAAGGTACTTTATTCTTTCATTGGTTTTATCAAGAAGACACTGCTTGTATATACTCGAAAAGCCGGATCCTTTTTGGGACTCATAGGTTTCATAATCGCAACTGACATCTCTCATTTTTAACCATGCTTGCTGAGCCTTTTTTAGATATATGTCTTTAGGTTTGTCTTGGCCATAAAATGCAGCCCCCTCCTTTTGATACTCCTTCATTTGATTATTATATATAACACTCAAGTAGTCATCTGCTTTTTTATATTCCAACTCCACTTGCAAATAACCACCTTGCTCATCTTCAGATATTGCATAAGTAGAGTGTGGAAATAAAAAAAGCATTAGCGCTATAAATTTAATAAACTTAATCATGAGCCCCATTTTTTGGTTAAAACGCCGTGATGTATGCAAACGAAGAAGCATATAAAGAAACGCCTTTAACTAAAATACTTTCCTGCCATGAAGTGAATCATTAATCTTAGCACAGAGTTTATCCGTTAAGTTTCCGTCTGCTCGCACCTACGAAATTGGATTACATTTTCTTTTTTGAGGCAAGCTTAACCCAACCTTCTTGGTTATATGCCATAGCACTCCCTCTCATATACAGATTTTTATTTTTCTTCTTGATCTCATATTGAGGAGAGGGATATATACAGCCTTCGTTATCACCTATAAAACTGAGTGAATAAATATCACCTTGTTTTCTTATAGTATAATTACCTTCACATGTAATAGGTGCATGCCATGCTGTTAGTTTAATACTTGCTGATGTTGCATTATTATCTATATTTATATGATATGTTATATGAACTTGGCTGCCATCAATCAATTTTTCCCCATACTGCTCTAACAAATACTTCCCATCAACACCTTGTGCGTCGTTATCTTGGGAATGGCAAAATGAAGCTGTAGTTATCGAAAAAAAATAACCATATGTATCATCAAATATTCCTTTTCTTATCTAGAATAGTTCACCCCAGATAACATGTAACCGTTCACCAGCCCCCCATTGACATAAAAAAGAGACGATCATCACTCGATCCCACATTACCTATTGAGTGATCTTTTTTCTTTGCCACACTCGGGGGATGAAAAAGGTAAAACACTTTCAC
>JBAQHZ010000383.1:0-2190 GCA_049288585.1 Chania sp.
CACCGCGATTTTTAGCTGCCCGCGCCAACCATTGGCCACCTGCTGACATTGACGACGCGTATCAAGCATTTTTTTGATAACAGTACGCGCTTCTTTTACAAACAGTACACCGGCAGGCGTCAGTTCAACATCACGATGGCGGCGTTCAAACAGCGGCACTGCCAGCCATTGCTCCAGTTGCCGCACGGTATAGCTTACCGCAGACGGCACACGGTGCAGCTCCTGTGCTGCCGCACTGAAACTGCCGGTGCGCGCTACCGCATCAACGACATCGAGCGAATATTCAGACCACATCTTTTTGCCTTCAATTTTTTTAACAGCACCTAGCAAATATTACCGTTTCACAAGCAGAGATCCAGCCGGATACACTGGCCGGCGCTAGAAAACCAGCAATAAGAAAATGTTAATGAGAAATACCATGCAAAATTTTGGATTTATGTTTTATCTCGCCGGCCTGAGTATGCTGGGCTATCTGGCCACCGATATGTATCTACCCGCCTTTGGTGCCATGCAACAGGATTTGCAAATCTCCGCCGGTGCCATCAGTGCCAGCCTGAGTATCTTTCTGGCTGGCTTCGCCTTTGCCCAACTGGTGTGGGGGCCGCTTTCCGATAAGCTGGGCCGCAAACCGGTACTGCTGTTTGGCCTGGCGTTGTTTGCTCTCGGCTGCCTGGGGATGCTGTGGGTGCAAAATGCCGTGCAACTGTGGTCATTGCGTTTCATCCAGGCGATTGGGGTCTGTTCTGCCGCTGTAACCTGGCAGGCCATCGTGGTGGATCGCTATCGTGATGGTAAAGTTAACCGCATTTTCGCCACTATCATGCCATTGGTTGCGCTTTCTCCGGCACTGGCCCCGCTGGTCGGTGCCTGGCTGCTGAACCATATGGGGTGGCGAGCGATCTTTGCGGTGTTGCTGGGTATCGCTGTCTTGTTGTTCGTACCCACTTTGCTGCTGAAGGAGACGGCCAGAATCGTGCCCTCTGCCGATAAAAAGCCCGGCCTCAGCTTCCTGCAAATCCTGAAGTCTCCGGTTTTCAGCGGCAACGTGATGATCTTTGCCGCCTGCTCAGCCAGCTTCTTTGCCTGGCTGACCGGTTCGCCGTTTATTCTCGGCAATATGGGATACAGCCCGAATGATATTGGCCTGAGCTATGTTCCACAGACGTTGGCTTTTTTACTCGGCGGCTACGGTTGTCGTACAGCATTGAACCGCATTTCAGGCAAAACCTTGTTGCCGTGGCTACTGGTAGCTTATGGAGTCAGCATGGTGGCGTTGTATCTGGTCGCCACGTTAAGCCAACCGACCTTAACTAGCCTATTGATCCCATTCTGCTTTATGGCTTTGGTTAACGGTGCCAGTTATCCGATTCTGGTGACAAATGCGCTGATGCCGTTCCCTGATAACAGCGGTAAAGCCGCAGCCTTGCAGAATACCTTGCAATTAGGGTTGTGTTTTATCGCCAGTATGTTGGTTTCGGCATTTATCACCCAACCGCTGCTAGCAACGGTTACCGTGATGGTCGCTACGGTGGTTTTGGCGGCCTTAGGGTACATGATTCAGCGTGGGAAGGGAGAAGTTGATGGGCAGGTAACCCGCCAAGAACCTGCTGACCCTATGTCATAATTGTCTTTATAAATAGTCACTTAATGAAAATTTCAGCCGAGCGCGATTTACTGTTGAGTATGCGTCTCGGCAAACCTATACTCGAAGCCACCTTTCAAAATAACATCTATATAGAACTTTTATCGCAGTAACTATTGTGTACGCGAATGGCGTCACACTTTATTTAAGGAATCATTTTTCCGCGCCTTTTGCGCAGGAGTCTCTTAAATTTCCTCTGTTCATAGTCGGATATCAGACACCACGGCGAAATTTTACCGTAGGTAAACGTATGCCTCATTAGAAATTGTCTACGCTATTTTCTTGTGGGTCATAAGTCAGAAGAAGGTGATGGAGAAGCTATGAGTTCATCGTGTATAGAAGATCTGAGCATTCAAGATAACCAATGGTACCGTATCGCGCGTGAAATGCTCGCCATGGCCGGTATTGAGATCAACGGTTCACGCCCTTTCGATATTCAGATTAAAAATCCCAATTTCTTTAAACGCGTCTTGCAGGAAGGCTCTTTGGGATTGGGCGAAAGCTATATGGATGGTTGGTGGGAGTGTGAACGGCTGGCCGTTTTTTTT
>JBAQHZ010000384.1:0-2791 GCA_049288585.1 Chania sp.
CGGCAATTCCCATTACACCTGACTTACAGAGACGAACACGTTGTGTATAAGAGACAGCCCTGTGGGAGAGGGTTTATAACCCTATAACTTAATGATATTTAATTGGTTATTTTAAGTTATATACCCAAAATAATTCGAGTTGCTTGACAAAAACGCAACGTGTTTTTGAACAGCACTTGTGCTGGCCCCAAAGGGGCTCGGCCCAGAATTGGGCCGAGTAACGCGGCAACAGAGCGAATCCCCAGGAGCTTATACCAGTAAGTGACTGGGGTGAGTGAGGGCAGCCAACACCCAAGCAACTTGAAGTATGAAGGGTATAGCCCCCAGATGCTTTTTGCTGCATTCGTGTGGGAAATGCTTCTACACACTATTAAGAAATCACTTCGTGCATGCTAGAACTTGTGCATGCTGCTGAATTTTCAGACGCAACCAGCGGCGTAACCGATCGCTATGTGTCCGTTCATGCCAGATCTGCATCATGTCGATGCTCGGTAAAACCAGCGGTAGTGGGTAAATACGCAGTTCGGGATCGTGCGCAACGGCCTCTTCGCCTAACGAACGCAGGCAGGTGAGCAGCAATTCACTTCCCCTGATCAAGCGGCTTGGCGCAAGAAAACTGGACAGCCCGGCGACCACTTTTCGAGCCAATGCCTGACGCTGTAACTCACGATCAACCAGCCCGTTCAGATCGCCGGTCAACGTTGTCAGAACGTGCTCGCAAGCCAGATAGGTGTTCAGATCAAGTCCTTCATGCAGCAAAGGGTGCCCTGCGGCGGCCAACACCACAAAGTCTTCGCTCAACAGACGCTGCTGATGAAAAGTATCTGGCAGTTGCTCATAAAAACCCGCAATAGCTAAGTCACAGGTGCCCTTCTCAAGCTCTTCACGCGGCAATACTCCCCGCGTGTTATGGGTTATCAGCACCAGATTAGGGGCCTCTTGTCGCAATATCGGCAATAACCCCGGCAACAGAATCTGCTCCATGTAATCGGTCGTATAAATATGGATATGTTCTGCCCGCACAAGAAAATCGCGTCCCTCACACCGATCGTAAAACGTCTCGATATCTTCAACCAGCTTTTGAACCTGGGGTGCAATTTGATGGGCTAGTGGCGTAGGGGCCAGCCCACGTGGTGCCCTGACAAAAAGCGGATCGCCAAACTCATACCGTAACTTGTTAAGTTTATGGCTCATTGCCGGCTGACTCAGAGACATCCGCGCCGCAGCTTGTGAGGCGTTACGCTCCTGGTAAAGCACATGGAAGAACAGCAACAGGTTAAGGTCTTTGCTGGATATATTCATTTTTTGAATACCTGAAATGAAAAGCCCTAATTTTTAGAATTATAGCGAATAGCCTAAGCTGATCTCCAGTGAACTTATTCATGCGCTACGGCGCTCAACGGAGAAAATGATGAAAATCCTGATGATACTGACCTCGCACGACAAGCTGGGCAACACGGGCCAAAAAACCGGCTTCTGGCTGGAAGAGTTTGCATCACCTTATTATGTTTTCCGCGATGCGGGCGCAGATATTACCCTTGCCTCCCCCAAAGGGGGCCAGCCACCTCTTGACCCGAAAAGTAACCAGCCGGATGCACAAACGGCGTCCACTGATCGGTTCGCTCAAGACGCTACTGCGCAGCAAGCTCTGGGAAATACCCTGAAACTGCAGGATGTTAGCGCCAATGATTTTGATGCACTGTTTTACCCCGGTGGCCATGGCCCGTTGTGGGATTTGGCAGAAGATGCCCACTCTATTGCACTGATAGAACAATTCTTGGCACAGGGCAAACCGGTGGCGGCGGTGTGTCACGCGCCTGCGGTACTGCGTCATGCCAAAAATGCGGCAGGCAAGCCATGGGTAATGGGAAAACAGGTCACGGGTTTTAGCAATAGTGAAGAAGAAGCCGTAGAGCTGACTCAGGTCGTCCCTTTCCTGGTAGAAGATATGCTCAAGGCTAACGGTGGCCACTATAGCCGTGCCGAAAACTGGCAGAGCCACGTCGCGGTGGATGGTTTGTTGATTACCGGACAAAACCCGGCGTCTTCAGATGCTACGGCTGAAGCATTGTTAAAATTGCTCTAAGCCACTGTACCCATTATAAAACCTTACTGATTCGGATATTTGTTATGCGATTAGCTAAATATATTACTACGCTGTTACTTTGCCTGGGTTTAAGTGCTACCGCCCTGGCGGCAGAAACCCATGGGCGGATACTGGTGCTGCTTTCAGGTGAAAACCAGTTACCGCTTAAAGGGGGAAAAACCTATCCGACCGGATATTACCTCAATGAATTTGGCGTGCCGGCAGATGGCCTGCAAAAAGAGGGATATGAACTGGTACTGGTTACACCCAATGGTCAGGCACCAAGCGTTGACCAACGTTCGGTTGACCCACTCTATTTTGGCGGTAATCGTACAGAAATGCTGCGTATTCAATCGATGGTGGCAAACCTCCCCGGAATTAACAAGCCGCAGAAACTGACTGAAGTACTTGCCGGTGACCTCTCTCAATATGCAGGTCTCTTGATCCCAGGGGGCCATGCGCCGCTGATCGACCTCGCCAATAACCCGCAGGTGGGTGAGTTGCTGAAGTATTTTCACTCTGCAAACAAGCCCACAGCGGCTATCTGCCACGGCCCGATTACCCTGCTCGCAGCACAGGACGATCCGCAGGATTTTGAAGCTGGGTTGATTGCCGGCAAAACGCCACAGGCGAAGAACTGGATATATCAGGGATACCGCATGACTATTTTTGCAGATGAAGAAGAGCGGGTTTTTGAGGAGTCAC
>JBAQHZ010000385.1:0-4732 GCA_049288585.1 Chania sp.
GAATATTTTGTGTATCAGTGACATAGGTTATCAGCTTGTAAAAATGAATATGAGCCGGAGTGAGTGGGCTATTGTTTTGGGATTAATCTTAACTTATTGAATATATAGATGATTCCTTTAAAAATCAGGATGAAAAACCTCTCCTTGCGCCTTGATTTCAAAAGATTTAAACCGTAATCGGTCTGCTTGCGTTTTGACAAGACAGAACTAGATTTAATGTAAATTTGTGTTTTTTAGCCTTTCTAACAGGTGAGATTGTTGTATCTGGTTCGAGTACTGACCAGGTGCAAATGGCAGGTTAAGCAGTCTATTGAGATAGCTTATTAATGACAGCTGACAGGCGCTTTACGTTTAAAGGGGTTCTTATGAATAAGATTTATAGAGTGATATGGAATGCTGCATTGCGTTTGTGGGTTGTTACCAGTGAGTTGGCGAAAGGGAAGCAAAAAACAGCCAATAGCACACATTTCTCTTTTTGCGTTAACCAGTTACAGCCTCAGCATTTTCCTGCGACCAAACTCAGCGCGCTAGCACTTTCACTTTTCGCAGTGCTGGGGAGTCAACAGGCTTACGCTATTACTCCTACTGAATGTGCGAGTTTGGGGCCAGCGACTTGCGCCCCAGTATCAACTCCTGCTCAATTACAAACTGCATTAGGCACCGCCAGTACTGTAAGTACTATTCTATTGACAGCTAATATTACGTTACCTGACGCGGGTTACAATTTCTACTTAGGTACTAATAGACCTAACTTGGTTATTGATGGTGGTGGTGTTTATAATTTAACCTATAGAAACTATGGTTTGAATATCGCTTCCCCAGCAACGACCGCGAGCTCAGCAACATTAAGCATAGTTAACTTTAATAATATTATAGCTACGAATGGTGCGACAAACGTAAATAGATTTATTTTTATAGACAATCCATCGGTTAATATTGCAGTGAGTGTTGATAATATTAACTCGATTGCAGACGGTAAATTGGTTGCTATGGGGGGGGATTCTGCTGGATTTCAACCGAATGATTCCCCTATTACTATCGGTAATATCAATAATGATGCAGGGATTACATTCGGTGCTTATCGCCAAGTCATACTTGGCAGTAATATCACGTTTAACGGGCGTTTTCATGTCACTCAGTTGGCTAATGGTGGCTACCCAGCTGTGTTATGGACCAACGACAGTGCGCTCAATAGTATCATTCATTTAACCAGCGCGGCTGATGTACTCTTTACCGGTGCTCAATTTACCAATGGGCAGGCTTATGCAGGGCTGACCAATGCCAATAACTACAGTTATTTTATTGATGACGGTGCTCGATTTGGCTTGTTGATGACTGGTGGTGCCCAAAACCTCCTTGCCGCTGATAATAATGGTCTGAGAATCGGTACTTATACCCCAGGCAGTGGTTTTGGTAGCGGTGCTATATTAAATATAGTTCCACCCTCAGGGAACGGCATCAGCAATGCTAGCAGTACCGCATCTGCTTCGGCTATTTATAACGGACCAGCCTCACCTAATGATGTGATTTATAACCTCGCACCGGGTTCCATTATTACCGTCAGTGGCGCGGCGAACAGCGGTATTGTTGCCACCAAAACCACCGGGACGGGGGGCATTTATCTCCGTTCTGGCGCCACCATTTCTGATGGCACGACCAATACCACCGCAGGCACCGGGATTAGCGTCAGTGCAGGTTCATCCGGCAACGTGGTGGTGCGTAATGAAGCTGGCGGGATAATCAGAAAAGCCACCGGGATCAGCGTCACCGATACGGTGAGTAGTAGTAGCACAGTAGACGTCACTAACGCCGGGACCATTAACAGCACCACCGCCGGGGTGGCTCTCACCCATAATGGCACGGGAACTGTCAAACTCACCAACAGCGGTGCGATCACCAGCACCACCGCCGGTGTGTCGTTGACGACCACGGGGGTGAGCAAAAACATCACGGTGGACAGCACCGGCGGGACGATCACGGCCACTGGCGGCAATGGCATCATACTGAGCAACAACATCCTTCTTAATCTTATCAACGGGACGATTGCTACCACAGGGGCCGCTGTGGGATTAAACATTAATACAGCCAACACAGGCGACCAGACGCTGACAGGGACCATTTTCAATTTGAATGGAACCGGCAGTGCCATTGTTAAAGGGACATTGGGGAGTGTCAACCTCAGCAATACCCAGTTTAATGCCACCAGCGGTACGGTATTTACCACCTTGGCAGGCCTTAATTTCCTGCAAGGCCTAGCGAATAACGCCATCAACCTGACCGGAAGCGGCGCAGTCACCGGGATCAGTTCGACGACCTCACTCGATCTCTCCCCCGCTTATCTCGATATCAATGTTAACAACGCGGCGGCAACGGGCATTTCGACCTCGGGTGCTACCGGCGGTGCCGTCACCGTCGGGCCTAACACGACGATCAATGCCAGCGGTGGGGCAGCGGCCATCACCTTTGGCAACAGCATTGCCGAGACATTAACCAATAACGGGCTAATCAGCGGCAGCGTGTCCATGGGCAATAGTGGGAACACCATTGTCAACAACAGCACATTAGGTTCGCTGACCAGCGGCACGGGTGCTGATACGCTGACGCTGAACAACGGATCGGTCAGTACCGGCATTATCGATCTGGGTGCCGGTAATAACATCGTTAATGTTAACGACGGTGCCACAATCTATGCGGTGAATACCGGCGCAGGCAACGATACCTTTAATGTCAATGATCTCACCAACGGCAGTATCACCTCTTTAGGCGTGCTTAATGCGGGGGGCGGCACCAATACGCTGAACCTCAGCAACTCTACCCGCACCCTGAACAGCGCCACCCGGTTGCAGAATTTCGCTAATATCAATCTGACGAATAATTCCAATATTACCCTTAACGACAGCAACACTATCACCAGCGGTAATGTCAACCTGGCCGCTGCTAATACCCTGTCATTCGGCAATACCTATAATGGTGCATTTAACGCCGTTCTTGGTGGCTCAGGCAATGCGCATGTGCTGTCCGCAGGTAATGTAACCTTAAGCGCGGCCAGTACCTTTGCCGGAAACTGGCAGATTAATTCCGGCGGTACGTTGAACGCCAATGCGTTCAATCAGTTGGGTACCGCTTCGATTGATCTCAACGGCGTACTGAATTTTTCCAATAGCGGTACCTTTAACAATGCCTTAACCGGTACTGGTCTGCTTAATATTAACGACACCGGCGGTGCATTTGATTTTGGTGCCGGTGCGGGTAGCGAATTTGCCGGTACCGTTGATATCAGTAATGCTACGTTCAATTTGTCGGGGCTTAATTCCAGTGCGCTGAATGACGCCACATTGCGTAATTCTACCGGGGGGATTATCACCCTGGATCCTGGCATTCATAACGTGGGTGACCTGGTCTTTAACGGCGGTACATTGCAGTTCTCACAGGGGGGCCTTATCAGTACCGGCGGTGGAGCAGGTTCCGGTTTACTCGCCGTTACGGGTAATTCGGTTATACAGGCTGACCCTACGTTGCTGACCGCAGGAAACATTTTGGATCTTAACGCGGGGACCTTTACCAACCTGGTACAAAGTGGCAATGCGCTCTCCGCTGCGGATTTGGCCAGACTCCAGTTGCAGGATTTATTGGGTAATAACCTGCTTGCAGGCACCACAGCAGACTATATACAGGGCGGCCAAGTGGTCGCAGTGAATACCTACGATTTTGCTCTGGTGAGTAATTATGGTTTCAGTAATCTGGGGCTGAGTATTTATGAGCAACTGACTCAGTCGGACCTGCAGGCCGGGCAAACGCTAACCTTAACCTCCAACGGTGCCAGTAATACCACGTTAACTTCGCAATTAACCGGCGCGGGGAATCTGGCCATTGGCGCAGATAACACGGCGCTGACTATCAGTAATGAGTTGAACGACTATACGGGCACTACTACGGTCAATGCCGGTAGTCTGACGCTGGGATCCAATAACGCTCTGGGTAGCACTTCGTTGCTTGATGTTGTTGGCGGGGCAACGGTTAACCTGGCGGGCCATGAGCAAACCGTTACTGCATTAAGTAACGCAGGAACCGTCGGCTTGGCCGGAGGAACCCTGAATGTGACCAATGGCGGCACCTCGAGTGCAACGGGAGGGCTGACCGGTGCGGGCGCGTTGAATATCAACGGCGGCACGTTCACCGTGACGGGCGCAAACAGCGGCTTGTCGGCGCAGACCACGGTGGCCTCTGGTGGGATCGCTACGCTCAGCGGTGCAGGTAATCTGGGCAGCGGTGGCATTGAGGTGGATGGCACCCTGAACCTCAATAGTGCCAACCCGGCCTTTAGCAACACCCTCAGCGGTGTGGGTACCGTAAATACAAACGCCGCTATTGGGCTGACAGGTGATAATAGCTTCAGTGGCATTTTTGATGTCAATACCAACGGCAGCCTGACGGTAAGCAGCGCAACCAACCTGGGCAGTGCAGAGGTCGATTTAACGGATGCCTCTGCCCAGTTGCTGCTGAATGGCTTCATAGAAAATCTGGGTAATACCCTGAGTGGCGTGATTGACTCCACGGTGCGGCTCAATAACGCATCCGACACCATCCTAACCGGCACCAACAGCGGCTTTGCTGGCCTGTTTGATCTGACGGGCAACAGTACTCTGACCGTCTCGCAGAGCGCCAATCTGGGCACCGGCGGCGTCAGCATTGGCAGCGGCAGCACCCTGAACTTTAACGCCTTTGAGGGCGG
>JBAQHZ010000386.1:0-8530 GCA_049288585.1 Chania sp.
GTTTTGCCCATTACGATAACACTGGGTATTAGCCGATGAGTTGACAACATTGACCAGACAAGGGCCTTCAACAATCGAACCTACAAAGTTGATGACCCCACCAACGGTACCTGGGGTACCCGCATGACCTGCTGCCATCCATGAAAGTAACGCTCCTGCGATCAAAAATAACCGTAAGCTATTCATGGCAACCTCACTTTTTGTTAAGTCATTTTAATCATAGAGTATTTTTTTCGGAATAATCGCATGGCATGGAGGTTTTTTTGGACGCTATTCGGCGCATTAGCCACTGAGAAAACCATCAATACGGCACAATTGATTTTTATAATTCCACGTTTTTAATAGGAATTGTCCTAATAAAAAGATAACTCTATCGGGTTAATAAACGCACGAAAGCAAATGTTAAATTTGTGACTTCACCCAGATAAAATATTCAAACCTCATGCAATATCCATAAGCTATGATTATCAATAAAACAAAAAGCATTTAACCAGGGAATGAAAATGACAAAAACCAACCTGATCACCGGTTTTCTTGGCAGTGGTAAAACCACCACCATTCGTCATCTGCTGGCCAATAAGCCACAGAACGAACGTTGGGCGGTGCTGGTTAACGAATTTGGTGAAATTGGTATCGATGGGGCTCTACTGGCAAACAGCGGCGCCGTGCTCAAGGAGATCCCTGGTGGTTGCATGTGCTGCGTCAACGGTCTACCCATGCAGGTTGGGTTGAACATGCTGTTGCAACAGGAAAAACCCGATCGGTTGCTGATCGAACCGACCGGTCTTGGCCACCCAAAACAGATCCTGGAGTTGCTGACACAAGAAACGTACGCCGGTTGGATCGAACTGCTGGCAACGATTTGCCTGCTTGATGCCCGTCAACTCAGCCAGCCCCAGTATCGCGAAAATGAAAACTTCCGCGATCAATTGGCGGCGGCAGACATCATCATCGCTAATAAGATCGATACCTGGCAACCACAGGATGGCCTAGCTCTGGAGGAATGGCAGACGCAATATGGCCAGCAGCGGCCGGTGCACCGCATTGAGCAAGGACGCATGAATGTCGCATGGCTTGACCAGCCACGAACCAATCACAACGAATTGCCGGATGCGCAACATCATCATCACGCCCAAGCCAAAACACGCGGCTTAGCGGCATTGCGCCTGCCAGAAAATGCGCGCTGGCGCCGGGCCCTGAATCAGGGCCAGGGCTATACCAGCTGTGGCTGGATTTTTGACAGCGAAACCCTGTTCGACACCGTGGGCATGATGGAATGGATCAGGCTGGCACCGGTTGAACGGGCTAAAGCGGTGGTACACATTCCCGAAGGGAGTTTACTGATCAACCGCCAAGGACAGGATCTGAATATCGAAACACGCCCCGTTGCCCCACTGGACAGCCGCATTGAACTGATCCACAGCAGCGAAGCCGATTGGAACGCCTTGCAATCCGCCTTATTTAAGATTCGCATGAATTGATGTGCAAAAGGTTCCCGCTGCTTAACCTTTTGGTAAATATCGAGATCTCAAAACGTGCATGGGCTACAGCGCGATATTTACATGATGCCCAGCAGATACGGGATATAGCTGGATAATTTGCGCATGTGTATACTCTGCGGATTCTGAATAACATATTGTACAAAAAATGGCTAAGATTGGATTTTTATCGTTAGGCTGCCCGAAAAACCTGGTTGATTCTGAACGGATCCTGACCGAACTGCGTAACGAAGGCTATGAGGTCGTACCAAGTTACGACGACGCCGAACTGGTGATCGTTAACACCTGCGGCTTTATCGACAGTGCCGTGCAAGAATCACTGGAAGCGATCGGTGAAGCACTAAACGAAAACGGTAAAGTGATTGTGACCGGCTGTTTGGGTGCCAAAGAAAACCAGATCCGTGAAGTGCACCCGAAGGTGTTAGAAATTACCGGGCCGCACAGCTATGAGCAGGTATTGAACCACGTTCACCACTATGTGCCGAAGCCGGAACATAACCCGTTTACCAGCCTGATCCCCGCGCAAGGCGTGAAACTGACGCCGAAGCACTACGCCTATCTGAAGATTTCTGAAGGCTGTAACCACCGCTGTACGTTCTGCATCATCCCATCGATGCGCGGCGATCTCGACAGCCGCCCGATCGGTTCAGTACTGGATGAGGCCAAGCGCCTGGTGGAATCCGGGGTCAAAGAGCTGCTGGTGATTTCGCAGGATACCTCGGCCTACGGCGTTGATGTGAAACACCGTACCGGCTTCTGGAACGGTCAGCCGGTGAAAACCAGCATGGTCAGCCTGTGCGAACAGCTCTCAAGCCTGGGTGCCTGGGTGCGTTTGCACTATGTCTACCCTTACCCACATGTGGATGACGTTATTCCGCTGATGGCGGAAGGCAAAATTCTGCCGTATCTGGACATTCCGCTGCAGCACGCCAGCCCGAAAATCCTCAAGCTGATGAAGCGCCCTGGCGCGGTAGAGCGCACGCTGGAGCGCATCAAACGCTGGCGTGAAATCTGCCCAGACCTGACGCTGCGCTCCACCTTCATCGTGGGTTTCCCAGGTGAAACCGAAGAAGATTTCCAGATGCTGCTCGACTTCCTGCAGGAAGCCAAGCTGGATCGCGTCGGCTGTTTCAAATACAGCCCGGTGGAAGGCGCGGCGGCCAACGAATTGGCCGATCAGGTGCCAGAAGAGGTGAAAGAAGAACGTTATCACCGCTTTATGCAGCTACAGCAACAGATCTCTGCCCAGCGCTTGCAGGAAAAGATTGGCCGCGAACTGCTGGTGCTGATCGACGAAGTGGACGAAGAAGGCGCGATTGGCCGCAGCATGGCCGATGCACCGGAGATCGACGGTGCGGTCTACCTGAACGGTGAAACCCGCGTAAAAGTGGGCGAGATCGTCAAAGTGAAGATCGAAAACGCCGACGAATATGACCTCTGGGGTTCTCTGGTCTAATCAGGCAGGTTACGGGGCAGCCTAACGCTTTCCCGTAACCTCAGCACAACCGATTCAGGCCGTTGCGACAGCCCGTTGCTCCGGCGTTAATAAACTGCCGACGATAAAGGCCAGCGCCCCCACGAGTAAACCGCTGTAGATCGGGCTGTTAGCCTGAATCCCGTGATAAAACATAAAGCCCAACACACACAGGCTGCCCATCACCATACTGGCTATCGCCCCGGTGCTGGTGGCGCGCTTCCAGAAAATCGCCCCCACCAGCGGGATCAACATCCCACCCGCCAGCAGATTGTAAGCCAGCGTCAAAGCCGACAGCACATCCCGCACCAGGAAAGCCAACCCCAGCATCACCACTCCCATCACTAGCGTGGTCAAGCGCCCAGCGGCCAAACCGCCCGATGGCCGCCGACGGATGGCGGGCAGAACATCCTCCAAGGCAATGGTCGAAGAGGCCAACAGGCAAGCGCTGGCGGTTGACATCAGCGCAGCCAGTGCCGCTGCGGCCACCAACCCGCTGACGCCTGCGGGCAGTACCGCCTGAGCGATGGCGGCAAACGCACCATCGCTGTTATCCAACAACGGCAGCACGATCTTCCCCGCCATTCCGATCATCGCACCGGTAACGCCATAAAGTACGCAGTAGATACCCGCGCCCAAGCCAGCGTAGCGCGCCACCGGCACGCTGCGGGCGGTGAATACCCGCTGCCAGATATCCTGCCCAATCAGGATGCCGAAAAAGTAAATCAGGAAGAACAGAACGATGGTGTCGAAACCAATGGAGGAGAGTTGGTAATAGCTCGCTGGTAGTTGCTGGGTAAAGATCTCCCATCCGCCCGCTTTGACGATGCTCATCGGCATCAGCACAAACATCATCCCCACCGTCATGATGATAAACTGGATAATGTCCGTCAGCGTCAGCGACCACATGCCCCCCAGCGTTGAATAGAGCACCACCATCCCACCACCAATCAGTATTGAGGCGGCAAACGGCAGCGCAAACATCACCTGCATTACGCTGCCGATGGCAATAATCGAAGTCACCGCCACCATCAGATCGTAAGCCAGCATGATAATACCGCTGGTGACCCTAGCCGCCGGATGATAGCGCTGCGCCAGTACCTGGCTAACGGTATAGAGCTTCAGCTTGAGCAAGGGCTTGGCCAAGACGGTACTCAGCACCACAATGCCCATACCCAGCGCGAAGCAGAGCCACAGCCCGGATATACCATAGGTGTAGCCCAGCTTTACGCTGCCAATGGTCGAAGCCCCACCGAGCACCACCGCTGACAGCGTACCTAAATACAAACCCGGCCCCAGATTGCGGCCAGCAACCAGATAATTTTCCTTGGTGGTGGCCTTACGGATGCCAAGCCAACCCACCGCGCCGATAACCAAAAAATAGAGCACCACCACAAACAGATCGAGTTGCATAAAGTATCCCCTATCATGTTGTTATTTATTGGGTTATATGGAACGTTTAGTCGGCAGCACACACAGCATTTCAAACAGCAGATTGGCCGCCAGCAAGGCGGTATTGCCGGAACTGTCGTATGCCGGGGAAACCTCTACCAGATCCGCGCCCACCAGGTTTAGCCCCTGGCATCCCCTGACGATCTCCAACCCTTGCCAGACGGATAATCCGCCGACTTCCGGGGTGCCGGTTCCGGGGGCAAACGCCGGATCCAGCCCGTCGATGTCAAAGCTGAGATAAACCGCGCCCTGCCCCATTTGCTCACGCACCTCGGCCATCAACGGGGCGAGTGAGCGATACCAGCAGGCTTCTGCTGGCACCACACGGAACCCTTGCTGCCTCGACCAATCAAAATCCTGCGCAGCATAGCCACTGCCGCGTAGGCCAATCTGCACCACCCGCTGCGGAGCCAACAGGCCTTCTTCATGCGCTCGGCGAAAGGTGGTGCCGTGCGCCAGTTTTTCGCCAAACATCTCGTCATTCGTATCGGAGTGCGCATCAATGTGAATCAGGCCAACTGGGCCATGCTTGCGCGCCACCGCACGCAGAATCGGCAGCGTCAAGGTATGATCGCCCCCGAGGGTGAGAGGGATGCAGCCGTGGCGCAGGATCTGGTCGTATGCCAGCTCAATGCGGCGCACGCTGTCTGCCAGGTTATAGGGGTTGGTGGCAATATCGCCCAAGTCGGCAATCTGTAACCGTGCAAACGGCGCAGCGCCGGTCCCCATGTTGTAAGGGCGGAGCATCACCGACTCCTGGCGGATTTGCCGTGGCCCAAAACGCGTACCGCTGCGATTAGAGGTTCCAATATCCAGAGGAATGCCAACAAAGGCGGCATCCAACCCCTGTGCATTATCGGCAGCAGGTAAACGCATCATGGTCGGCAAGCCTGCAAAACGCGGCATTTCATTACCGCTTTGAGGTTGATTCAGCATAGGTTTTCCTTGTCAGACAATCATTTTCTCATAACATTTGCGCAACAACGACAGCCTATGCCCTAACCGACCCGCGTTACTATTCCCGGTTTTTAATGTAAGCATTGAAAAAGCCGATGTGTCATAACACATTGACATATTGATTTTTATTTTTTCACAGACATAAAGGGTAGAGGAAACACCTATTACTAGCGCTCGCATCAAATATGTTGCCATGGCGTTAAATAGTGAACATTCAGGGAGAGCGAAGATGATCACCAATCTCAGCGATATCGATTTCAAACTGCTGCGGGTATTCGTGGCGGTAGCGGAAGCTCGAGGGGTTAGCGCAGCGCAGGATGCCCTGATGATGAATCAATCCACCATCAGCACCCATCTGGGCACGCTGGAAACGCGCTTAGGGTTCAGGCTTTGCCAGCGCGGGCGATCCGGCTTTCAGTTAACGCCGAAAGGGGAAAGAATGCTGAGCGCCTGCCGCACGCTGTTTAATGCAACTCGCGACTTTACGCGCGTCAGCCAGTCGCTCAATGGCATGCTCAGCGGCGATCTGATGATCGGCCTGGTAGATAATCTGGTTTCACTGCCAGGGATCCCTTTCAGCCAGGCGATCAGGCAATTTCGCCGCCGCCGTCAGGACGTGCAGTTTCAATGCCGTATCTGTTCACCCGCGGAGATTGAGCAGGGATTATTGAACCAGCAGTTGGATCTGGGGATTGGCTATTTCGGCCAGCAGTTGAACGAACTGGTTTATCACCCTTGGTGCCAGGAATCGCAGGCGATTTATTGCAGCAGCGAACACCCGTTGTTTACCGTTGATGCCCCAAGCCGCGAGCAAATCGAAAATGCCCGCTGGGTAAAACGCGGCTACCTGCTGGCACAACAGCTTTGTCCGGTAGCACCGCTGGAGTTTGGTGCCATGGCTTACCACATGGAAAGCGTGGCTCACCTGATCCTCAGCGGCGAATACCTGGGCTATCTGCCCACCCATTACGCCAGCCGTTGGGTCGAGCAGGGTTTAATGAAGCAGCTAGGGGGCCAACCGCTCACTTACCAGGCGCAGTTAAGCCTGGTAACACGCCCCGGTCAGCCCAAAAAGTCGCTGGCGGCGCTGTTAGACGACCTGACCAACAGCGTGCCACGCTGGCCTGATAAGCCCAATTCGATTTAACTGATCGGCATACGCGCCGGATCTGGGTATTGATACTCGAACCCTAATTCATTACAGATACGGCTGCCGTCCACCAACCGCCCTGCCTGTTCCGGTTCTTCGGCAAACAGCGGGGGTTGCAACTGCAACTGTGCCGCCAGCGCCGGATAAAATTCACGTTTGGTCGGATGGCTTGGCGCACAGAGATTATAAACGTGCCCCCCTTTTGGCAATTTCAGTAACAGCTGGATAGCGGCGATCACATCATCCTGGTGTACCAGGTTGACCCCTTGCGCACCGCCCTTAACGTCAACCTTGCCCGCCAGGAAACGGCCCGGATGCCGATCGGTGCCCACCAGGCCCGCCAGGCGTAAAATATCGACAGAGGTATTCGGCAACTCATGCAGCCAGCGCTCCAGTTCTGCCAGCACCCGCCCAGAAGGGGTTACCGGTTTGAGCGGTGAATCTTCACGCACCGTGCCGGTGGTATCACCGTACACCGAGGTCGAGCTGGTAAAGATAATATGCGGCACCCCAAACGCCATGGCGCTGTCAACCAGCATGCGCACGGCATTAAAGTAGCCTTCGCTACCCTCTACGGTGCGCCTGGCGGGCAGCGTGATCACCAATGCGTCGGCGTAAAGCAGTTGCTCCAGATCCTGAGCTTCGCAAATCAATTCAGGCGTCAGTTCAAGCTGATAACATTCAATACCGCTCATCCGTGCGGCTTCTACACCGTCCGGCGTGGTTTTACTGCCCACCACCTCAAATCCGCGGCTCATTAACGATAAAGCCAGCGGCATGCCCAACCAGCCCAGGCCAATAATGGCGACTTTTTTCATTAATTTAATTCTCCTGAAAATGGTAACGCTCGGTGATTAAGGCTACGCCACTCGGCATAGGGATACAATCAACTCTGGTAAAGGTTCGTAAAGCCGCAACTGACTAATAATTCAGCCTGTTTCAATGAATTAAATTTATGATGACAAAAAACAGTTGCGCGAGACCACACTGATAGTTTAGGTTAATCAGCAATTCAGCATTGGCTGATCTACTTTAAAGAGAAAACACATGACCCGCGTTCAGTTCAACCACCATCATCACCATCACCCAGACTAGTCTTTCGGGCGATGTGTGCTGGAAGACGGTTTAAATCTTCCAGTGGCGCGTAGAACCAGACAAACGCAAGAGAGAGCCCTCGGAAGATACCTTCCGAGGGTTTTTTTTTGGCTTCGGACAGACAGAAAAATAGTTTTTACAATAAATTCATAAAATTACAGATTAAGCAGAGGTTACCATGTTGGATAAAACACGTTTACGGATAGCAATGCAGAAATCAGGCCGCCTGAGTGAAGACTCTCAGGAACTGCTGGCCCGCTGCGGTATCAAAATCAACCTACAGCAGCAACGCCTGATCGCCTTCGCCGAGAATATGCCGATTGATATCCTGCGCGTGCGTGATGACGACATTCCTGGGCTGGTGATGGATGGCGTAGTGGATCTGGGCATCATCGGTGAGAACGTGCTGGAAGAAGAGCTGCTCAACCGCCGTGCACAAGGCGAAGATCCACGTTACTTCACCCTGCGTCGCTTGGATTTCGGCTCCTGCCGCCTGTCGCTGGCTACCGCGCTGGACAGCGAATATAGCGGCCCGCAAAGCCTGCAAGACTCCCGCATCGCCACCTCTTACCCGCACCTGCTGAAGCAGTACCTCGACAAACAAGGCGTGCGTTTTAAATCCTGCCTGCTGAACGGTTCTGTAGAAGTGGCACCGCGCGCTGGCTTGGCGGATGCCATCTGCGACTTGGTTTCTACCGGTGCAACGCTGGAAGCCAACGGCCTGCGTGAAGTCGAAGTGATTTATCGCTCCAAAGCCTGCCTGATCCAGCGCGACGGCGAAATGCCTGCAGCCAAACAGCAGCTCATCGACCGCCTGATGACCCGTATTCAAGGGGTGATTCAGGCGCGCGAATCCAAATACATTATGCTGCACGCGCCAAGCGATCGTCTGGATGAGATCAT
>JBAQHZ010000387.1:0-2602 GCA_049288585.1 Chania sp.
CTTCCGTACCGGCAGAGGAAACCCCGATGATCAGCCCGGTTTTATCGCGGAGATCGCCACGAGGTAGTTCCCCCTGAGTCAAGGCTTCGTGACCGACTTTATAGGCCCACAGGGCAGCATTATCCAGTGAGGCAACGGTCTCAGCAGAGAGTTCTGGCCAACTCAACGGTTGCAACACCTCGGAGGCATTCGCATCCTCAAACCATTCAAGATATTTTTTGCTGGGTTTTATCCCGCAGGTTTTATTCAGCAATGCCTGTTTAAAATCGGCAACGTTATTGGCAATAGAGGAGAGGTGTCCCATACCGGTGATCACCACTCTTTTGCGAGTGACTGTCATAGTGTCTTCCGTGTCAGCAAACCAGAAATCAAATGTAGGTACGCCATGTTTCCATGGCGCATAAATACGTTATGCTTTTGCAGCAGCCAGTGCTTCTTTCTCGGCTTTCAGTTTCTCTTCTTTCAACTGCTGCCATTCAAACTGTTGAACCAAATCGCGTGGGCGAGTGCTGTCAACATAGCTGTGCTCAGAAGGGTTGACCATGAAGCTATAGTTGCGGGCGAAAGGCACCGCCGAGGTGGCTACCGTGATGGGGCCACTGGCCGTGACCACTTGATAAGCATTAATGTCTGCCCATGCTGTGGCGTCCTCCAGGAACAAACGACCCAGGCAGGCGTCCAAATCAGCAGAATAATCACAGACGATCACTTCACCAATGCAATTGCCATCAAACGTTACTTTGTCGCCACGCTGAGGGATCGCATCAGGTTTACCCGCAACGGTCATCCCCACCATGCGGTGGCTGACCCCCTGCTCCACTCGCTCATTGAGGCTTTCCAGACCGGTGAAGGTCTCTTTGTCATAGCGCACAGCCCATTGCATCTGCAATGAGATTGGGCAACTGCTGTAAGCATTGAATACACCCGGTTCCCAGCAAGGGTTTTCCAGGCGTACCATGCGTTGGTAGTTCAAACCACCGGTACGCATATCGTACTTTTCACCAGCTTCCAGCATTTGCTTCCAGACGTCAGCCAGCAGATCCTGTGTTCCCATCAGCTTGTAGGAGTACTCGCCGTGTTTGCCACTGCGCAGCAGGATCAGTTCATCCTCTACGTGCATATGCTCCTGGAATGGCAGACCAATCACGTCCATCCCGTACACTTCAGCCAGCAATTCCCAAGCGTATGGCCCTTCAAAGTGCAGCATGCCCCATTCTGGCGTCAGCGATTCGATCGACTCGATGTCTTCGAACTCTTCCTCATTCCCTGCCAGCTTGGCACGAAGCAACTCACACAGTGTTTCACCGCTAACCCACTCCGACAGCAGCAGAAAACGCTCGTCATCACAGGCGATATAGAGATCGGTGATGATGTTGCCGGCTTCATCGAGGATCAGGCTATACATCGCCTGCTCATCGCGGATCGATGAAACATCACCGGAAACCAATTGGTTGAGCAGCGACCAGGCGCTTTCACCGCTGATGGCTGCAATGCCAAAGTGGGAGTAGTCAGACAGCAGAATGTGTTTACGTACTGCCAGGTGCTCCTCATCCGCTGCACAATAACTCAGTGGAATAGAGACGCCGTTACGTTCTCCCATCACCGCTCCGTGCTGCTGATGAATTTCAGTGAGTTTGGTCATTCCTTGTCCGCTCCTGCTGTTGCCGTGCCGTTGGTGATTTCTCCCTGCTTGGTGATAACAAACGAAGCCAGGGTGTTTACGCTACGCATGTAGGAAGGATCATCACCTTCGCTCACACGGATACCAAAAGTCTCATCGAGTAGCACGATGACTTCAGTGGCATCCACCGAGTCCAGTTTTAAACCGCTGCCAAACAATGGGGTATCGTCGTCAATTTGATTGACGCTTTGATAGAGATTCAGACGCTCTATCAGGCCTATTTTGATCTTCTCCAGCACAAATTTACGCTGTTCAATCGCTTCAGTAAGCGCGGTGTTACTCATAGTGGTGTTTCTCCCTGGTATTTCACTTGCATGCCTTTGCTTTCTGCATTGCTGATATCGGTACGAAAATTCACAATACGTCCCGAGCAAACGATATTACGGCCGACTCGCGCTTCCACTTCATAGTGGTGGAAACCATGGATATCGGCGTAGGCCAGTCGGCTGTTCACTTCAATAGTGTCACCCGGTGAGACCATGTTCTTATACTTGACGTCCTGTGAAGCCAGTACACCGATGACGCGCGCACGTTCTGCAATGATCCGTGCAGCGCCTTCTGACGTACCTAATGCCCGTGAAACCTCATCGAATTTCTTCAATGGCTGTTGAGTTTCGCGTTCATGCAACTGGCAAAAATCATTCAGCAAGCTCAGGTATTCGCTGGACTGGCCAAAGATCTCGGCGATCATCACCCCAGGCATCACCGGGTTATCGGGAAAATGCCCTGGGATATAGGACTCGTTAAAAGTTACGTGCTTAATAATGGTGATCGCCCCTTTTTCGCCTGGCGAAAAATCCACGATGCGGTCAACCATAAATAGAGGTGCACGCCAAGCGCCCATCTTAAGTAGCAAAGGAGGCGAAACTAAACTCCTGTTATAATTAGCCATTCAACATTCCTGTCTGTTAACGCATAACC
>JBAQHZ010000388.1:0-5882 GCA_049288585.1 Chania sp.
CCCTAGTCACCTACCTAAGTAGGCTCCTAGGGATTCGCTCACTTGCCGCCTTCCTGCAACTCGAATTATTTAGGGTATACAAGTAACCTTTCGTAACTAAAACCAGGACAGAGAACAGCATGCAGCAATTACAGAACGTTATTGAAATCGCCTTCGAACGCCGTGCGGATATCACCCCGGCTAACGCAGACACCGTAACGCGTGAAGCGGTAAACCAAGCGATCGCCTTGCTGGACAGCGGCGCTCTGCGCGTTGCCGAGAAGATTGACGGTCAGTGGGTAACGCATCAGTGGCTGAAAAAAGCCGTGCTGCTTTCTTTCCGCATCAACGACAACAAAGTGATGGACGGTGCCGAAACTCGTTACTACGACAAAGTGCCGATGAAGTTCGCCGATTACGACGAAGCGCGTTTCCAGAAAGAAGGCTTCCGTGTGGTGCCACCGGCAACCGTTCGTCAGGGCGCATTTATCGCTCGCAACACCGTGCTGATGCCGTCTTATGTCAACATCGGTGCCTACGTTGATGAAGGCACCATGGTTGATACCTGGGCCACCGTGGGCTCCTGCGCGCAAATTGGTAAAAACGTTCACCTGTCTGGCGGCGTCGGCATTGGTGGGGTACTGGAACCACTGCAAGCCAACCCAACCATCATCGAAGACAACTGCTTCATCGGCGCGCGTTCCGAAGTGGTGGAAGGGGTGATCGTGGAAGAAGGTTCGGTGATCTCAATGGGCGTTTACCTGGGTCAAAGCACCCGCATCTATGACCGTGAAACCGGTGAAGTGCACTATGGTCGCGTACCTGCTGGCTCGGTGGTAGTTTCCGGCAATCTGCCTTCCAAAGACGGTTTATACAGCCTGTACTGCGCGGTGATCGTGAAGAAAGTCGATGCCAAAACGCGCGGTAAAGTCGGGATTAATGAGTTGTTACGTACCATCGACTAATATTGAATAGCGGGTGAATCACCCGCTATTTTTTTGCCTTCAATACGCGAACCGTCACAGTCTCTGGCGGCAGTTTTCACCATAATTATCACAGTGAAACATCCCTGATGAGTTTCAATTTTCAGCTAATATCACTGAAAGTTGAAATAAAACCGGTGTAAAATCCATTAAAAGGCGGCGCGATTATGTATGACAACCTGAAAAGCTTAGGAATCAATCAACCGGAAGATGTCGATCGCTATAGCCTGCGTCAGGAGGCCAATAACGACATTCTCAAGATTTATTTCCGCAAGGACAAAGGCGAGTTCTTTGCCAAAAGCGTTAAGTTCAAATATCCGCGTCAACGCAAGACCGTAGTAGCAGACAATGCGGGTCAAGGTTACAAAGAAATCCACGAAATTAACCCCAATCTGCGCTACGTGATCGACGAGTTGGATCAGCTTTGCCAACGCGATCAGATCGAAGTGGATCTGAAACGTAAAATTCTTGACGACCTGCGCCATCTGGAAAACGTGGTTTCCCACAAGATTGCCGAGATTGAATCCGATCTGGACAAACTGACTCGCGGTAAATAAACCCAGGAGCAGAGCATTAAACCCGCCTGTTACTGAGTTCACATTTTGACCGTTCCCAGTATGGTAGGGTTAACCTGTCATCAAGATAGGATTGTTACTGCTTAGCAGGCAAAACCTAACTCTTTAACGTTTCCCGCGCTTTGGCTTGGGGAGCAGTTAAGGGGTTAGGTTTTTTTTTGCCCTGCACAACCCGATAATAGAAGTCAGACTAGGAAAATAGATGAGAATTGAATTATTCCCCAACCAAGAGTTACTCACCGCGCAGGCGGTCAATGACATTTTACAGGCCATGCGAGAACGCTCACGCTTTAACTTTGCCCCAACCGGTGGATCAACCCCCTTAGCGTTGTATCAAGCATTAACCCCACATTTGCATGATAGCCCGCAATACAGCCATGTGCATTACTACACGCAGGATGAAGTGCCCTTTCATCCGTTTGAGAACGATAAGGGTGCCATTTATCGCCACTTACAACGCCATCTGTTCGAACCTGCCGGGGTACCTGATGAACGGATCCATGCACTAAACGGCAGCAATTATGCTCAAGCGGACCGGCAGATAGAAGCGGATGGGGGCATTGACTTACTGGTTCTGGGGCTAGGCAGCGATGGGCATATCGCTGCTAACCTGCCGGGTTCGCCGTTTGACAGCGAAGCACGCCGGATTGCTGTTGATCGCGATAACCTCGAACTGACAGCCTTATTGGCAAACGAAGTGGGAGGTAAAGAGTTCGTTCCTGACGCTTATTTCTCTTTAGGGATCAAAACTATCATGCAAGCCAAAAATATCCTGCTGTTGGTAACCGGTGAGAAAAAAGCGCCAATACTGAAACAGACGCTGGAAGGCCCGCTGACGGAAGCCATCCCTGCCTCCATACTGCGCTTGCACCCGGCGTGCAGGTTGTTTGCCGATCTCGACGCAGCACAGTTGCTTACCAACAGCCGCGAGCGTTGAGCATCGCAAGAAACATCGCGGCCAGGGGTTTATTATTTCAGCAATAAACCCCACTGCTCGACCCAAGGGCAGGACACCACTTCTGGCTCAGGTTGTTCCTGCGCATCGATCTCCAATACGGTTCCCACCCGTGTTGCCCCTTGCTCCTGCAACAGCGCATCAAAAACACGCCCAGCACCGCAGAAGTTGTCGTAGCTGCTGTCACCGAGCGCAATCAGCCCATAATGCAGCTCCGGCTGATAACCGACCTGATCGCGAAGAGCATGGAACAGCGGCGCAATGCTGTCCGGCAGATCGCCTTGCCCAGTAGTGGACGTCACCACTAACACATAGTGCTGGCGATAAAACTGCCAGGCCTCGAATTCCCCTTCCTCAAACAGCTTGACCTCATGGCCCTGCTCTTTAAGGATATTTTCCGCCTCTTCCGCTACCAGCAATGAATTACCGTAGATCGTCCCTACGAAAATGCCAACCTGAGCCATCGCCCCTGCTCCTTTGCTTATCTTTGAATACGCTTTTAAAAATGATCAGTTATCCTGACCGTTAGCCGTGGGAAACTCAACCCCAGCAAGCTCAGGGATAACGTCGAGCCAACCAAATTGAGACATCACCCCCTGCCAAGTCGCATCCCAAGGGGCGGAAATATGCAGCTTTTCACCGGTAATGGGGTGATTAAGTTGCAGATGGCTGGCGTGGAGCATCAGGCGCGGACAGGCAAAATGCTGTGCCATACCGCGATTCTGACGCAGATCGCCATGTGCGGTATCTCCAATGATCGGATGGCGGATATGCACCATATGACGGCGCAACTGATGCTTACGGCCGGTTTCCGGCTTCAGTTCAACCAGGCTGTAGCGCGAAGTGGCATAGCGGCCAATCGCCACCGGCATTTCCACCGTCGCCAAAGGCCGGTAATGGCTCACCGCCGATTTTGGGCCTTTATCTGGGTCGGCATGCTTATCTGCCAGCTTGTCCAGCTCTTCGGTCAGCGCATAATCGATAGTGCCTTCTTCAAGCACATAACCCCGCACCACCGCATGATAAGTTTTCTGCACTTCATGCCGTTCAAACTGCTGCGATAGCATGCGCGCAACGTCGCTGGATAGCGCCATCAGTAATACGCCGGAAGTGGGACGATCGAGGCGATGCACGGTAAATACGTGCTGGCCAATCTGATCGCGCACGGTTTGCATCACAAACTTCGTTTCATGACGATCCAACCAACTGCGATGCACCAACCAGCCCGCAGGTTTGTTGACTGCAATCAGGTGTTCGTCCTGATACAAAACTTTCATATAAAGATATTCCTAATTCAAGACCGGCCTTCGTACCCATCCCAGTAGGTAGCAACAGCGGCATCCACCAGTATCTGACGCTGTTTCTGCGGGTTATCTGCTGAATATTTCTGGTTGATAAATATAGTTTTTTGTTCTGACTCCTGAAGAAACTCGGGGCCGCGAAAATACGCTTCTCGTTGCTGAGCCTGCTGGCGTGTAAGCCCTTTTGCCCGATCGGCTTTCCCGGTCTCATAGAACTGCTTAAAAAACGGTGTGGCGTGCTTTATCGAACCTGAAATATCCATTCGGCTGTTGGGATCAAAATGCACCTGATCCAATTGATAAACAGCACGTTTGGCGTGGCGCTCTGGGCTACTTTGCTGGCTCGAGCAGGCGGTCAGAAATAGAATGGTCAACAAAACCATAGTAGAAGGCATAGTAAGGGGCATCGTACTTCCTTGAAATAGTAAATAACTATTTAATTCATTGAAAAATATAAATTCATGATGAATAGTTTATCTTATAAAGAGAGCAGCCACTCAATAATAACGGTGTCGTCGCCCTGACCTTTGTAACGGTTGCTCTATAAATGGTCAATACGCCCAGTGCATAGGCCGGCCTAAAATTGCCACAAAGTACAGCAACGGTGATAGCAACCTCGGAAATGGTCATTTACCAGTGTGAATAAAACCGCCACCACTTAATGAGATGCCAATGAACGAACTTGTTTTTCACCGCTATCACGGATTAGGTAACGATTATCTGGTTTGTCAGCGCAAAGTGGCGGAACGCCTGACCAATCAACAAATACAGCGTATTTGTGACCGTCATTACGGGCTTGGTTCCGATGGATTACTTATCGATATCGACGACCTTGATGTCCCAACTTTACGCATAATCAACCCTGATGGATCTGAAGCTGAGAAGAGTGGTAACGGTCTGCGTATCTATGCTCGTTATTTATTTGATACAGGTCGAGTTTCCCATTCGCCGTTCTATGTGAATACCGTGGGTGGACAAGTACGCTGTGAAGTCACTGAAGATTTGCATCAAATCATTGTCGATATGGGGCAAGCCAATTTCACACCGTCTGTACTCCCCGCTTTGGTCGAAGGTGAAACTGCGCTGGCATTACCACTTACTATTGATGGCCATAAACTGAGGGCGACCTTGGTATCAATGGGTAATCCGCACTGCGTTGTTCAGGTGAAAGAATTGGATCTTGCCTTGGTGAAAGAACTGGGAAGAAAAATAGAAAGATTATCCATCTTCCCCAAACGCACCAATGTCCAGTTTGTGGAAGTGCAGGATCGCGGCCATATTCACATTGGCATATGGGAGCGTGGTGCAGGCTATACATTGGCGTCTGGCAGCAGCAGTTGTGCTGCAGCCAGTGCGATGCGCAAACTTGGGCTGGTTGATGACAAGGTTACCGTGCATATGCCAGGTGGGCAGTTAATTATTAGCTTCAGCGGTGATTTCCAAGTCAGAATGTGCGGCCCAGTGCAGAAAATAGCCACATCAGTACTCGATGAAGATTGTTTTTTTGATATGTAACCTGCCATCGGGTAACAATGAAAAACGAGCGTGACTTAGAGTTTATCGCTAATGCCCATCAACATTGATGGGCATTAGCCTGAGGAGAAATAGAACTCTCAAATTAACCGCTGACTCACTGGCTATAATGGCACCAAATCCTCAAAACGTTCGACGATCTTGTCTGGTGATACCAGATTTGGGATCAGTCCAATCTTTTCTAACATACTTCGCGGCTGTGCCTGCAATGCGCAGAACATTATCTCAATGCCATTTTGTCGCAGGTTAGTCATAGCGTCCTCGAACGCATATAATCCGCTCTGGTCAATATAAGGCACATTCTCCATACGGAAAATCACGGTTTTCACCTCAGGCAATTCCCGAATGATACGGTTAAAACCAAAGATAAAACCAAAGAAAATCGGCCCGTCAAAATGTTGTATATAGACTTGTTCTTCGTGCCCATGAAGCCATTTTTGCTCATCGGGCAGAACCACCCGTTGCTCTTTTGACAGCAAATGCCCTTGGGATTTTTGTTCTGTCAGATCGCCCATCTGTTTCATAAACCACAGTGCGGCCATAACCATCCCAATCC
>JBAQHZ010000389.1:0-9278 GCA_049288585.1 Chania sp.
ATACTTCAAGTTGCTTGGGTGTTGGCTGCGTTACTCGGCCCAGAGTGGGCCTCGCCCCTTCGGGGCCGCTGCAAGCAGCGTTCAAATCTGCCAAGCAGATTTGTCACTCACCCCAGTCACTTACTGGTGTAAACTCCTGGGGATTATGAGCCTCAAAGAGGCTCACCCTTCGGGTCAGCGCAAGCGCTGCTCAAATCGGTCTCTGACCGATTTGTCACTCCGTTGCCGCCTACAAGCAACTCGAATTATTTTGGGTATAGGCTGCTTTATTGCTGCTTTCCGTTACTCATAATTAATCACAAATGTCGCATCCGCATTCGCAATCCCCGGCTGTGGATCCTTGGCTGTGGCGATATAGTTGGCATAAAAGACCATTGTTGCATCGCCATTTGCATCGGTCGCCATTTCCAGGCTTGCCTGATCGAGCGGCAGCCGGATGCGGTTGCTGTCTCGCAGTTCCAAAGCAATATGGGTTGCGCTGCTGCTGCCATTTAGCGCCAACAGCTCACGGTTACTGCTGGAAGCGGTGCCTGAAAAGGTGATCGACGCTTTACCACTCCCCGGGCAGCCCATCAGTGACAGGGAAAACGGGATCTCACGCGCCCTGCCCCCCACATTGCGGATCTGCTTGGTCGCCCAGGTACCCATATTGACGGTTTTGTCTACATCACCCAATGCTGCAATCAGGGCAAGATCACGAATGCTTTTTAACCAATGCGATGGCAGTATTGACGTAAATTGCAGAGCATGATCTTATACTCTTTTTTGGGAGTCAGTCATGTACCTTGATGCATTTATTCAACATTTTTCAGAAATTGAAGACCGTCGTCAATCAGCCAAAGTTTTTTATCCCCTTTTCGACATCTTATTCGTCACACTCTGCGCAGTGACTGCGGGAGCCGAGGGGTGGAAAGAGATACAAGAGTATGCCGAAGGCCACCATGACTGGTTTAAAAAATAGGGTTTTCTCAAGAGCCGTGTTCCCGTTGATGACACTATTGCCCGCATTATTTCACGTATCAAGCCGGAGCAGTTCAGGTTGTGTTTTATTGATTGGATGAAGGCCATCAGCCAGCACACCGAAGGTAAATTAGTCGCGATAGATGGCAAAACTCTGCGAAGCTCATACCACCGCGATGACAGAAGTTCCGCTATCCACATGGTGAGTGCTTACGCTGCCGCCAACAAAATGGTGATAGGGCAAGTAAAAACGGCTGATAAATCTAATGAAATCAACGCTACCCCTGAGTTAGTCAAGTTGCTTGACCTGAAAGGTGCGCTCGTCTCCATTGATGCGATGGGATGCCAGACAGAGATTGCCTCATTAATCCTGAAACAAGGTGGCAACTATCTTCTGAGCGTCAAAGGGAATCAAGGCAATTTATATAAAGCGGTTAAAAAGGCACTGGCAGAGAAAATGAGCGCCCCTGCTTTACGGGAAGAAACCCAGATAGAACAAGGGTATGGACGAGTAGAGGCCCGGCAATACTTTACCATGAATGCAGATGAACTCAGTCAACAGTTTCCTGGATGGGAAAATCTTAAAACGGTAGGAGTGGCAATAGGTTATCGTCAGGAAAAGGATAAACCTGCAACGCTGGAATACCGTTACTACATCAGTTCTGCGGAGCTGACGGAAGCCAGTTTAGCCGAAGCAGTCCGCAGTCACTGGTCGATAGAAAACAGCCTGCATTGGGTACTGGACGCGACCATGCAAGAAGATAATTGCCAGATTTACCGTGATAATGCAGCGCAAAACATTGCCATTCTGCGGCATATATCACTTAATTTGCTCAGAGCGGAACCGACCAAGCTCAGCATAAAACTGAAGCGTAAACGAGCGTGGATGAAAACAGATTTTTTAGAACAGGTACTTAACGCAGGATTTGGACAACAGAATGAATTTTAATCACTCATGCGGTTGCCCTAGTTGCCCTGGTTACCTTTGATGATTTTCTCCAGTATTTCCGTAAGTGCCATTAGGATTTTACATTATTTATAAAATCATTACTCATAATGCTATTTTTAAAAATTAAGTAGAAATCTTGATTGAGTTTTGCACTTTTCTTTTCTTTTACTATAATTAAACACTCCCTCACAACAGGCTAATAATCAGCAATAAGTAATTTTCAATTGCTTTACCTAGAGAGTTTACGCTAGAAAATAATTCAACACTCGCTAATGAAACACCATGCCCATGCAATATTAAACTCAACCTTATAGAGTAACCAGAAATAATGAACAAACTACAGCTTAAACTTAGAGATTTAAAAATTATTTCTGTCATCGCGGAAACTCGCAGTATTGGAGGCGCGGCTACATTGCTGGGAATCGCTCAGGCAAATGTCAGCAAGCACCTCTCTGACTTCGAAGCTCGCATAGGTTTAAAAGTCTTTGAGCGCACCACTCGATATCTGGCTCTTACTCAGTTTGGCGAAGCTCTTGTTCCTTACGTTAATGCAACCTTGGAAAAGAATGGGGAGCTCGCTAATTTTATTTCCGATTATAAGCATGAAAAACGTGGGCGCGTGACTATCTATGGGCCAACCGGGGTTATTTCTTACCTTTCCAAAAGTGTTATTCATAAAATAAAGGATATCGGTGACATTCACATTCATCTAAAAACATATAATCTAAGTCGCCATGAGTTTTTTGAAGGTAGTGAGTTTCCAGATGACTGCGATATTTTAATCACAAATACTCTACCAAAAGATGAGAGTTTGGTTGCGAGTTATTTAACTAAATATGCTGTCACCGCATTTGCAACACAGGAATACTTAAAAAAACACCCAATCAATAGCCCAGAAGAACTGGTGAATCACTCCTGTATTCTTATCGACTCAATGATGTTTGATGATGCCAACATCTGGAAATTCCATCCCCATGACTCTGAAGAAATTCATGAGTTCAGAGTTACAGGAAATTATGTCTGCGATAACTCACATAATGCACTTGAACTTGCACGAAATAATCTGGGAATCGTTTTAGCACCAAGAGGGAATATTCAAAAGTATGTTCAGCAGGGGGTTTTATTACCTTGTTTTAACCACACGCATGAATGGAGGTTGGATTTGATAGCCATCTTTCGTAAACGTGAGTACCAACCATGGCGTGTTCAGTATGTGCTTGATGGGGTACTCGAAAGCCTTAGGCGGCATATTGAGCAAGATGTAAACCGGGTGTAATTAGCCCATGCGGCTAATAATGGACGTGAGTTCTGGGGGCAGATACACCGCTGAATGAGTACAGAGATAACATTACCTCCATGATGTATATGACCAGGGGCTCATTTCCCTGCAATCCTTGACGACACCATAGTGGGCATATTCGCCCAGTAGCTGAACATGCCCGATATTTCGTCGATACCTATCTCATCTACCCGTTGAAACACTTAGTCCTGATAGGTCCACTCATTAATATTATTTTCCGAGCATCCTACGGTGGTATTCTGAAACGACAGGGCGTCGGTAATATCGTCTAGCTTCACTACGCCAGCGATGCATGGGGAGTGGCAAATCGCCGGTATTAGCAGATCCTGAATGTTACGGGCACCCAATTTGCGCAATCCAGCACGCTTGTAATGACTGATGGTCTTGACGTTCAGCGATAAACTCTTGGCAATGTCATGCGCCTTGAGCTCTTTGATCAAACCCTGAAGAACACTGCGCTCACGCAGGCTCAGCAGTTCCCCAGAGATAACCTCTCTGGTTGAGAGCACTTTCTCGCTGCGTATTACCTGTCCAATAAAATGCTCTAGCGCCAATACGGACTGGGTAAAATGAATCAGCCCGACATGGGTATTCAAACAGTTAAGGTAAAAATGAAGCAGTGGGGTACTGGCCGATCCCGAATCCATTAACACTTGGCAAGACGGGTGATAGCAGCGAATCAAGTTGGCCAGGCGCACCAGGGCATCAATCTTATCGTTGCTGAGTGACAAAATAATCAGGTCAACCTCACCGTCCCAGGAATGCGCAAGATGTAACCGGCAGCGCTCAATATCCGCTGTGCTAAAAACTCGGGCATCCGGTTTCAGCAGTGTTTCCAGCGCTGTGCGGGTAAAACTACATTCACACAGTAGAACAGCATTTTTCATTTTTCGCTCGCTTGTTAAGGGGGTTACATCACTCGCCGCCTTTATCAAAGGCGGAGGATCCTGTCGGTGCACGCCTTGAGGGCATGCAACGGATTCAGGCTGCGTCACTTTCAACCGGAGGCTCAATACGGGCAGCATTCCGTACAGCATGTTGATTTATGTTGCCCATCAGTTGGCTGTCAGGGTTACCGTTAGATTTGTGCTCTGCACACCCGTCACGTCAGTCTTGGGATCCAGGCTCAACGAATGTTCGCCACGTGTTCCCTGGATGGTGATGGGTGACCCCAAAGGGATGATGTTTCCTGATTCATCCTGGATAGTGATCGTGACGTCTCCCAGTAACAGGGTATCGTCAGTTTTGGTTGGGCTATCGTAGGTTAAGGTCCAGATATCAGCCTGCCCGCTTCCCGATGCCCTCCAGGTGAGCGGGCGGACCACGGGATCTTGCCGAAGAAATACGGTGCCAAAGTCGATGACAGGGTTGCCGTCATTGAGTGTGATGGTGAGTGGTGTCGCCTCCCTGGTGCAGGTAATTCTGAAGGGGAATACCTGGGAGGGGGCAGGGTAATAGCTGCCCGCGCCAAGATTGATTCCGAAGGCGTTGGAGATACCGTATCCAATCGTCAGCAGCGTCTCTGTAAAAGTAATGGTATGCGGTAGGTATTCGTTTTTCGGGCCTGCAGGCAGATTAAGCGAGCGGGAAAACTGCGGCGTTGAAAATGTTGCATTAAAGGCCAGTTGATTATTTATCTGAAAACTCAGCGTGCCGTTCACCGGAGTCAGAAGGATGATGCATTGGGGGTTTCCGCTACAGTTCAGAATATAATTAATCAAATTAGGATTGGTTGATTCAGGTGGCTGAATCCCGTTCCCAGTGAAAGTATGTTTATCTTCATAAAGCGCAGCTCCATAGACAGTTGCTGTTGCGGTGGGGCTGCGGAATTGCACTTGAGTCAGGTCATAAAGGCTGCTCTTCAGTGCGTTAATATTGTTGAGCAAAGCTGTGTTATCAAGCCCCTGATCGTCCGTTGCGGTCATTTCCCGTGTGTTGCCCAATAGCTGGAACTCAAAGTGTGTTGGGTCCAGCGTGTTATATATTGTGGAGGTATAGGTTGATGTATTGCTCTCAATTGAACATTGATACGTCCATGGCGTTGACGCAATGCCTGCCGGGGTGGTGCCCAGTAATAAGAGAACGATGCTAGAGCGCCAGTATTTATGGGTAGCGGTTCTTTTTGGGTGCTCGGGGTTCTGCCTGTTATTAGGGAAGGCCCCTTGCAGGTTACGTGAAATACAGAACATAAAACTGTTTATGGCAGTGCCTGCCATTATTATAAATCTGAGCATATTATTTGCCTTTAACCTTCTTTTTCTATTTCTTGTCAATAAAATATGAATGATTAAATCTCTTATCACTTTTGTTCGGGGACGGCGGTCTATCTGCTTATTTCAGTCACCAGATATCTTTCCACCTGGTTGACCGTTGGCCCTTACGCTTATGGGTTGACCATGGTGAAGCGTATGGCGGCCGCAACGTTACCGGGCTTAGTGCCAATATTGACGGTGGTAGTCGGGGTCACCGTGCAGATACGCGAGTCCTCTCCTGAGCAAAACTGCCGCGCACTGTCGGTGGCACCGTCGATGCCGTAAAGTATCCCGGCAGGTTTGTCCACCGTGGATAGGGTCAGAAGCACCGGGCTTCCCGTATTACCTGGGTCGCTGTCGTTAACCATGTTCACTGCGGTGGGCGTGGCCGCATTCACCACTCCGGTCACGACCTCCGCAAAGACAGATGATGTGCGGCTGTAGCTGCAGGTAATGTTCAGGTTAAATGGAGCAATGGTCTGAGTTCCCAGATGCAGTACGCCGAGGGAGACCGTTTTGCTGTCTGCGCCATCGATATCCACCGTGCACGGTGGGGCCGTGAAGGTTGCCGTCACTGCGACGGTAGCGGTGTCGCTTACCGCATCAGCAGTCGGTATCATGGCCGCATACAGCATCGGTGCCGCCAGCAGCGCGGTAGGTAACTTTCTGCTTTTCATGGCGTTCTTCTCTGTGCGGCGTTACTGGATGTCATAGTTTTGTGCTCCCCCCCAGTCGTTGATTGCCTGTACTGCCAGGTGCCCGTCGCCGCGTAGCCCTGTGTCTACTTCACTGAACGGCGGTAACTGGGCCAGCGCCTGGCGCTTCGCTTTCGGTATCGTTACCTCTTTACCGTTCAGCTTCAGGCCCGTGACCGCAAACCAGTAGGGTGTCGGGTTCTTCAGCCACAGCCCACCATCCCGGCGCTGCTTGATCAGCTTCTTCTCGGCATCTTTACGCCCTTCCGTCAGGGCCTTAGGCCGATAAATCAATTTCACTCGGGTGTTCATCGCTATCGCAATGACACTGCCATCCACCTGTTGCGGCTTGGGGGGCAGTTCCTGGACGTTCAGCCAGAACAGTGATTCCCGGTCTGCGGGAAGGGCAGAGTTGACATTCATTAAGCGGACTACCTGCTTTCTCCCTGAATCCACCTTAAACACCGGCGGAGAGGGCACCATGAAAACGTCTGCTTGGCTCTGATTGGCGTTATCGACCCACACCTGGCCACCCCAGGTGCCCTTGGCGTTGTTGGTCACCTCCAGCGAGATGTTTTTCTTGCCTTCTTCATAAATGAAACGGGTCCCGTTAAGGACAAAGGCCGCCATTGCCGGGGGCACCGCAGCGGTGGCCAGTAGCGCTAGCAGGGTGGTACTCAGTAATACTTTTCTTTTATTCACAACGAATCTCCTGAACTGTAATTGCCCCGCCTTTCAGATGGGAGGCGTCAAAGCTGCATGTTTTTCCATCAGTCCGATTTACGGCGATAGTTTTCGGCGCGGACAGGAGATTCATCAGCAACACACCATTGTTTGTGATGAAACCGGCATCCAGCCCCTGCTCGGTGGTGGCGCTACCACCGGTCATAATGTTTCCCTGTGCATCACGCACGCGCAGGATGTAGCGCTGTACTTTCTGGTAATCAAACTCGCGATAGATAATGGCGCGCTCGGTCGGCACCACGTCGTACGACGTGTTTAGCAACTCAGCGCTGTCCGGTACGTTCTCCGGGTTAATACTGATCGTGGTCGGGTTATAGGCTGGCAGATACATCACCGTGCTGCCGCTGCTATTGGTTGGCAGGGATGTGCCGCCGAAGGTTACCCCTGGAATATCCTTAATTTTCAGTATGGCTACGGTCTCCGTTGATTCTTTCGTCAGCAGCAAACCGCTCTCGGCGGTAGCGATAGCCGAGCCTGACAGGTTGCCGGACAGCGTCGTGATGCTACGGTTTTGCGACACGGCCAGGTTGGTCTGCATACGTTCAAAGGCGTAGCTCGCAGAGGCACTTGCCGTGTTGTAGTGCTTCCCAGCCGTCCCGGCGCTCACGCTGTAGTTAAGACGATTATTCACCGTCGCTGAGGCGCTGGTGTTGAACGCGGTACCGTTGTAGCGGTTGTAACTCACGGTATTACTGGCGTAATAGCGGGCTCCCCTGAAGGAGAACGGGATACTTACCCCCAGCGAAGTCGAGTAGTCGTCCTGTGTGGACCAGGCATTACGTGACCAGTTGGCGTTCAGGAAAAGCGAGATACCCTCCAGTACTGTGGTACTTGCCGACAGGCCTGTACCAAATGCATCCCGATCGCGGTTCCAGTAGGTCTGCTGCCAGAGAGATCCGCTTAACCAGACGTTGTCGAACCGCTGGTTAATTCGTGCCTCATAGCGTGCTTTCTCTTGCCCGTCGAAATAAACATAACGGTATGCGGCATTCTGATTATCCGTAAGATAGATTTTGCGGCGGTACTGCGCCTTCGGCCCCCAGTTTGCAAACTCGGTGTAACCAGGGCTCTGGTAGCGATAGGTGAGCAGTTGAATATCCGTATTGTTGCTGAAGCTTTTCGCGTACTTCAGGGTGGTACTCACCCCTTGCCGCATTGAGCCATCATCGTACTTCGCCCGCGAGGTGTTCAGGTTGGCTGACAGAGCCCCCCATTCACCCAGAGGTTTGGTGAAACCGAGACCTACAGCCTGGTAATGGTTGTGCAAAAGAGTCGCCATGTTGAGCGTTCCCGATGGCAGCCCCCGGTCGAGACTGGTCAGCACAAAGGTGCCGTTACCGGAGGAGAACGCATTCTCAATCCGGTTGCTGTCATTACGCTGTCCTACAGCCACGTTATAATTGTAATCCCCTGAACGCAGTAGGGACGGTAGAGTCGCAACCGGGTATTCGGTGATGGTTTTGTGCCCGCTATTATTCTCAACGGTCACCACCAGATTGCCGTTACTGATGGAGGTGATGTCATCCAACTTCCATGGCCCCGGCGGCACGACGCGGGAATAAATGGTGTATCCACCCTGCTTAACCGTAATACGCTCGGTGCCCGCTGCCACACCGGTAATAAGCGGAGCATATCCGCGGGTTTGCCAGGCGCGCATGCTACTGTTGGAGCGAATGGCTGCGCCGTAAAAGCCAAAGTCAGAGAACAGCTCTGTACGGGTTTGTGAACGCCCCAACAGCAGATCCCCCTTAATCTGACTAATGGCCGTTGACAGGGTTAGGTTGTTAGAATTGACTTGGGTGCCCCAAGTACTTCGCGTAGCGTTAATATCGCTGGATAAGATCCAGCGCCCCACGTTCAGGCTGGTTTTCAGGCTGCCGAAGGCATTAAGGCTTCGATTACCACCGTAATCCGCATCGTCGTTTTGGATATTCTTGTTAAAGTTGCCGTTGTAGGTGAAACGCAGGCCGTTGATACCATAGTCCCAGCGGGTGGCATCGTTTTTCTCCAGCAACCAAGCCTGGGGAATGCCAAACTCCAACGTTTGGGCACCCAGGTCAAAATTAATGCGGGTGTTTTCCTTACGGCCCAGCGCGTAGCAGCCGCGGACCTTATCAAAAGTCCTTGCATAGGCTTCGGGCTGGAAGAAGATGCTGGCGCTTTGCAGCCACTCGGGAGTAAGACACAGATGATTGGTATTTTCATCATCTGTGCTCACTGTCAAAGCCATGCGGGCCGTGCGGGAGCCATTCAATATCACGTCAACATAATACTGTCCTGCAGGATATCTAACCCCATCCCTCAGGATGGAAGGGATTTCTGTCATGCCTTGCATGAATTCAGTGTTGATTTCGGTGGCATATCCCAAGGAAGAGAAG
>JBAQHZ010000390.1:0-3704 GCA_049288585.1 Chania sp.
CACAGAGTCTGGACTCTGGATGCCGCACTCTATTGAGCTGCTCGAAAAACTCATCATAGAGAAGAAGATCACCATCCTCTTTAACCCTTGCCTGCGATGGAATGCGGCGAACGCCGTGATCGAAGAGGACAAGAGCGGTAACAGGGTATTCAGTAAGCGGCGCAGTAATGGCCGTATCGATGGTGTGGTATCGCTTGCCATGTCGGTCGGCGCTTCTGAGGGCGTTGTTGAGGATGAAGGCGATATTGATGGCTTTTTTGATGATCCGATCATGGTGGGTATCTGATGGGTAAGAACAAACAACCGGGGCGCGTAAAAAGCGCCCTTTTAAATTGGCTCGGCGTCCCAATCAGTTTAACCACCGGGACATTCTGGCAGGAGTGGTTTGGTACCAGCAGTAGCGGCAAGGTGGTCACCGCCGATAAAGCGATCCAGCTTTCTGCTGTGTGGGCCTGTATTCGCCTGCTCAGTGAGTCAATCTCTACGTTACCGCTAAAGGTGTATGTGCGCGATGCTGACGGCTCCCGTAAGCTGGCGCAGGATCACCCGGCTTACCAGGTATTGTGCCGCCGCCCCAATCTGGAAATGACACCCTCCCGTTTTATGCTGCTGGTGGTCGCCAGCATCTGTTTGCGGGGCAACGCCTTTATTGAAAAGAAAATGATAGGGCGCAAACTGGTGGCACTGGATCCTTTGCTGCCGCAAAACATGGTGGTGAAGCGCTTGCCTTCCGGCAAGCTTGAATACACCTACACCGAGAATGGCGCAAAACGGGTTATCCCCGTTGACCGCATGATGCATATTCGTGGCTTTGGTCTTGATGGCGTCTGCGGCATGATGCCGCTGAGTTCTGGCAGGGATGTGATCGGGGCAGCCATGGCAGTGGATGAAGCGGCAGCCAAGATCTTTGAGAACGGCCTGCAGAGCACGGGTTTTCTATCCTCAAAAACGGCACTGAATAAAGAGCAGCGTGAGCGGCTGCGTAAAAGCCTGCAATCGTTTATTGGTTCAAAGAATGCTGGAAAGCTGATGGTGCTGGAGAATGAGCTCTCCTATCAAAATGTGACCATGAACCCGGAGGCAGCGCAGCTTCTGGAGAGTCGAGGCTTTAGCATAGAAGAGATCTGCCGCTGGTTTCGCGTCCCGCCGTTCATGGTGGGGCATGTCACTAAGCAAAGCAGTTGGTCGTCCAGCGTTGAAGGGATGAACCTGATCTTTCTGACCAACACGCTGCGCCCGCTACTGGTGAACATTGAGCAGGAAATAGCACGCTGCCTGCTCGACGGTGATGAGGATTACTTTGCTGAGTTCTCTGTTGAAGGCTTGCTTCGCGCTGATAGCCTAGGGCGCTCTGCGTACTACACCACCGCACTGCAAAATGGTTGGATGAGCCGCAATGATGTGCGCAAGCTGGAAAATCTGCCACCGATCGCTGGTGGCGAAATTTATACGGTTCAGTTGAACCTAACGCCGCTGGAGGACTTGAAACAGAACAACCTCGGCGCGCAGGCCAGCAACATTACGCGCCTGCATAACTATCTTTTCCCTGATGTCCCTATCGAGCAATCCCCGCTGAAACAAGCGGCGTAGGAGCAATACCCCATGACAAAAAAACAACTTCCGGCAGCGCCGGTGGGGCGCCCCTGCGCGGGTGTTTCCAGTGAGCCAGTGCCGTCCGCGCTGGAGCGCTGGAACGGCGGTATCAAGGCAGCCGCCGCCGATGATAACAGCATCTCTATATTTGACGTTATCGGGCAGGACTACTGGGGCGAAGGTGTCACCGCCAAGCGGATCGCCGGAGCTCTACGGTCAATGAATGGCGCGGATGTGACCGTAAACATTAACTCCCCGGGCGGGGATATGTTCGAGGGGTTGGCGATCTACAACCTGCTGCGAGAACACCCCGGAAAGGTCATCGTCAAGGTGCTGGGTATCGCGGCCAGTGCAGCATCCATTGTTGCCATGGGCGGTGATGAGATACAGATCGGGCGCGGTGCGTTCTTGATGATCCATAACTGCTGGGTTTATGCGATGGGTAACCGCAATGATTTTGCCTCGCTGGCCACTGACCTGGAGCCATTCGATAAGGCGATGGCAGATATCTACGCCGCCCGGTCAGGCCTCGATATCAAGACAGTGCAGGCCATGATGGATGCTGAAACCTATATCGGCGGCAGCGATGCCGTTGACCAAGGGTTGGCAGATTCCCTACTCTCTGCTGATGCCGTAGCCAGCGGGGACGATTCCCCAGCGGCGGCACTCCGCAAGCTGGATGCGTTACTGGCAAAAACCAATACACCGCGCTCTGAGCGCAAGAAACTGATCCAAGCGTTAAAAGGCAGTACGCCCGGCGCTGCTGCCGATCCCGAAGGTACGCCGAGCGCTACCGAAGCAACCCCTGAAACCTTAGCCAAACTGGACGCCGCATTGAACGGGCTGGTTTCGGCGTGCCAATAATCTGGAGATATTATGTCTGAAGTAAATGAAGTTCTGAAAAAAGTCACCGCCTCGATCGAGGAAGCGACCAGCAAGTTTAACGCCAAGGCGGAAGATGCGCTTAATGAGGCCAAGAAATCCGGCCAGCTCTCTGCTGAAACCAAGGACGCCGTAGACAAAATGGCGACCGAACTCAACGCCATGAAAGCGGCAGAGAAAACCCTGAAAGCTGCGCTGGGTGAGCTTGAGCAACATGTTGCACAGATGCCACTGCAAAATGCAGCCAAGGTCGCTGAAACACTTGGGAAAGTGGTTATCAGTTCCGAAGCGCTTAAAACGTTTGCAGCGAGCGTCGAAGGTGGGCGGCGTGTAAACATCCCGGTCAATGCAGCATTGTTGTCTACCGATGTAGCTGAAGGGGTGGTTGAACCTCAACGTCTGCCTGGTATTGATGTAGGCCCGAAACAGCGTCTTTTCATTCGCGATCTGATCGCACCAGGGCGTACTACATCACCTGCAATCTTCTGGGTACAACAGACAGGGTTCACCAATGCGGCCAAAGTGGTACCGGAAGGTACTCCTAAGCCCTACAGCGATATCGAGTTTGCCACCAAGGTAACGGCGGTAACCACTATTGCGCATATGTTCAAAGCCTCAAAACAGATCCTGGACGATTTTGCTCAGTTGCAATCGACCATTGATACTGAAATGCGCTTTGGTCTGAAGTATGCGGAGGAGCAGGAAATTCTGTTTGGTGATGGTACCGGCGTTCACTTGCACGGCATTATCCCGCAGGCATCTGCTTTTGACCCATCCTTTGAAGTGGCGCAACAGAACGGTATTGATGATCTGCGCCTGGCAATGCTGCAAGCTCAACTTGCGCGGTTCCCTGCATCGGGCCACGTTCTGCACTTTATTGACTGGGCAAAAATCGAGCTGACAAAAGACACCTTGGGCCGTTACATCCTTGCGAACCCATCTGCATTAACCGGGCCTACATTGTGGGGATTGCCAATCGTTGCCACGGAAACGCCAGCGTTCCAAGGTAAATTCCTGACTGGTGCTTTCAACGTTGCAGCTCAGCTCTTCGATCGTGAGGATGCCAACGTGGTGATCTCTACAGAAAACGCCGACGACTTCGAGAAAAACTTGATTTCGATTCGTTGCGAAGAGCGCCTTGCTCTGGCCGTTAAGCGCCCGGAGGCATTCATTTATGGGGCATTCACCGCGCCAGTCGTAGGCGGTTAATTTTTCCATGCGGCCCGAAA
>JBAQHZ010000391.1:0-12849 GCA_049288585.1 Chania sp.
CCTTCACTCACCCCAGTCACTTACTTGAGTAAGCTCCTGGGGCTTCGTTCCGTTGCCGCCTACAAGCAACTTGAATTATTTTGGGTATAAACAAAAAACTAAAAGGAATTCAAGGAAGCGTGATTGATGACAACAGAAAAAAAGCCTGCCATCCCGATATTAAAAACCCACCGACTGATATTACAACCGCTAGAATTATCAGATTCAGAAGATATTCAACGGTTGTTCCCACGCTGGGAAATCGTGCAATACATCACCAATCAAGTCCCCTGGCCTTATCCAGAAGGCGCTGCACGGCAATTTATCCAGGAAATTGCGCTACCCAATATGGAAGAGGGCTCTGGCTGGTACTGGTCTATTCGGCTCAAGGAGGATGATCGTCATTTAATTGGCGTCATCAATCTTTGCGACACTCCCAATGCTAACCGTGGATTTTGGCTAACGCCGGAATGGCAGCATCAGGGGTTGATGAGCGAAGCCAGTGAAGTGGTTACCGATTTCTGGTTTAACCAGCTTGATAAACCTGTGCTGCGTGTGCCCAAGGCGAAAACCAATCTTGCTTCAAGGCGAATATCAGAGCGCAGCGGTATGCGTGTGGTTGCCACCCAGTGGGCTGATTTCGTCGGTGGGCGCATGGAAACTGAGATCTGGGAAATCACCCAAGACGAGTGGAATCGCAACCGATAAAAACGCGCATAATTTGTACTGATTACATGATCCAGATCACTGTATGGATATACATTATTAGTGACAATCCTTGCCAGGAAACGAGTCAATCAAAAACCTACAGGAGAGTGTAATGAAAACGAATATCGTTGGTTGGTTTGAAATTTATGTTGCCGATATGCCACGGGCGAAAAAATTCTATGAGTCTGTTTTCAATACTCAATTTGAAAAAATGGAAAGTGAGGAGATGGAGTACTGGCTATTTCCTTATCAGTGTGGGAGCGAGGGTGCAGGCGGTGCGCTGGTTAAGATGGACGGCGTTCCGCCAGGGCCAGGCGGCACCATGGTGTACTTGATGTGCGAAGACTGTGCGGTAGAAGAGGCACGGATTGTGCCTAACGGCGGCGAGATCTTGCGTCCAAAGTTTTCCATTGGCGAGAATGGCTTTATTACCATCGCAAAAGACAGTGAAGGCAATGTGATCGGCCTGCATTCAATGAAGTAACACCGTTATCTTTCAAGCTGCGGCCTGGTTGATCGCAGCTTGAAATGTGACAGATATAACCAAAGTCTTTGGCGTTTCAACCAGGTATTTATCACGATATCAAAAATACCAGCCGGGTCTGGCAATCACCTATTTTTTGATTTACATCAGGCTATCTGTCTGTTGTTTAAATAACCGCTGCGGTAGACTTTCGCCGCATAAATACCCCGCATTAGCGCAATGCAGTTCACTTAAGCGCAAAACGGCGTAATTATGCAGCAGATGCTGAAGGTGTGGCCTCCCTCGCCCTGTGGGAGAGGGAACTGGTTAGCCTTAACCGATCGGCATTACCGTATTAGCGCGTGTTTTCGCCATTGGTTGAAAGCACCAACGGCGTTATACCCATCATGCTTCGCTGTTCTGCTTTTCTCCTGCGTCAAATTTCGTTGTAGACCTTTGGCACTGTCGATTATGCCGGGATTTAGAGTTTAAAAGGAATTAATGGAGCCAGGATGCAAGAGAGTCGTTTACAAAATCACAGAAGCCGTTCGGTCACCCTATTCTTTCCGATCTCACTGATCCTGTTTGAGTTTGCCGCCTATCTGACCAACGATATGGTGCAGCCGGGCATCATTGATATCGTCAAGGAATTTAATGCCGATGTCAGCCTGGCACCGGCCTCGATCAGCGTTTATATGGCCGGTGGCATGATATTGCAGTGGCTACTGGGGCCGCTTTCCGATCGTATCGGCCGCAGGCCGGTGTTGCTGACCGGTGCGCTGCTGTTTACTCTCGGCTGCATCGCCACCCTATTTACCCATAACATGGAGCAATACCTGCTGACGCGGTTTATTCAAGGCACCAGCATGTGCTTTATTGCCACCGTGGGCTATGTTGCGGTGCAGGAGGTGTTTGGCGAGAAGGATGGCGTCAAAATGATGGGCCTGATCACCTCGGTAACGTTAATCGCCCCGATTATCGGCCCGTTAGCCGGTGCCGCCTTCATCCAGATCGCCCACTGGAAAGGGATGTTTGCCCTGATTGCCCTGCTGGCACTGGCCGCCTCGATCGGTTTATGGCGCAATATGCCAGAAACCGTTACCGCCAAACGTGGCACATTCAGCCTTGCAGGGATTGCCACCGATTTTAAACAGGTTTTCCGTAGCCCCTGTTTTCTGGCGGGTGCCTTTGCCATCAGTTGCGCCTATATCCCCATGATGTCTTGGGTGGCCACCTCACCGGTGATCCTGATTGACGACGGCGGGCTCTCTTCGGCGCAATATGCCTGGACGCAGGTACCGATCTTTGTTGCGGTGATCCTCGGCAGCCTGATGGTGGCCAAGCTGGTCGGCGAACAGCCGTCAGACCGCATTCTGTGGGCTGGCCTGCCTATTCAGCTTGTCGGGCTAAGTGTCGCGCTGCTGGGGAATCTCTTTATCCCCCACGTCTGGGCCTGGTCGATTATCGGAATCAGCCTTTATGCCTTTGGCATTGGCATGACCTTCCCAATTCTGTTCCGGCGTACGCTGTTTTCTAGCTCATCCCCCAAGGGAACCGTCTCTGCCAGCCTCAATATTATCGTGCTGAGCACCATTGCCCTGAGCATTGAACTGGGCAGATGGATTTATCAGCATGGCAATAAAGAGCTGTTTCACAGCATGGGGCTTGTCGCGGGCGTATTGAGCCTGATTTTCCTGGTACGGTTCTTGAGGCTGCTAAAAACGATTGACAGTGAGCAAGATCTGCTCAAACAACCGAGTGAGGAAGCTCAGGGATAAATACAGTGGGCTTCAGATTACAACGCTGAGAACCACATAAAACACAGCCTCCAGATGGCAGGCGCCACCCTGTACGCCTCTGGAAGCCGTTATCAACAGCCCGATTATTCCTCGAAGAACCAGTAACCCTGATTAATCAGCCCGGTTAACTCAGCAACGAACGCCGGGTTACGCAGCGCCTCACCCAGCTCTTTTTTACCGATCGCGGTATAACGGCACAGAGCGTCAGCGGCTTTCGGTTCCACCGTTTCCAGCCGTTCGCTGTTGATGAAGAAGCTATCGCCGACGCGCAAAACCCGCAACCCGCTCAGGCGCGTCAGGATTTCACCGCCCAACAGGGCATCGATAATCTCATCCGGTTCGTAAGGCGGTTGCGCGGGGGCGATATCCAGCTCATGGCGCGGCGTGGTAGCAAAGCGGCCGAACCACTGCTTGAAATCTTCCGGCTGCTTAATCATGTCGATCATCATCTGGCGCAGGCGATCGAGTTCATACTCTTCAACCTTGCCTGGATGTTCCCGACAGGTTAGATCAGGATCGCTGTAGTGCTCACCGCCGAGATCGTTTTCCAGCGCATAGTCAGCGAAGCTGCTGATCAAATCCCTGCCGTTAGGGCCACGGAAGCCGACGGAATAGTTGAGCGCGGTTTCATGCGTGAAACCATCGTGCGGGAAGCCCGGTGGAATATACAGAATATCGCCCGGTGCCAGGTCTTCATCAATGATCGGAGTGAACGGCTCAACGTGCAGCAGCGCAGGATGCGGGCAAAACTGCTTCAGCGGCAACTTGTCACCAACGCGCCAACGGCGGCTGCCCATACCCTGAATGATAAAAACATCGTACTGATCGATATGCGGCCCAACGCCGCCGCCCGGTACGGAAAAGGAGATCATCAGATCGTCTAAACGCCAGTCCGGCAGCACGCGAAACGGGCGCACCAGCTCGGCAGACGGAGCATGCCAGTGGTTAACCGCCTGAGCCAGCAGCGACCAGCCGGTTTCACCCAGATTATCAAAGTGCTCAAATGGCCCGTTACTGGCCTGCCACAGGCCGTTTTCCTGGCTGACCAAACGGCTGTCTACTTCCGCTTCCATTGCCAAACCGGCCAGTTCGTCCGGCGTGATAGGATCAACGAAGTCAGGGAAGGCATTCTTGAGTACAACCGGTTGTTTTTGCCAATACTTTTCTAAAAACTCGGGCCAGTTAAGGTTCAGTTGATAAGCCATACTTTCACACCTGTGAGAAGACAAACAGGTGTGATTATAAAGAGGCTAACGCCTGCACCGCCTTGTTATGGGTCAAGACTGTGCCACTTCTTATTACTCCACACGTTTCCCTTGTGCATCCACCACCCGCTCACCATCTTCTTTGGTAAAAGCGCCGCGCTGGGCATCGGGTAAAATCTCCAGCACCACTTCAGAAGGTCGGCACAGTTTTGTCCCTAATGGCGTAACCACAATCGGGCGATTGATCAGGATCGGATACTGTAGCATAAAATCGATCAACTGCTCATCGCTAAAGGACTCTTCTGCCAGCCCTAGCTGCTCATAGGGTTCCACATTCTTGCGCAATAACGCCCGAACCGCGATCCCCATGTCCGCGATCAGTCTCACCAACACCTCACGACTTGGCGGCGTATCTAAATAGTGAATAACCGTCGGTTCAGTACCACTGTTGCGAATTAACTCCAGCGTGTTACGCGATGTTCCACAGGCCGGATTATGATAAATGGTCACATTGCTCATCTGGGTGCTCTCTTATTGAAATGCCTGCTGGCATGTTGGTTTTACAGGGAAATAGATAATCGCAGGGCCAACGCAGCCAGCGTAACGAATAGCACCGGGATCGTCATAACAATGCCCACCCGGAAGTAATATCCCCAGGTAATGGTCATATTCTTTTGTGCTAGCACATGCAGCCACAATAAGGTGGCCAGGCTGCCTATCGGGGTGATTTTCGGCCCTAAATCGCTGCCGATCACGTTGGCATAAATCATCGCTTCTTTGATCACGCCGGTGGCAGAACTGCCCTCAATCGACAGTGCCCCCACCAGAACGGTCGGCATATTGTTCATAATGGAGGACAAAAACGCCGTCAGGAACCCGGTGCCCAGCGTTGCCGCCCACAGCCCTTGCTCGGCAAACTGGTTCAGTAAGGCGGAAAGGTAGTGAGTCAAACCGGCATTACGCAGGCCGTAGACCACCAGGTACATCCCCAGCGAGAAGACCACGATCTGCCAGGGCGCGCCGCGCAACACTTTGCCGGTATTGATGGCATGCCCTTTCTTGGCAACGGCAAACAAAATCAGCGCCCCCACGGCGGCGACTAGGCTGACGGGTACGCCGAGCGGCTCCAGGGCAAAGAACCCGACCAACAGCAGAACCAGCACCAGCCACCCGGTTTTAAAGGTGTTCAGATCGCGGATGGCCTCTTTTGGCGCTTTCAGCAGAGACAAATCGTAAACGGCGGGAATATCTTTGCGGAAAAACAGATGCAGCATCACCAGCGTGGCGGTAATTGCAGCAAGGTTGACCGGCACCATTACCGCCGCGTATTCAGTGAATCCAAGGTTGAAGAAATCCGCCGAGACAATATTCACCAGATTCGACACGATCAGCGGCAAGCTGGCGGTATCCGCAATAAAACCCGCTGCCATCACAAAGGCCAGGGTCGCGCCACGGCTGAAGCCCAGCGCCAAAAGCATGGCAATCACAATTGGCGTCAGGATCAATGCAGCACCATCGTTGGCGAACAGCGCCGCTACCGCCGCCCCTAGCAAGATAATGTAGGTAAACAGCAAACGGCCTCGGCCATTGCCCCAGCGCGCCACGTGCAGTGCGGCCCATTCAAAGAAGCCTGATTCATCCAGCAACAGGCTGATGATGATCACGGCGATAAAGGTCGCGGTGGCATTCCAGACAATCTGCCAGACCACCGGAATATCGCCGAGATGAACCACGCCGCTCACTAGCGCCAGTATCGCGCCGAGCGTGGCGCTCCAGCCAATACCCAATCCTTTAGGCTGCCAGATCACCAGCACAATGGTCAGAACAAAAATAGCCCCTGCCAACAACATAACGCCCCCAAAAGGCTAAGCCCCTGAAAAATGATAGTGAGTTAGGCACCGCACGGCCGGATAGCACAAACGGTCTTCCTAAAAATTTAATGGCTACACCGCCCATTCAAATATGAAAAATCAGATATGACTGAGCAAATTTTTTAATCAATCAAAAACAAGCAGCCTTGCCACCCCTTTGCGCCAACAGGGCGACTTCATCGCGTTGGCTAAGATATGCCTGCTCAATCACCGTTGCCGCCCAGGCGGGAATATGCGGTGACAAACGATAGTGGATCCACTTGCCTGCACGGCGATCCAGCAACAGCCCTGATTCCCTCAACATCGCTAAGTGTCTGGAGATCTTGGGCTGAGGCTCATTTAACGTGTTGCAAAGCTCACAAACGCACAGCTCGCCGGACTCTCGCAGCAGCAGGATGATATTCAGGCGGGTTTCGTCTGACAGATTTTTGAACAACTGCAACGGCGTGAGAGCGATCATGAAAACTCCAAGACTGAATGCTGGGTTATCTTAGGGCGATGGCAATCAAAGTCAATGATACATTCGTTTTTCCATATGCATAGGGTGATCAATATGCTACTGCCATTCATCGCGGATCAATTTTGCAGTGTGCTGCAACCGTTTATAAGCCCCATAACGGTGGGTATGCAGCTTGCTGAAATGAGCATCCGGCTGATACTGATTATCTAACACAGAGAAATGCGCCATGGCTTCTTGAACTGACGGCGAAAGTTTTGCCGCCACGGCCCCCAGAATAGCTGACCCCAACAAAACCGGTTCACTGGCCTTGGTCGCCAGCACGGTGCAGCCGCAGGTATCCGCAATCAGTTGGCGAACCAATGGATGTCGGCCTGCCCCACCGCTAATCACTATTTTGTCGATAGTAACCCCCATCTGCGCCTGAGCCTCGATGATTTGCCTTAAGCCATAACCGATACCGCAGATACCGGCAATATACAGCGACAGCAGGTTGTCGAGATCGCTTTCCATCCCCAGCCCGACAATAATGGCGCGGGAGTGAGGATCGGCAAAAGGTGCGCGGTTACCGAGGAATTCAGGAACCACATGCACACCATCCGCAAGCCTGGCCGCTTCTGATGCTAAAGGCATTCTTTCCAGTGCCAGATTGGCCAGGAAAGTCGGTAATGAAATGCCCTGCTCTTTTGCCTGTTCCGTTGCATCGGCGGCGGCAGGATGGAAGGAGACCAGCTGTTTAATGGCCGCTCCGGCAGCACTTTGCCCGCCTTCATTCAGCCACAATCCCGGCACCATGGCGGAATAGTAGGGCCCCCACACGCCTGGAACGAAGACCGGGTTTTTCGTCGTGGTCATGGTGCATGACGAAGTGCCAAAAACATATGCCAGGTTATTGGTGGCACCACCGCCGACACCCACGGTGCCGATGCCACCAGCGTGTGCGTCGATCATCCCTGCGGCAACCGGGGTGCCCACCGGCAGGCCCATTTGCTCAGCAGCGGCGGCCGTCAGGCCATTGCCGCAAGGCGTTCCAGGTTCCACTATGCATGCACCGATGCGGCGGAAATCTTCATCCGCGAGTTCCCCCAGGCCGATGGTGTGGAAATAATCCGCATCCCAACGTTTTTCATGGGCCAGATAGGTCCATTTGCAGGTGACGGTGCAGACCGAGCGCGCCAGATCGCCGGTGGCACGCCAGGTCAGAAAATCAGCGAGATCGAAAAACTGCCAGGCTCGGTCGTAAATATCCGGCTTGTTTTCCTTCAGCCAGGCGATTTTGGGCGTTTCCATTTCTGGTGAAATCTTGCCGCCAACGTACTTGAGTACCGGGTGCCCAGTCGCATTAATCCGCTCCGCCTGCTGGGTTGCACGGTGATCCATCCACACGATGATGTTGCGATCGGGATCTTCCGACAAACCGACGGGAAGCGGTTCGCCACCCGCATCCAGTACCACCAGTGAGCAGGTGGCATCAAAACCGATTCCGGCCACGCTTGAGGGCAATACCCCCGATAGAGCAACAGCACTTTTTATGCTGCTGCACACCGCGTCCCAAATCTCGCGGCTTGATTGTTCAACATGATTTTCCGGGCCGCGAAACAGGGTAATGTCGTGGCTGGCGTAGGACAGCATAGTGCCGGAAAGATCAAATACCCCAGCCCGTGCGCTGCCTGAACCCACATCAACACCAATCACGACCCGCTCACCTGAATGATTTCCGCTGTTTTTTTCACTGTTCATGATTACTCACTTTGTCATTATGGCTACTTTAGAGATCGACACTGTTAGGCAGGATCACCAGGTCACGCACGGTCACATTCTTCGAACGCGTCATCATAAACAGCACCGCTTCCGCTACTTCAGAAGGTTGCATCAGGCTGCCATTGGCCAACGCCTCTTCCATTTTGGCTTTTGGCCAGTCATCCAGCAGCGCGGTCACTACCGGCCCCGGCAGCACCGCCCCCACACGCACGCCATACTGCGCCACCTGGCGACGCGTGGTGTGTACAAACGCCTGCACGGCAAACTTTGATGCGGTGTAAATGGGCTCCCAGACAACGGGCACGGCTCCGGCGATCGAACTGGTGAAAACAATATCACCCGATTTTTGGGCGATCAGATGCGGCAGCACCGCCTGAACCGAGCGGAACGCGGCGTTAATGTTGAGATTAAGCACCCGATCCCACACATCCGGATCCCCTTCGGCTACCGGGCCACCAACATAGGCTCCGGCATTGGCGTGAAAAATATCGAGACGCCCGGCAGCGGCCAATATGCCAGTCAACATGCCGGAAACCTGCTGCGGATTGAGCAGATCGATAACCAGGGAAAAGGCGTTGTCACCCAGTTCATTGGTGAGCAACTCGAGTTTCTCCTTGTCCCGATCGATCAGCACCACTTTGGCCCCGGCCTGCAGGAAAATACGGGCGCATGCCAGGCCGATGCCTGATGCCGCGCCGGTAATAGCAGCAACTTTATCTTTGAGTGGGAGATTCAACTGGCTGAAATTATTCATCTGTCTTCCTCAATTAAAAAATAGATATACCCATCGTCTTTCAACATGTGGTGATTGGCCTATTTTCAAGCAGATATCAGGTTTTATTCTTGTTTAACCGTTTCCCTTTCTTTTTTCGTCTGCATTATTATTTGCACATAATGCTCAATCGATGGAGCATCATTGCGACTTTAAAATTTAACTGTCAAGATATAGAAAATTTTGGAGTAAAATTTGTGACTGACTTCAAATCAAAAAAAACGACCATTTACGATCTGGCCGAGCTGGCCGGAGCCTCTTCAAGCGCGGTGAGCGCGGTGCTCAATGGCAGTTGGAAAAAGCGGCGGATAAGCGCTCAACTGGCAGAGAAAGTGTTACAACTGGCTGAACAGCAAGGATATACGCTAAACCAGCAGGCCAGCCTGCTGCGCCGCCGAAAATCAACCATGATCGGTATGATTGTGCCCAAATATGACAACCGCTATTTTGGTTCGATCGTCGAGTTGTTCGAGTCAATGGCCCGTGCACGCGGCCTTTTCCCGGTGATTACCTGCACCAACCGCGATCCTGAATTGGAGATCGAAGCGGCACGCACCATGCTTTCTTATCAGGTGAACGGGATCGTCTCGACGGGCGCAACAGCCCCGGACAGCATTACGCAAATCTGCGCTGCCGCAGGTGTACCGACGTTTAATCTGGATTTACCCGGCACCTTGGCCCCTTCGGTGATTACCGATAACTATACGGGAGCCAAAGAGCTGGCCCTGCGTATTCTGGCTAACGGTGAAAAACGGCTGGGGCACGCACAACCGCTGATTTTCGTGGGTGGCCGCAGCAGCGATCACAACACGATGGAAAGGCTAAGGGGCTTTAGGAGCGCCCATCAGCAGTTGGGTCTTGAGGTTATTGAGGAAAATATCCTGACCTGTGGCTATTCCCCCGACAAGGCAGAACGGGTGCTCAGCGATTTCATCGCCAAAGGTGGCAACCTTAACACTGGGCTATTTGTGAACTCGACAATTTCCCTTGAGGGCGTGATGCGCTGGATGATTTCAGCAGGCTATCGCAATGACAAACAGCCGGTGATGGGCTGCTTTGACTGGGATCCCTTTGTAATGCTGTTAGGCCATGACATTGTGATGGTGCAACAGGATGTTGCCAGAATGTTAGAGGCCCTGTTTGCACTCATCGATGCAAATGAAACAAGCCATAAACTTATTGAAATCGCGCCTATTTTCTCTGTTGCTGAATAGAGTGCACACGACAACGGGTAACTGTTCACCCAGACGGTATTGACGGCATTAATTCCTCAGGAATGGGGTAATCGGTCTTCTCAATGCAGGCTTTAACCACTGCCCTCAACCATTCCTGGGGACAACGGCCCAGCTTTTTGGCCGTCTCTACTAATGACAGGATCCGCTGACGGAACTGCTCGCCGCGATGGGACCAGACTCCATAACTCCCCTTGCGCCACAGCACATAGCCACGCAGGGCGCGTTCGGCCTCATTGTTGGTCAACGCGATATCGTCATCAGCAATGAACTGCCAGAGCATCTCGTCATCTTGTAGCAACTGACGACAACGCCCTCGGTAGCGTTTGGAGCACAACAGCGCACCGCCTTCCAACGTGCTGCGCCAACTTTCTCGGCAACGTCTGAGCCTGCGAAGATAGTGCGCTTTGCATAACTGCCCGTTTTCCCAGCGATGCCGTATTCTGAACACGATATCCGCCAGCAAAATCAGCCGGGCACCAATGGGGTGATTGACCCGTTCGCTACTCTCGGCTATGGCGGTCACATTACGCGCAACATGAGCCCAGCAAAGTTGCCGCTGGCTGTGAGAGATAAAACGGTAGCCTGCGTACTGGTCGGTGGTCACAATACCTTCTGGCTTTACACCCAGCAACCGTTTGGCAACATCCTGACCCCGGCCAAATGCCGTCATAAAACAGACGGCTACCTTGCTCAGTGCCATCCACATCCAGCGCCGTTCGTTCCCTCGGTGGTGACGGGTTTCGTCCGCGTGGATATAAGGTGCCGATTGCACCTGCTGTTTGATGGCTTGATGGGTCGGTGTGAGCATGGCACTCACTCGCCCTTGTGCCTCGCTGATGGCCCCGCGGCTGAAGTCCAGACCGAAGTGCTGCGCGAGTTGTTGCTGTATCTGGCTGATGCTTTGGTGAAACTGACCACTTTGCAGGGCAATATAACTGTGCAGGTTAGCCCCCATCTGGGTATGGCTGACGGTATCGGGCAACTCGGATCGGCAGGTATTTATGCATTGCGTGCAGGTGCCGTGAAAAAGTTGATGCTCGGTAACAATATAGCTGACCTCTGGCAGGTCAAACACCTGATGCACGCGGTAGGGCTTGTCGTGATGCAAGACGGCACCACCGCAGCAGGGGCACTCTGTTGCGGGATAGTAGGGGCGTTGAGTCATGCGAGGGTCAAGAGGATGGCGCATGCGTCGCTTGCCCCTGTGGCCGGGTTGCGCCCCCCGTTTTTTCCAGACACCGGAGGCTTACGGCAGGCGTTGCCTTGCCTGCACCATCACTGGAGGGGGGCTTGGACGAGTTGCTACTGTGTTGATTGAGGCGGTCCTCTAACTCTGCAATACGTTCAAGGAGTTTGTAAATCAACTCATTGGCCTGCTCAAGAGTAACGGGCAACCCTGGCGTGTGTGTGCTGTTTTTGTTCATAGAGACGAGTTTGGCCGTTGGGCAGGATCGTTCAGAGCCAGTGCCCCCCAGTATGTTTATTCGGGTACGGCTGCCCGTTGTTTCAACAGCCTTTTTCTCATCTGTTCTTATCCAACCGAAGCTCAGTTTGGTTGCTTGAGTAGGATGCACCGCATCCAAAAAAAGAATAGGTTCATCGCCCGCATCGATCTTTAATTTTTCATAATATTCAATAAATTGTTGCTGCTTCTCTTCGCTGAATTTATGAGGTACGCCAGAGGGTTTCTTATAGCTGAAGCCATGACGGTGCAGCCATTTATTCATCCCAGGGATACTGTATGTAATCCCCCAGGTTTGGGCGACATAAGCCACAATCTGGAGAGATGAAATAAATATTGAGAAAGATGGCGGATAAGTTGCTCGGTTTGTTCAGCGTTGAGCATTCCGTGAGAACCGCCATTTTCAGGCTTTAGCTTGCCTTTATTCAGGTATTCTCGGATGTGGTGATCAACCGTTGTTTGGTGCAGGCGCAAAGCCTGAGCAATCATCACAGAACTCCCGCCTTCAGAAGCGAGAAGGACAGCTTTTATGCGATCACAAACGAGCTTATCCCTACTGGAATCATGTAGGCGTTCGAGTTCGATTTTCTGTTCTGCGATGATAAATATCTTCATGGCAAAAAGCATGATCCTCGTAGCAAACAAAATCAAGCGTTTTCAATGATCACGGGTATATACAAGTGCGCAAAAGATAAAGGATCGCCCAATTGTCAATGCAGGATTAGGTGATGATCATCTCGTTTTAATATGAATGGGGGGAACGGCTACAAATGACGCATCAATCCCACAAAATCTTGCCAGATTTCTATTTCAGCATTCACTAAAACCAGTCAGTTTTCAATTAGCTCATATAAAATAATAATCTACCTTATTATTGATTATCATCAGAAAGAAGGTTGAAACATGCCTGGCTAACTCTATCTATAAGTTGCTTGGCCAGCGGAGTTAATCCATGCTGTTGCCTGTAAAGCAGAATATATAAAGCATCAGGCAACTTCTCCTGTATCGGTATAAAAGTTATAAGATCTTTTACATAAGAAATATCGAGAATGGCTTTAGGAGCAACAAAAAAGTAGTCTTTACTCAAAACCAGTTGCTCACCAATGCTCATTGAGTCACCATAAATCACGCTGTCAT
>JBAQHZ010000392.1:0-15155 GCA_049288585.1 Chania sp.
AAGCACAGTTGCAGCAATAACGAACGCAGCATGATGTCACGGTTAAGCGCCAGCAAACGGCGCAGATTACCGCGCCAGGCGTTGTGCAGCATCGCCAGAGTAATCCCGCGCATCCGCAGCACCCGCCACGACAGCCACAGACCCAGCAACAGCGTGGCATACTCGGCAATCGCCGTTGCGGCCGCGGCGCCCTGCACATTCCAACCCAGCCCCATCACCAGCCAAATATCCAACATAATATTCAGCAGGTTACCGACGATCAGCAAGATCACCGGTGCCCGCACGTACTGCACACCCAACAGCCAGCCGAGCAATACCATGTTGGCCAATGCCGCAGGCGCACTCAGCCAGCGGATCTCCAGAAACAACCGCGCCTGTACCAAGACTTCTTTATCGCCCCCGACAATCTGCAAGGCCAGTGCGATCAGCGGCGCTCGCAGCAGCACAATCGCCACCCCGGCCACCAGCGCCAACAGCAGCGGTTGTATAAAAGCCCTGGCCAGCCGTTGCGGATCCTGCGCGCCCAACGCCTGCGCCGCCAGCCCGGTGGTGCTCATACGCAGGAACAGCAGCAACATGAATAGGAAGCTGGTCGCCATTGAACCCACGGCAACCCCACCGAGATAAGTCGGGCTATCGAGATGGCCGATAACGGCGGTATCCACCAGGCCAAGCAAGGGAACGGTGATATTGGAAAAGATCATCGGCAACGCCAGGCGCCACAACGCTTTATCGGTGTCGCTGGTAAAAGCAGAAATCAGGCGCATAGTGAAATGTTCCCGTGGCCGTGCGGTGAAGATAGTTTAGAAAAGGTATCGCCCCAGAGTTGGGGCGATATAATTCTTATTAATTGAAATATCAATCAGGGGTATAGCGCTTAGATCCAGTCACCGTTGCGGATCACACCGACGGCTAAGCCTTCGATAGTGAAATTCTGCTCGCGCAGATCGACCACAATCGGCTGGAATTCACTGTTTTCCGGCAACAGTTCAACTATGTTGCCATGTTTTTTCAGACGCTTGACCGTCACTTCATCTTCGATACGTGCCACCACGACTTGGCCGTTACGCACGTCCTGAGTTTTATGCACCGCCAGCAGATCGCCGTCGAGGATACCGATATCACGCATCGACATACCGTTAACACGCAGCAGGAAATCAGCGTTAGGTTTGAACAAAGAAGGATCGACTTTGTAGTGCCCTTCAATGTGTTGCTCGGCCAGCAAAGGTTCACCGGCAGCAACGCGGCCAACCAAAGGTAACCCTTCTTCATCTTCCATCAGCAGACGGATACCGCGCGAAGCACCGGAGATAATTTCAATCACCCCTTTGCGGGCCAGCGCTTTCAAATGCTCTTCGGCGGCATTAGGCGAACGGAATCCCAAACGCATGGCGATCTCGGCACGTGTTGGTGGCATGCCCGTTTGCGCAATATGATCGCGAATCAGGTCGTAGACCTCTTGCTGTCTGGTAGTTAATGCTTTCATTCCGCCCCCTGTTTGTTTATACAGTCTTGCTGTGAGTATATACAGGTAAGCCGGGATTGGGAACCGAAGAATAAATAAAAATCAGGGATTAGCGAAGCAGTTCGCAACATTACGCCCCTTTTCAAGGTCAACTGAAATGCTGCCACAGCACCGAACCCCAGACGAACAGCGCCAGCATAATCGTCAACGAAACCGCCGCCGACCCCATGTCTTTTGCCCGGCCAGACAGTTCATGGTAATCCGTCCCCACGCGATCGACGATGGCCTCGATCGCGCTGTTGAGGATTTCGACAATCATCACCAGAAGTACCGAACCAATCAATAAAATGCGCGCTATCGCACCCACATCCAGCCAAATCGCCAGTATGATAGCCACTATGACCGCGACCGATTCCTGACGGAATGCGGCTTCGTTCTGCCAGGCTGCGGTTAAGCCTTTATATGAATAGCCTGCCGCCTTAATGATGCGTGTCAGGCCCGTTGCTTTATTTGCCATGTAAGAGCACCTTTCTCTAAGGTGAGTCATATACCCGTCGTCTTTCAAGCCGCAGCGTTGTTACCTGCGGATATTAACGCCTGTCACTTACCTAAGTAAGCTTCAGGAGTTAATGTCCTAGTCGCCTAGCTGCAACTTGAAATCCATAGGGTATAATTTACCTATGTGTTTCCAGAGCCGTTAACGGCCTTGGAATTCCCAACACCACAGATCTGCTACCTGGTTTCTGGTATGCTTGCGGCGCATTGCTAACAAGAGGCTTTATGTTGTTATGTTAGGTTGGCGTAAAATATATTATAAACTATTGAATTTACCACTGAAAATGTTGGTAAGAAGTAAGGTTATCCCTTCGGATCCGGTCACGGAGTTAGGGTTAGATCCCTCGCGGCCAATTCTGTATGTTTTACCTTATAATTCCAAGGCAGATTTGCTCACCTTGCGCACCCAGTGCTTGGCGTTAGATCTGCCCGACCCCCTTAACTCGCTGGAGATCGACGGCGCCGTTCTGCCGAGCCACGTGTTTATCCATGAAGGCCCGCGCGTATTCCGCTATTACACGCCAAAAGAAGAATCGGTAAAACTGTTCCACGACTACCTGGATCTGCACCGCAGCAATCCGGACCTCGATATTCAGATGCTTCCGGCATCCGTGATGTTCGGCCGCTCACCGGGGCGTGAAGGGCACGGAACACCGCATCTGCGCCTGCTGAACGGCGTACAGAAATTCTTCGCCATACTGTGGTTAGGGCGTGACAGTTTTGTCCGCTTCTCCAATACCGTTTCTCTGCGGCGCATGGCCACCGAGCACGGCACTGACAAAACCATTGCGCAGAAACTGGCGCGTGTCGCGCGCATGCATTTCTCGCGTCAGCGCTTGGCCGCCGTTGGGCCAAGCCTGCCAGCCCGTCAGGATCTGTTCAACAAGTTGCTGGCTTCTAAAGCGATTGAAAAAGCGGTCGAAGACGAGGCGCGCAGCAAAAAGATCACTCACGAAAAAGCCCAGCAGAATGCCATTGCGCTGATGGAAGAGATTGCCGCCGACTTCTCTTATGAAGCCGTACGCCTTTCCGATCGCGTGCTGAGCTGGACCTGGAACCGGCTGTATCAGGGCATCAACGTCACCAAAGCCGAGCGCGTGCGCCAACTGGCGCAAGACGGCCACGAGATTGTCTATGTGCCCTGCCACCGCAGCCACATGGATTACCTGTTGCTGTCTTACGTGCTTTATCATCAGGGCTTGGTGCCGCCGCATATCGCCGCAGGCATCAACCTGAACTTCTGGCCAGCCGGGCCGATCTTCCGCCGTTTGGGTGCGTTCTTTATCCGCCGTACCTTTAAGGGCAACAAGCTCTATTCCACCGTGTTCCGTGAATACCTTGGTGAGCTGTTCACCCGTGGCTATTCGGTAGAATATTTTGTGGAAGGTGGCCGTTCCCGTACCGGACGCTTGCTGGAACCGAAAACCGGCACCCTGTCGATGACCATCCAGGCGATGCTGCGCGGTGGGACTCGCCCAATCACATTAGTGCCGGTTTACATCGGTTATGAGCATGTGATGGAGGTAGGGACCTACGCCAAAGAGCTGCGCGGTGCAACCAAAGAGAAAGAGAGCCTGTTGCAGATGCTGCGCGGCCTGCGCAAACTGCGCAACCTCGGCCAGGGCTACGTCAACTTTGGCGAACCTCTGTCATTGACCTCTTACCTCAATCACCATGTGCCACAGTGGCGCGAGTCTATCGATCCGATCGAAGCCCAGCGCCCAAGCTGGCTGACGCCTGCGGTCAACGATCTGGCTGCCCGGATCATGGTGCGTATCAACAATGCGGCGGCGGCCAACGCCATGAACCTGTGTGTTACCGCCTTATTGGCCTCGCGCCAGCGGGCGCTGACTCGTGAACAGTTGATTGAGCAATTGGATTGTTACCTTCAGTTGATGCGTAATGCGCCTTATGCGCCTGATGCCACCATGCCAGCACAAACGCCAGAGCAATTGCTGGATCACGCGTTGAACATGAACAAGTTCGAGGTGGAAAAAGACAGCATCGGTGACATCATCATCCTGCCGCGTGAGCAGGCGGTGCTGATGACCTATTACCGCAACAACATTCATCATATGCTGGTACTGCCTTCGCTGATTGCCACCATCGTGATGCATCACCGTCGCGTATCCCGCGATGAGTTGCTGCGCCAGGTCAGCCTGATCTATCCGATGCTGAAAGCCGAACTGTTCCTGCGCTATGAAAAAGAACAGTTACCGGAGGTTCTGCAACCGCTGATCGACGAACTGGCGCGCCAACAGCTGATTTGCAACAAAGGTGACGAACTGGTGCTGAACCCGGCGCGTATTCGCCCGTTGCAACTGCTGGCGGCCGGTGTGCGCGAAACCTTGCAGCGTTACGCAATTACCATGTCGATCCTCAGCGCCAACCCAAGCATCAATCGTGGCGCGCTGGAGAAAGAGAGCCGCATCATGGCTCAGCGCCTGTCGGTGCTGCACGGGATCAATGCGCCAGAGTTCTTCGACAAGGCGGTGTTCTCCACCCTGGTGGCGACGCTGCGTGAAGAAGGCTACATCAACGATATTGGCGATGCGGTCCGCGAGCACACTATGGAGGTTTACACCATGCTGAGCGATCTGATCACACCAGAAATCAAGTTGACCATCGAAAGCGTCAGCACGCCGGAAGAGACTAACGAGTTGCCGGAAACGGCAAACGTGGAAAAAGCTGGCGAATAGCGTCGTGTTTCAACAGACTAAGGCACCCGAATTGGGTGCCTTTTCTTTGCCTGCAATCAGGCTCAGAGATAGCTCAGCGCAATGCCGATAAACAGCACTATGCCAACGTAGTTGTTGTTCAGGAAGGCAGTGAAGCAGGCATCGCGATCGCGGTTGGCAATCTGTTTCTGCTGATGGATAAACAGCGCTCCGGCCAGCAGCAATGACCAATAATAGGCACCACCAAGCTGCATCAGATAACCCACCCACAGCATCAACAGCAGGGTGGCAAACTGCAGTAATCCGACGATCAGCTTGTCATGGCGGCCAAACAGCACGGCAGTGGACTTAATGCCGATTTTCACATCGTCATCACGATCCACCATGGCATACAACGTATCGTAAGCCACCGTCCAGCAGATATTCGCCAAAAACAGCAACCAGCAGCTCAGCGGCAATGATTCGCTAACGGCAGCATAGGCCATCGGGATCGACCAGCCAAATGCGGCCCCCAACACCACCTGCGGCAGGTTGGTCACCCGCTTCATAAACGGATAAACCCAAGCCAGGGCCAGTGCCGCCAGCGAGAGCCAGATGGTCATGGCGTTTAACGTCAGCACCAGGGCAAAGGAAATCAGCACCAGCGCGACAAACAGAATTTTGGCTTCTTTTTCACTGACCCGACCACTCGGCAATGGGCGGCCCGCGGTACGCTTCACATGCCCGTCAAAGGCGCGATCGGCATAATCATTGACCACACAGCCCGCCGCACGCATCAGGAATACGCCAAGCACGAACACCAGCAATACGGGCAGCGACGGTATCCCTTGCCCGGCCAGCCACAATGCCCACAGCGTCGGCCACAGCAGCAACAGCGTGCCAATCGGTTTATCGATGCGCATCAGGTGGCTATAAGCCTGCCATTTGCTTTGAGTCACGCTTCCTTCCAAGATCCTTTTCTCCCCTTATTTTGCAGGAATACCTTTCTACACCGCATACAGCGGAGAAGACGGTAAAAACAGTTCGGTCAGCAACAGTGGTTTATCTGCCAGGCGTAAGCGGGAACGCCGGGCCCACCGTTCTCCCTGCTGGCCAACATGAATATAATCGCGAGTTAGCGTATTGCTGCTGAACAGATAGCGGCCCAGCGGCAAGGTACCCAGATCGACCAGTGCCTGGTCCGGGCCGGTCAGCGTTTCCTGTGGGATCACCGTTCGCCCCAAGAGCCAGGGCTGGCCATCTCCCAACAATACAATCTCACGCAGCCAATAACGCTCGCTGTAAGGTAAATGTTCGGCTTCTTCGCCCAACTGCTCGCAGGTCACAAAACATTCGCGCTGGGGCTCAACCTGCACCAGGCCACAATGGCGCTCGAAACGGCGAGTCATGGAGCCCAACTCCATCAGCCAATCGCTAATGGCGGCGGGTATCGGGGAGTTTTCAGGCAACCACGCAATGGGCGGCAGGATGGAATCCCTATTGCCAGACATGTTCTACTCCATGGCAGAAACCACGCCAGACGAGCGGTTCCTGACCCTACAAATCGTTAACAGATTGTCATTGTAACGCAGAAACCCGAAAGCGGCAGGTTGATTCGCAGTGAAATCAGTAGAGTTTTTAACAGGAAGGGAACGGGTAAAACGGAAGAACAGCCATTGAAAAAGCCTCTGCCACACAGGAAAAAAGGTGCGCTGGAGGCGCACCAATCATCAAGCCAGCATCAGCAGCGTGGGGATTACCCCTTGCCTTTCACACTGCCAATAAACGTTTCACGTGCGGTGGTAGAACCCAGTTTTTCGGCCTCATTCATCAGTTTCAAGGCCTTATCGATATCACCAGCCTTAACCGCCTGTTTGATACCTTTATTGAAGTAGGCTTCGGTGTCATTGAGCATCGGTTCTGCTGGAGCAGCAGGTGCCGGGGCGGCGGCAGGTGCTGGGGCCGTAGACCCCACCACCACCGGCGGTGGAGTTGGGGTAGATTGCAACATACCGATCATAATGTTGCCGGTCCCTTGTTCCGCCGTTGCTTTCAGCTTCAACGTCCCGCTGGCACTGTGGCTGGCGACCGGATCTGGAATATCCGGCACGGCATTACCCACCCCTTGTGCATAAGCTTTAGCTGGGTTAGTCAACTTGGTGGTTTTGGCCAAATCCTGCTGTGTGGTATACACCAGCATATAAATCTGTTTCTGGCCCAACGCAGGGGTCAGCTTCAACGTGCCTTCCAACCTATCGGCAGACATCACTCCCGGCGGCTGGTAAGCAAAATAACTGCTCGGGTAATAGGCTGCCGGGCGCAGGTGTTCATCTAGTACCAACACGCTCGGTGCATAGACTGATTTCTCACTGGCCAGACTGCTCAATTTGATTTCCAGCGATCCGCGGTCCGCTGGTAGCGTATACGCCGCAACCGCCCCCTGAATTTCACCCTGATTGATCTGCGGGCTGGCATTATTCAGTTGGATATCCTGACTGACAGGGGGAACCAAAGGCTGCCAGGGCAGGCTTTGTAGCGTAGCCATGTTGATGGCAGGGGCGACAGAAACGTTGGCCGGTGTATCGGCATGCGCTACCAATGGCACACCAACGGTCAGCGCCAGAGACAGGCAGAGTGACAGTAGATTTTTTTTCATTGTTATACCCTCTCGCTTAGAACATGCATCCAAGCAGCAGGCAGGCAAGCGCACCGCTGCCGGTGAATCAGAAAAGGGAAGGCGTGCAAGCGCCTTCCCGTCATGCCCGTGTTACCACCAGATTTCCATCTGGGCACCGAAGGTAACTTCACTGTCTTTGCCACGGCTGAAGGTATGCAGGCTGGTATCGTTATATGCGGTACCTGAAGTGTAACCGACGCCAGCATTGTCGTTCGCATAACCCCACTTCTCATTCCAGTTAGCGTAGGTTGCGAACACACGTAATGCAGGGCGTGACCAGATGCTGTTACCCGCCTGCCACTGTTGCGCCAAGGTCACTTTATACTGACTGTTGCGCGCACTGGTACCCTGGGATTTCACGTTGTCATAACCGGCTTCCAGCAAGGTACTCATGATTGGCGTCCATTTGTACATTGGGCGCACACCCACGGTGTACCACTGGGTACCATTATCATTATCGCGGTTGACGTTCTGATACATGGCGACATACATCATGGCCCAAGAGTCGTTGAAATCGATCGCACCGTGATCCAATACACGGAACATATTGCCATTGTCATCAATTGAAGCCCCTTGGCTGCGACCATTATTCTGCGCAGTCATGGAATCGGTAGCGTATTGCAGCACAAACTTGTTGAAGCCGTTCTGGATGCTCTGGGTATGTTCTGCGGTGAGCATCCAGCCGTCTTTACTTGCGCCATCGGCTAGGTAGTAGCCATCTTGCGCATTAGCGCGGCCATAATCCACACCCAGTTCCAACGTACCGCCAGGGTTTAACTGAAGACCAGCTAGGCGCAAGTCATAGGTATCGTTGATGGTTGGACGCTCATCACGCTGGTTATCAATATAGCCTAAAGAACCACCAGACTCGGTGTTCCGAGTAATGGCAGCAGACAGTTTACCGAAGCCCAGATCGATGTTTTCCAGACCCGCACCTGGACCAGAGATATCCCAGTAGTAGAAGTCGATCATATGAACGTCATGACGCTGATAGAAACGCTTACCGGCCCACATGTTGGCACCTGGCAACGCGTCAATAAGGTTTTTACCCTGCACGTTCACTTCACGGAAACCAGGAGTGGCAGGTTCCCAGTCAGACTGTTGTGATACGGAATAAGCCAAGTTGGTGTCAAAGTAGAAACTCTTGTCACCCTCTTTCCATACTTCCTGACCCAGTTTCAACTCGGCATAGGTCTCACATTCGTTGCCGAGACGGTATTTGCTGCTGGCACCGGTAGCCTTGAAACACTGTTGCTCACCACCGCTACCGGTCCAACCAATACCAGAACGTGCGTAACCATGAAAATCCACTGCCATTGCTTGCGTAGATAAAACTCCCGCGGCGATAGCCAGTGCCAAAGGAAGTTTGCGCAGAGTAGTCATCATTATTCTCCTGTTATAGTTGCCTGTCGGCATGCATGCTTTTCCACTTGTTACTTGAATTTGCAGGGGTGTTGGCTGCCTTCACTCACCCGAATCACTTACTGGAGTAAGCTCATCGGGCTTCGCTCAGTTGCCGCCTACCTGCAACTCCAAGTACTTTGGGGATCAAACGCCCGGTTCCTGATGCAGCCTGCGGCATGCCGTACCGTCCTCACGGAACAGATGGCAGCGGTGAGGCGGCAACCCGATAGCGAATGTTGCACCTTCTTCTACCAGCACTACGTCATTCTGGCGGTACACCAGGTTCTGACGAATTTCTGGAATTTGAATATGAATCTGGGTTTCGTTGCCCAGTTGCTCTACGACCTGCACTTCGCCCATCAGCGATACCGCAGATTCGGAGCTCGGTAACAGATGTTCAGGGCGAATGCCCAACGACAGGTTGGCCCCAACCACAACGCCCTCAGACTCAACCGGTAACCACACCAGTTGGCGATTCGGCATCGGCAGTTCAACCTGCACGTTATTGTGTTCAACGGCAGTCACTTTAACCGGCAGGAAGTTCATCTTCGGCGAGCCGATAAAACCGGCGACAAAACGGTTGGCCGGGTAGTGATACAGCTCCAGCGGCTTGCCGATCTGAGCGACACGCCCGGCATCCAGCACCACGATTTTGTCTGCCAGCGTCATCGCTTCGACCTGATCGTGGGTGACGTAAATCATGGTGCGCTGTAGGCGCTTGTGCAGGCGCGAGATTTCGATGCGCATCTGCACACGCAGGGCCGCATCCAGGTTAGAAAGCGGCTCATCGAGCAGGAACACATCCGGTTCGGCAACCAGAGTACGGCCAATCGCGACCCGCTGACGCTGGCCGCCGGACAGGGCTTTTGGCCGCCGATCCAGCAAGTGCGCCAGTTGCAGCACTTCGGAAACCTGGTTGACCCGCTGGGTAATTTCCGCTTTTTTCGCCCCGGCCAGCTTCAGGCCGAACGACATGTTGTCGGCCACCGACAGGTGCGGATACAACGCATAGGACTGGAACACCATGCCGATGCCGCGTTCGGCAGGCGGCACTTCGTTCATGCGTTTTTCACCAATGAACAGATCGCCGGAGGTAATATCCTCAAGCCCGGCAATCATGCGCAACAGCGTTGATTTACCGCAGCCCGATGGCCCGACAAACACCACAAATTCACCGTCATCAATGGTCAGATTAACGTCCCTGGAAATCACGGCCTCACCGAAGGCCTTATAAACGCTGCGCAGTGTGACGCTAGCCATGCGTTACTCCCCTGCTTTCGCAGTTAACATTTCGTGTAAAAATGGCAGATGCAAAACCCGCCAAAAACCATTGTTGATCTTCTTGCTGCACACCGTGCTGCCAAGCCAAAGGAATAGTTGCCTCAGACGGCACGGCAGGCTGAGTATATGGCTGCAGGTTGATTAGCGCTTCAAGGCATTGATCCTGATGGGTAATGAGTAAGCGAATTACGCCATCCTGCTGGCTGACCGAACTCAGTTCACCATGCTGAATCACCGGCAACTGGCGCAGAGCCAACAAAGCCTGGCAGTAACGTAACGTTGAGTTGTTGTCATGCTGCTGGCGGCTTATCGCCAACGCACGATGTTCGATAGCCACCTGCTGATACCAGTGGATTTCACCGGCAGTCACCTGCTCCGGGGCCTCGTGCCAGGGCATTGGCGTTTGTGCGCCATGCGGTTCCTGCAAACCGGCTGCGTGTGGCAGGCCAAGTTCTTCCCCCTGATACAGGCAAATAGGGGCAGGCAGCAGCGCCAGCAACGTCAGAAAAGCCTGGGCGGAACGCAGGTCACCCTGCCCCCAGTGGCTGACCACGCGCGGCTGATCGGCTTCTCCGGTACTCCAGACGTTTTCCGCCAGCCGATGACGGTGGGTATTAAGGACCGCCACCAGTTTCTCAACGCTGAATGGCATCACCTCCAGCGCCAGTACACCACGGGCATAATGCTGATCGGGTGCTGCGCTGCGGCAGATACGGTTTGGCCCTTCGCTGTGCCAGAGCGCCAACCCGTGCCCAGCCACTTCCGCACCGGCCTCTGGTGGCAACGCCTGCGGCAGCAACAAGCCATCCACGGCCAGCATCTTCAGATAGGGCAACGCCGCCATCATGCCGGGTACATCACCAACACCATCGCCGTTTCCATCGCGGAAACTGACCGGATGGATCCGGTACAACGTCGGGTGAGTGGCAGTACGCATTAACGACATAAGTCTGGGTTCCTGCTGTACATGGCGAAAAAATCAATGTTGCTGATAGTGAGGTAATGACAGGAAGGGGTAATCATCCGTAACAGGATTTTTCATGGGGGAGGAGATGGGAGGATGAGGGAACTACGGTTCCCGGTCGAAGTTCCCAGCATAGGGCAAATCTGTGATCTCCTTTGCAAAAATCGCCCCCCCTTTATGTGCCTGACACCACAGAATAGGGCGCAATGTTAGCTGGATCACACTACTCAGGCGTGGGGCGTAGACGGGGGGAGGATGAGAAAGTATCCGGTTGTGACCCACTATGAGCGCGAAATTGCTCTCCTTACCGCAGTGCCTACATAAAGGATGGAATTATGAATCTCAGAATGAAAAAAAGCGCACGCATACTGGCGCTTTCGGCCTTAACCACGCTGGTGCTGTCTTCTTATGCCTTTGCCAAAATTGAAGAAGGCAAACTGGTTATCTGGATTAACGGCGATAAAGGCTATAACGGCCTGGCCGAAGTTGGCAAAAAGTTTGAGAAAGACACCGGCATTAAGGTGACCATTGAGCATCCGGACAAACTGGAAGAGAAATTCCCGCAGGTTGCCGCGACCGGTGACGGCCCGGACATCATCTTCTGGGCACATGACCGTTTTGGTGGTTATGCACAGTCTGGCCTGCTGGCAGAAATCCATCCTTCCAAAGCCTTCCAGGAAAAAATCTATCCTTTCACCTGGGATGCGGTTCGCTTTGACGGCAAGCTGATTGGTTACCCGATCGCGGTTGAAGCCCTGTCACTGATTTATAACAAAGACCTGATCAAAGACGCTCCAAAGACCTGGGAAGAGATCCCGGCACTGGATAAAGAGCTGCGCGCCAAAGGCAAGAGCGCCATCATGTGGAACCTGCAGGAACCCTACTTCACTTGGCCAATTATCTCTGCCAACGGCGGTTATGCCTTCAAATTTGAAAACGGCAAATACAATGTTAAAGACGTGGGCGTAGCCAATGCGGGTTCACAAGCTGGCCTGCAATTCATCGTCGATCTGGTGAAGAACAAGCACATCAACGCCGATACCGATTACTCGATTGCTGAAGGCGCATTCAATAAAGGCCAGACTGCCATGACCATCAACGGCCCGTGGGCCTGGTCAAACATCGAGCAGAGTAAAATCAATTATGGCGTGACTCTGCTGCCAACCTTCCAAGGCAAGCCGTCTAAACCGTTCGTCGGTGTACTGACCGCCGGCATCAACGCCGCCAGCCCGAACAAAGAACTGGCTACCGAATTCCTGGAAAACTATCTGATCACCGATCAGGGCCTGGCTGACGTCAATAAAGACAAACCGCTGGGTGCCGTGGCGCTGAAATCGTTCCAGGAACATCTGGCGAAAGATCCACGCATTGCTGCCACCATGAAGAACGCGCAAAACGGCGAAATCATGCCTAACATCCCACAGATGAGCACCTTCTGGTATGCGATGCGCAGTGCCGTGATCAACGCCATTACCGGGCGCCAGACGGTGAAAGCCGCACTAGAAGATGCACACGCCCGTATCATCAAGTAATACCCGGCAATCGGTGGGCTCTGTGCCCACCTTGCCCTTAAGCTGTGTGGGATGCGGTCAGCATCCCGCTGTAATACCCCAGAAAGGAATTCCCTATGCAATTAGCTCACGCCGGTTTGCCCGCGCGAAAAAAATCGAAGTGGTGGCAAAGTGACATTCTGAAATGGCTGTTCGTCGGCCTGTTCAGCATGGTGACTTGCTATCTGATTGTGTTGATGTATGCACAGGGAGAATACCTGTTCGCGATTCTGACGCTGGTGCTGGTCAGTGCCGGACTGTATGTGTTCGCCAATCGTCGTGCCTATGCCTGGCGCTATGTGTATCCAGGGGTCGCCGGGATGGGGCTGTTCGTCCTGTTCCCGCTGATCTGTACCATCGCCATCGCGTTTACCAACTATAGCAGTACCAACCAGTTAACCTTTGAGCGGGCTCAGTCAGTACTGATGCAACGCCAATTCCAGACCGGTAAAACCTTTACTTTCGAGCTCTATCCGACGGCAAACCAGCAGTGGCTGATGCAGTTAACCCACCCAGACAGCGGCCAATTACTGATTTCTGAGCCGTTCAGTCTCAATAGCAGTGAGCCGCAGACGCTGAAACTGAGCGCTGAAAGTGCCGCCCCTGATAGCGAGCGCGCTACGCTGCGGGTGATTACTCAAAACCGCCAGGCGCTGAGCCTGATGGTCGCAATATTACCGGACGGCGGTGAGCTGCGCATGAGTTCACTGCGCCAGTTTTCAGGCACCAGCCCTCTTTATACGTTGGGTAAAGACGGCAAAATACTGACCGACAATCAGACCCAGGTCCAATATCGCCCTAATCCGCAGATCGGTTTCTATCAGGCGATTAATGCCGACGGCAGTTGGGCGAAAGATACTCTCAGCCCAGGCTATACCGTCACCACCGGCTGGAAAAACTTCCTGCGCGTACTGAACGATGAAGGCATTCAGAAGCCTTTTGTCTCGATCTTCGTCTGGACCATTATTTTCTCGGTGCTGACCGTGATTTTCACCGTCGCAGTCGGTATGGTGCTGGCCTGCGTGGTGCAGTGGGAAGCGCTGAAGGGCAAAGCGGTCTACCGCGTGTTGCTGATCCTGCCCTATGCCGTACCGTCGTTTATTTCGATCCTGATCTTCAAAGGCTTGTTCAACCAGAGCTTCGGCGAGATCAACCTGATGCTCAGCGCACTGTTTGGCATCAAACCCGCTTGGTTCACCGATCCGATCACCGCCAAGAGCATGATCCTGATCGTCAATACCTGGCTGGGTTATCCGTACATGATGATCCTGTGCATGGGGCTGCTGAAAGCCATTCCTGACGACTTGTACGAAGCCTCGGCGATGGACGGGGCCACCCCAATGCAGAACTTTTTCCGCATCACGCTCCCGTTGCTGATCAAACCGCTGACGCCACTGATGATCGCCAGCTTTGCCTTTAACTTTAACAACTTTGTCCTGATCCAACTGCTGACCCGTGGCGGGCCGGACATGATTGGCACAACCACGCCAGCCGGTTATACCGATCTGTTGGTGAGCTACACCTATCGCATCGCTTTTGAAGGCGGTGGCGGGCAGGACTTTGGGTTGGCAGCGGCCATTGCTACGTTGATCTTCCTGTTGGTAGGCGCACTGGCGATCTTGAACCTGAAAGCCAGCAAGATGAATTTTGACTAAGGGAGAACGATAATGGCTATGGTCCAACCCAAATCACAGCGCGTGCGTCTGTTGATCACCCATATTCTGATGCTGAGTTTTATCGCTCTGATCATGTTCCCGTTGCTGATGGTTATCGCGATATCGCTGCGTTCTGGGAACTTCGCCACCGGCAGTCTGATCCCGGATCAGATCTCCTGGGATCACTGGCGATTGGCGCTCGGTATGAGCGTGACCCATGCTGACGGCACGGTCACTCCGCCGCCTTTCCCGGTACTGTTGTGGCTGTGGAACTCGGTTAAAGTGGCGGCGATCACCGCCGTGGGTATTGTGACGCTGTCTACTACCTGCGCCTACGCCTTTGCCCGCATGCGCTTTCGCGGTAAAAGCACCCTGCTGAAAAGCATGCTGATTTTCCAGATGTTCCCGGCCGTCTTGTCCTTGGTGGCGTTGTATGCCTTGTTCGACCGCTTGGGCCAATACATCCCATTTATCGGCCTGAATACCCATGGCGGCGTGATTTTTGCCTATATGGGCGGCATAGCGCTGCACGTCTGGACGATTAAGGGCTACTTCGAAACCATCGACAACTCGTTGGAAGAAGCGGCTGCGCTGGATGGGGCGACCCCGTGGCAAGCATTCCGCCTAGTGCTGCTGCCGCTTTCAGTGCCAATTCTGGCGGTGGTATTTATTCTGTCATTTATTGCGGCGATCACCGAAGTTCCGGTCGCTTCTCTGTTGTTGCGTGATGTAAATAGCTACACGCTGGCCGTCGGTATGCAGCAATACCTGAACCCGCAAAACTACCTGTGGGGTGACTTTGCCGCCGCCGCCGTGCTGTCAGCAATTCCTATTACCGCCGTGTTCCTGTTAGCACAGCGCTGGTTGGTGGGTGGCCTGACTTCTGGCGGTGTGAAAGGCTGATAAATTACCAGGTTCGGTGATGCCGGGCCCGGTAAGTGTTAAAT
>JBAQHZ010000393.1:0-6998 GCA_049288585.1 Chania sp.
CTCAATGGCAAAGCAGTTATACGGCACTATTCGCTTTTAGCTAACGTAAAAAACCAGCATGATTTTTAATTAAAGGATATTCCTCCGAACGGCCGCCGGGCAGGATTTTGCCGCACTTGCCTCTGCCCCGGCGGATGTGATTAATTATTTCAGGCAAGGTTATTTACACTGTCTCTGGCAGACTGCAATTAACGCCTCTCATAAGAAAAACTCAGCACAACTTTACAGGAATCACCATGGAAAGAATTCCCCGCACGCACGTGGTTTATGCCATGTCGCGTGATAACGCTCCCGTGGCAAGAATTGCCAGCGGCAGCGACGTTTGCTTTGAAACCTGCGACTGTTTCGAAGATCAGATTGCTTCTGAGCAAGCCGCATTTACCGAGCTAGACTGGAACCGCATCAATCCGGCCACCGGGCCGGTCTACGTGCAGGACGCGCTACCGGGCGACGTACTGCGGGTAGAGATCAAACGCATCACCCCACGCAGCCACCAGGCGGTGATGGTAACCGCACCGGGTCTGGGCGTGATCGGCGATGAACTGCAACAACCACAGATCCGCACCGTGCCGCTGGAAGAGGGTTTTGCCCTGCTGCCGGGCGGCGTGCGTTGGCCACTCAAACCGATGATTGGCGTGATTGGCGTAGCTCCTGCGGGTGAAGCGGTGCCATGCGGCACGCCGGATGCGCACGGCGGCAATATGGACTGCAAGATCATCACCGAAGGCAGCACGCTGTGGCTGCCGGTCAACGTGGAAGGCGCACTGTTTGCACTCGGCGATCTGCATGCCGCCATGGGCGATGGTGAAGTCTCGGTATGCGGCTTGGAGATCCCCGGTGAAGTGGTGGTGAATCTGAGCGTGGTGAAAAACCGCCCGCTGCCTACGCCGATGATCAGCACCGCAGACGCGCTGTACACCCTGGCCTCCGCCAAAACGCTAGACGAAGCCGCCCAACTGGCGACCCGCAATATGGCGCACTTTATTGCCGATCACAGCACAGTGACGCTGGCCGACGCCATCAACCTGATGAGCATCACCGGCGATTTGCAAATCTGCCAGGTGGTTGATCCGCTGAAAACCTGCCGCTTCGCTCTGCCACGCAGCGTTGCCGCTCAGTTAACTATTCAGTTGGATTAAGGAGCCAAAGCAATGTCTGTTGAACAATTTGGCTATAAGCAGGAGCTGCATCGCACCCTCACCCTGAAAGATCTGGTGATTTACGGCATGATCTTTATGGTGCCGATCGCGCCGTTTGGCGTCTTTGGCTACGTTTGGGAAGGCTCGCAGGGCATGGTTGCCTTGGCTTACCTGATCGGTATGGTGGCGATGTTCTTCACCGCGATGAGCTACTGGTCGATGTCGCGCGCGTTCCCGGTTTCCGGCTCGGTGTATGCCTATGCACAGCGCGGTATTCATGAAACTGTCGGCTTCTTCGCTGGCTGGCTGATCCTGTTGGATTACATTCTGGTGCCTTCGTTGCTGTATATCGTCAGCGCCGCGGCCCTTGGCCCGATTCTGCCGGGTGTGCCTGCCTGGGTGTGGATCGTGACGTTTATCGCCATTAACAGCGTAATCAACCTGATCGGCATTCAGTTTACCGCCAAAGCCAACCGCTACATTCTGGTAGCAGAGATCGTGATCCTGGCGATCTTCGTGGTGATGGGGCTGATTGCCCTGTACGCAGGTGAAGGTTCAGGCGGTTTGACGCTCAATCCGCTCTACAACGCCGAGAAATTCAGCCTGCCGCTGGTAATGGGAGCGGTGTCGATCGCCGTGCTGTCATTCCTGGGCTTTGACGGCATTTCGACGCTCTCTGAAGAGAGTAAAGGCGGAGCTGATGCGGTGGGCAAAGCCTCGCTGTTTGCCCTGCTGCTGGTCGGGTCGCTGTTTATTCTGCAAACCTGGATCGCCGCCGATCTGGCCGCAGGCAACAACTTCACCAACCTGGATACCGCGTTTTACGACACCGCCAACTTGGCCGGTGGCGCCTGGCTGAAGCAGGTGACCATCTGGGCCACTGCGCTCTCTTGGGGTATCGCTAACGCCTTGGTGGCACAGGCGGCGATTTCGCGCATTCTGTTTGCCATGGGGCGCGATCGTCAGTTGCCGAAAATCCTGGCGAAGGTGCATCCTCGTTTCAAAACTCCTTACGTCAGCACCCTGCTGGTGGCGGTGATCTCCCTCGGTTCCGGGCTGTATTTCAACGGCAGCATCGACAACCTGAGCCGCCTGGTGAACTTCGGCGCGCTGATGGGCTTTTTGATCCTGCACCTGTCGGTGATTAACCACTACATCATCCGCCAGAAATCCACCGCCTGGGTAAAGCACCTGCTTTTCCCGCTGGTTGGCCTGGCGATTATCGGCTTTGTGCTGTACGAAATGGATATGGAAGCCAAAATCCTCGGTCTGAGCTGGCTGGCGGTGGGCATTGTCTATTACGTCGTGCTGCGCGTGGTACTGAAGCGTAAACCAGTACTGGAATTGGAAGGGTAATACCATCAATATGCCCCGGTTAATACCGGGGCATATTGATCACGCAGAAGATCTTTTTTTACGCTCGTCAGAGTAATAAATAAAGCAACAATAAATAATAACATTTAGTTATTAATCCATTTAATATACTTTTCTACCGTTACCAGGGTCTGAGAATACGTTTAATTACACCAACAGTAATTAGCGTTACAGATACATTGATTGTACTCACCTCAATGTGTTGCTGCATCTTGAAATCCATGAAGGATATATCTTTTTTATCAAAGGGAGTTTTCATGAAGCGTAGGACCTTTGTACTATCGACCGTACTATCACCTTTTATACTTTCAGCCTGTAATGATTGGAGCGGTACATCGATATCGCATGGTAAAGATAATAAACCGCCTGTGCCTGCAGACCCCTATTGGGATGATGCTGCCGTACAGAAGATTATAAACGATATTCGCCTACCGGTTTTCCCCACACGAGATTTTTCGATAACCACCTACGGTGCCCTGTCTGGAGGCACCGATGACTGTTTGAGTGCTTTTACTGCGGCTATTCAGGCCTGTCATGATGCCGGGGGTGGCCGCGTCGTCGTGCCATCAGGTACCTGGTTAGTGAATGGCCCTATCACCCTGCTTTCCAACGTTAACCTGTATCTTGAGAGTGCTGATACCACAGTATTGTTTGGGACTGACCCGGCGTTCTACCCCACCGTGCTGACCCACTTCGAGGCTAATCCCTGCTACAACTACTCGCCATTTTTGTATGCCTATCAAGCGAACAATATTGCTGTAACCGGATTAGGGACATTTGACGGGCAAGCTAGCAAAACGGCGTGGTGGCCATGGAAAGGTTCTACTACCTATGGCAACGATCCAAGCAACTCTGATCCCATCATCTCCGGTAATCAGGCAGCCGAAAGTGACGCATTGAAAAACAGCGCTGACGAGCAAAGCTACCTGCCCTGGAGCGAGCGGGTACTGGGCAACACACCCACCTTCGGGCCCAATGCCGACAGCGGCAAGATGAGCTTTTTGCGGCCCAACTTTGTCGGATTCTGGGAATGCGAAGTCGTCCTGATAGAAGGCGTTACCTTCACCCGATCGCCAATGTGGATAGTGGCTCCGGTGCTGTGTACAAATGTGACGGTACGTGGGGTGACTGCCGAAAGCCTTGGCACCAACAACGACGGCTGCGATCCGGTCTGTTGTTCAGGCGTGCTGATCGATGGCTGTACCTTTAACACCGGTGACGACTGCATCGCCATCAAGTCTGGCCGTGGCGGAGATGGTTTCAACTTCTCTCCTGATGGCACCGGTGGCCCTCGCCCTTCTTACAATATCGTGATACAAAACTGCAAAATGGCCGAAGGGCATGGTGGCGTAACGCTGGGCAGTGAAATTTCTGGCGGCGTATATAACGTTTATGCGCAGAACATCACCATGAGCAGTACCAATTTATATGCTGCACTACGCCTGAAAAGTAATAGCGGGATTGGTGGCTACATCCGCAACATCTACATGCGTAATATCAACGTGCCTGCCGGTACGTCAACGGCCAATAACCTCTACGGTGCGATCCTGTTGGATGGTAATTACAACGGTTATGCCAGCCCCCAGCAGAATACTGGCGGAACACGCAACTATGAGATGCGCGATATCTACGTCAGTGACTTCCAATGTGGGCCTTCCAACGCACCGATATTTATCAATATCTATACCCCCGATCTGGCCGCTGCAAGCAGTGCGCCGGGAGAAAACTGCATTATTGAAAATATCAACGTGCGCCATTCCAGTTTTGGAACCACCGCGCGCGATCCCGCCGGGGTTGCCGCAGTGGTTTACAACCTGGGCGTGCAATCGGGGAAAGCGGGTACACCGCAGCTATCAGCACCTGAACCTGAACTGTCGGGTCTGCAAGCCCCAGTACTGATTGACGTCACCGTTAATGGTTCGGATCAGAGTACGGCGACGGTGTAATAGTTAGAGAATATGGCAAGGTTCTTTAGGCGCAGATGCACCGTCTGCGCCTGTGTGGGCAGGCTGAACCGCTGCAACAACTGGCCATCAGGGGACAATGGCTGGAAGCGTTGGGGTTTACCAAAGGCCCAACCGGTGAGCATTACCACCGAACACGGCCAACTGATTATCCGCACTGCGCCCGCCACGGAGGGGAACGTATGAACGTTACCTTTACCCCTGAACCGATCCTGGAGCTGACCTTGGTAGGCGGCGCGTTGCCCGCATTGGGATTTACCACCGGTACGCCGTTGCAACTGACGCTTCAGCATCACACACTCTGGATCACTGTCGTCACCGATGAAGCCACCTGGGAAGCGCTGTGCGAAGCCAGCCAACAACGGCAAGATTTGGGGGCGGATTGGGTGAGAGATAACGGCGAGGTGATTATCGGCGGCGACTGGCTCACCGAGTCCGGCATTACCGATGCGGGACAACTGGAACTCACCCTTGCACCCGGAGTGCTCCGGTTACAACGGCGGGAAGTGGGGGTTTTTAGGACGTAAAAGCAAAAACCCCGGCCAGATGGCCGGGGATGAGTTCGAGTAATAACTTACTTAACTCTCTTTCTGTACGGTAGATAATAAGAAAGCCATAACCCCACTCCCAAAAAAACACCTATCACTGCCATTTTTAAAGCAACATGTAATTGCTCAGCCCCGAAAAAATCAACGCTATTTTCGGTTGCTAATAACCATTGAAAAACCAAACTAAATAAGAACAAAATCATAGGAATAACTGTGCAAGAGTAAAAAAATAATGTTACTAGCTTCCACCTAGGTATATATGTCATTTTTTCTCTCCTGGATCATTGCTCTTAACTTTATCCAGAAGACCCGAGGTAAGAGAGTCCGTAACGTTACCAGCCACAGATGGTATTGAGCTTTGAAGCACTGGCTTAGAGATTGTCCATACTCCAGTTGGCACCCATTCATACTGCTTTGACGTGGGATTAAATACCTTATCAAAAGGGACTTTAATAATATTACCGACAGTATACCCAGCACCTGAGCTTGCTGTGCTCAATATACCCGCCATAAATGGGTCATCTCCTTTAATTTCTGCCTGGTAATAGCCTCCCGCCGCATTCCACATCACTGTTGGATTGTAGCCTTTACCCGCTGTGATAAGGCCGATAACTCCGGCACCGATAACATCAGACAACTTAACTTCACCGGTTTTGCTTGTTCCATACTGTATGGCGGTATTAGCTGCACCAGATACACCTGCGGCTATTAACTGCTCTTTGACTCCTGCACTGTTAGTAATAATGGCTTTCCCGCCCATGGCCAGCACCGGCCATGACGATGGAGTAGTAACGACATCAAGCACCCGATCACCCGTAGTGATATTGTCCTTCAGGAATTTAAGATCGGCACCGTTGAGATAATTTACCAATGCCGCCGCATCGGGATCTTTCAGCTTTTCATCCAGCCGAATTTGTGACGGATGCGCATCATTGGCGACATTAGTCGCACCTTGAATAAGCTCTTCCCATGTCACGCAGGCTACACCGCCACCGGTACAAGCTTCTGCCAGTTCTTTGCTGTTCTTGTTACTGATTTCAATGTATTTCTCAATCACTGACGTACAGTCACCGCCGGACGCTTTACAGTCGGAGAGTTCTTTATCAAGCGCTCTGGCTTCCGTGCTGCTCAGATAGTTATTCTCCACAACAACATGCTCCGTTGTGAAGTTGACCGCCGCAACCACTTTTTCCCTGTGCTTTCCATCACTTACAACCGGTTTTTCCCAGTATTCACTCCCCGGCCAGATAAAATTCCCTGATACGCACTTTTCACCCGCGAACGCCTGCGCCCCGGTGACAGGCACCAGGTTCAACAGCAGCAACAGGAAGGTGAGGAAGATTTTCATGCCATGCATCATAGCAGCGGCGTCAGCCGCTGCCATTACCGCTTTTCCGGTTTTTCATCGCGGCGGGAGGCGGCGCACAGCGGCCTTTGGCTGTGCGTCGCCGAACCGCCTGCCAGGTGCGGGGCGGCGAGCCTCCGCAAGGGCCGGAACGGCCCTCTGTTGCACACCTGCCCAAGCAGGGTTTTGACTTTGCATGACCACACAGAACCGGGGCGGGCGCGGAAGCTGGCGAGGCGGGAACGAGCAAGGAGGAACGACTGCGAGCCGCCGCAGCCAGACGCAGCCGGGCGGGCATAAAGCCCTTTAAGCGGAGGCCGCCAGGCCGACAACCCTTTTGCCGTCGACCTTGATGTTGAAGAAGAACACTGTCGCCAACAGCGGCGGGAGCCTGCGAGCGGCGCGCCACACCGGGCCTGTCGTTTGCGAAGCTGAAGTGGATTGCCCAACCCACACCCAACGCCGAACCTGCCCGTTGCGGGGGCGCACGACATAACGCAGATTATGCGTATACGGCCCGCTTGCTGGACTTTAGGTAGGTTTTGCTGCCCGCCGGGACGGGTGCGCATAATCTCCCGCGTTATGTTTAATGGCCGAACGGCCAGCAACCCAACCAACAGAGAGCACC
>JBAQHZ010000394.1:0-7107 GCA_049288585.1 Chania sp.
ATAGTGGCCTATGCTCCTGGGGTCTCCAGTGCTTGCCGCCTACAAGCAACTCGAATTATTTTGGGTATATACACTTATTACTTAACGTTGCAGGGAGGTAACTGTATCGCGTTATTTGGCCCTTCGCCGCCGCTGCGTACGTTTCTTCAATCAAAGACTATACTGGATACAGGGGAGGTGCCCCGTGGCCGCCATCCTCGCGCGGTATGTTATCCGTTAAAGATGTTAATGATTCGCCGCTTGCGCTCTGCGGTGAAATGAGGAGGTGTTTCATGGCCAATCATGTTTGGGGACTGCTGGCACATCCCCGCACCGAGTTCAAAAACATTCAAAGCGAGAATGAAAGCATCTCGCACCTGTACACCCACCATGTTCTGCTAATGGCGTTGATACCGGTGATCTGTACCTATATCGGTACCACGCGGCTGGGCTGGCTCTCGGGTAGCGGACACGCAATCCGCTTGGATATGCTTACCGCTTTCTACACCGCTATTGCCTTTTACCTGCTGATGCTGGCCGGTGTGGCGATCATGGGGAAAGCGATCCACTGGATGGCCCGGCGCTATGAGACTCGCCCCAGTCTGCACCGCTGCATGGTGTTTGCCGGTTATGTGGCGACGCCGATGTTCCTCAGTGGGGTAGTGGCGCTGTATCCGGTGCTCTGGCTGTGTCTGTTGGCCGGTATTATCGGCCTCAGCTATTCGGCCTATCTGCTGTACATCGGCATTCCGAATTTCCTGGGGATCGATCGCAAAGAAGGGTTTATCTTTTCCAGCTCGACGTTGGCTATGGGCATCCTGTTACTTGAGCTTCTGCTTGGGTTAACGGTGGTGCTGTGGGGGTATGGTTCCTGGTTCTTCTGAAGTCTGTATTTTGCTCTGTTATTGCCCCTTATGCTGTTGCGGCATAAGGGGCTTTTGCATTTAACGCTCGCGAATTATCAGCTACGATCGCCCCAGAACTTCTGCTTACTGGTCTTGCCAAGGCCGGGGTTAAAGCTGTTGGTAGGGTCGGCCTCTTTATAGAAGGCCTGCAAGTCCGGTTTAGCATGATACAGATGGCCGACGTTATGTTCGGCCGGGTATTCCGCACCACGGCGATCGAGGATCGCCAGCATTTGTTCTTTTAACGCATGGCAGTCGACGCCTTTTTTCACTACGTAATCCTGATGGAACACGTGGCACATAAAGTGGCCGTAATACAGTTTGTGCACTAGTTGGCTGTCGATTTCCGGCGGCAGGGTTTCGAACCATTCGTTATCGTTGCGGCGCAGAGCGATATCCAACGCCAGAATGTCTTCCACTTCTTTGCTGTGCACGGCATGGTAGCGTATGGCGGCACCCGCAGCGGCGAAGCGGTGCAGGAAGGCTTTTTTGCCTTCTTCCGGCGTGCAAACGAAGAAATCTCCGTTGGCCTGCGCGAAGTAGCTTTGCAGATACTGCTGTGCTTCTGCCACCCCAGGACCCGACATTTTCAGCAGCAGATGGTGCTCAAAACGGATGCGATACTCTTTCATCCGCTTTGGCAGATGGCTGGGCGCCAGCTTGCTGAGCTTTTGCATTACGCAGTCGGTGAGATTATGCGGCAGCAAAGGCAGCTTGTTGAGGCGGGCATCCACAAAGCCTTTCAGGGTGAAGAAACGGGGTAGCTGGTCAGTGCCGAGCTTGTCGATCATCATAAAGGTGTCTTTGCCGTACACTTCGGCAATGTCGAAGATATCGCGGTGCATGTACTCGCCAGCCACCGGCAGGTTTTCGAACTTGCTCAGCATATGGCGGCGCAGTTCGGTCAACACCGCCGTGTCGTTGGTGCCGATGTAGAACACTTGCTCTTTATCTTCTTTGGCAAAGGTATCCAGACGCACGGCAAACACCGCCAGCTTGCCCGCGCAGCCGGAGGCTTCGTATAAACGGCGTTTATCGGCGTTGAAGCGCGATGGGGTGTCGGCATCCACGTCGCGCACCCGGCTGGCGTATTCGTTGTCGGAGGCGCGCAGTTCGCCGTATTCAACATCTTCTGGCCGGTAATCCCCTTTCTCTAAACGGCTGAGGATCTCTTCTGGCGTATCACCGAGCTTAATCCCCAGATGATTGACCAGCCGCAACTGACCATCGGCATCCAGCTTGGCGTACAGCGCCATTTCGGTATAGGCCGGGCCGCGTTTCACCAGTGAGCCGCCGGAGTTATTGCACACGCCGCCGATTACCGAAGCGCCGATGCATGAAGAACCGATCACCGAATGCGGTTCACGGCCATAGGGTTTGAGCAACTTTTCCAGTTTGTTCAGCGTGCTGCCGGGGAAACCGATCACCTGTTTACCCTGATCCAGCACCTGGATAGGGTCGAGCCGCAGGGTGCTGACGATCACGATCTCGCGATCGTAATCATTGCCGCTGGGCGTGGAACCTTCGGTTAAACCGGTGTTGGCGGCCTGCATGATGACAATTTTATCGGCATCAACGCAGGCTTGCAGGATCTGCCACAGTTGCAGCAGGCGGGTAGGGAACACCACGGCTAATGCTTTGCCCTCGCCGGACCGGAAGCCCTTGCGGTAGCGTTCGGTGTTGCGTTCGCCGGTCAGCACTTGCATGTTGCCAACGATATTCTTGAGCTGATCGATAAATGCTTGGTTTGTGGACTGTGTCATGGCTAGCTCCCTGTTGTTATCTCGTAGCGATCTGCATACCCGGCCTGGCGCTCTTCGTCACGCAGCGTCAGGATTTCTACCCCGCTAGCGGTAACCGCCACGGTGTGCTCCCATTGGGCAGACAGTTTTTTGTCGCGGGTGACCACCGTCCAGCCATCTTTCTTCTGCTTGATGCGGTGATCGCCTTGGTTAATCATCGGTTCGATGGTAAACACCATCCCTTCCTGCAAGACCGTACCGGTTCCCGGCTGGCCGTAATGCAGCACAGCCGGGCCTTCATGCATTGCGCGGCCGATGCCGTGGCCGCAATATTCCCGCACGATGCTGTACCCGGCCTGTTCGGCGTGGCGCTGGATCGCGTGGCCGATATCCCCCAGCGTTGCCCCCGGTTTCACCGCGCGAATGCCTTGCCACATTGCCTCGTACACGTTGTTTACCAGCCGCTTGGCGACCGGAGTGATTTGGCCGATCGCGTACATTTTGCTGGAGTCGGCAATAAAGCCGCTGTTTTCCAGCGTGATATCCACATTGACGATCATACCGGAACGCAGAATTTTACTGGCCGAAGGCATGCCGTGGCAGATCACCTCGTCGATCGAGGTATTCAGCACGTAAGGGAAATCATACTGGCCTTTGCTGGCGGGGCGTGATTTCAATTCATCGACGATAAACGCCTCGGTGCGATCGTTAATCTCCATGGTGGTGATGCCTTCGCGGATTGCCCCATCGAGCATAGCAAACACCTTGGCCAACAGCGCACCAGAGTGGCGCATTTTGGCAATCTCTTCCGGCGTTTTGATGACAATCTCTTTCACCCGATCATTTCCTTTAGTGTCAATTCATAAGCGATTTGTCGGTGAATTATATACGCTTTGCAGGGGAGGAGTTTGCTATTCCTCGGCACAGGAATTTTCCTGACCGCAGGATTGCTGGCACCGGCCAATGAGTTTATTGTGATTAGCGGCTTTTGTGCCATGACTTTTCAGAAGGATTTCGGGCGTGACTAAACTACGTGTTGGGGTGATCTTTGGCGGTAAATCGGCGGAACATGAGGTTTCGCTCCAGTCGGCAAAAAATATTCTGGATGCCATCGACAAAGAGAAGTTTGACGTCACGCTGTTGGGGATTGATAAAGCAGGGCAATGGCACATTAACGATGCCTCTAATTTCCTGCTGAATGCGGAAAACCCGGCGCTGATTGCGCTCAATCATTCCAATAAAAACGTCGCGCTGATACCGGGGCAGGAGAAACAACAGCTGATTGCCGCCGACGGCGCCGGTGCGCTGGGCCAGCTCGACGTGGCGTTCCCGATCGTCCACGGCACGCTGGGGGAAGACGGTTCGCTGCAAGGGTTGTTGCGCATGGTCAATATTCCCTTTGTCGGCGCGGGGGTGCTGGGCTCTGCGGTCAGCATGGATAAAGACGTCACCAAACGCCTGCTGCGCGATGCCGGGCTGGCGATCGCCCCTTTTGTGACGCTGACGCGCGCCAACCGCCACCAATACGGCTTTGCGCAATTGACAGAGGCGCTGGGGTTGCCGCTGTTTGTTAAACCGGCTAATCAGGGCTCTTCCGTTGGCGTCAGCAAAGTGCACGACTTGGCCGAATTTGAACAGGCGATCGCGCTGGCATTCAGCTTTGATCACAAAGTGTTGGTGGAATCGGCGATTGTTGGCCGTGAGATCGAATGTGCGGTGCTGGGCAACGATCGGCCGCAGGCCAGCGTTTGCGGTGAAATCGTGTTGAGCGATGAGTTTTACTCTTACGACACCAAATACATTAACGAGCAGGGCGCGCAGGTGGTGGTGCCTGCGGCACTCGATCGGGCGACCAGCGACAAAATCCGCGATGTGGCTTTGCAGGCGTTCAAAGCCTTGGATTGCCTGGGGATGGCACGCGTCGACGTATTCCTGACGCCAGATAATCAGGTGATTATCAACGAGATCAATACGCTACCAGGGTTCACCAATATCAGCATGTACCCGAAACTGTGGGGCGCCAGCGGGGTGAGTTATACCCAGTTGATTACGATATTGATCGAGTTGGCGTTGGAGCGCCATCAGCAGGATCGCGGCTTGAACAGTTCGGTGTTTGATCGACCTTGATATTTCTAGAAGCAGAGAGGTTAATCCTCTCTGCCTTATCTATTGATCCAATTAGATTTTAGGCACCTTATCAAACATGTTTTTCATCTCCTCAGGAAAACCATTGGATAGGGTGGCCCGTAGGTCATTCATGGCAGTTTCAAAGTCTTTTGGCCGCTCTTCGCTTTGCATTTTCTGATGGGCATCCACATTATCCTGCACCCCACCCAGGATTTTGTTCATATCATCCATCATGGTCTGGCATGACTGGTTCACCGATTGCATGATACTGCGCGCAGCATCTGCTCCTGACATCTCCATATTTTGCATGCCTTTCACAAAAGGCTGCTGTAGATCAGACTGAGCTTGCTGACCAAGGCCTGAACTTGACTGCATGACATCTTTGATACTTTTTGGATCAAGCATTTAATAACTCCTTTTCACGATTACAGGTTTTTGGGACACGAAAATTGGCTCAGCGCCTGCGACCATAGCGGGTAGTCTTTCATAGTTGAGCTGAGTTCTACTTTGAAAAATCCACTGATTGCGTTCATGGCTATTGTGAGTTCGCGGCTATTGCTGCTGAGCCTCACAGGGTTACTGGCGTCATACATGCGGAAAATGGCCCAAGGTCCGTCAAAGCTGACCGTTTCGACTTTTCCGTTCTGTGTTTTGAACGTCAGGCGGATATAAACCCCGCCTTTGGGACCTGGCCAGTCAACGCGCATCGGTTGGCTGTAGCCGTGGCTGTAGGTGAGCACCTGCCCATCCACATCCAGCACGGCTTCCAGAATGGTTGGCGACAAGGATATCGGTCTAATAATCATAGACATAGCCATGTTGCCAGAAGCGTCAAAGAAAGAATCACGAATCTGAGAGGCGTGTTCGAATGCACCAAGGGTTTTTGATGTCACCACGCCGGCACTCTCTGGCTTGACCTTCCAACGACTGCCACTGGTATCGACATAAGGTGCCAGATTCTGGTCGAAGAAGTTTTGCATGGCACCCGCCTGGCTGAACATCCTGCTGAAATCGGCGATGCCGATCTCTTCTCTGGCGGAGCGGTTGAAAGGATAGCGGCCGCTGACGGTCTTATTGCATAAGTCCGAGGCGATAGAGGAAACGCCTTTACCCAGGTTTTCCTTGCTCTGCTGCAAGCTCTGGTTTTGACCGGTTGACAGCAGATCCATCATTACGCTGCGCACCGGTTCCGGCTGGCGGGCCATGTCGATCTGCAACCGGTTAAAATCACTGTTTTTGGGCAGGATTTGGCCCGCTCGCAGCGATACTGACAGCGTAATCAATTGGTTGTAAATCTGCTCGAAGGCACTGGCGAGAGGATCGCTGTTACTGGTTGTGGCCTGTTGTAACTGATTACCCAGTCGCCGCAGCAGCTCGAAGCGGTCTTCCACACTTTTCTCTGGCGTCAGCCGGAAGCGTGAACGTTCGCCGGACATCTGATCAATCACGTTACGGCGCGTCTGGTTCAGCTTGTTGCGCTGGGTATCGAACCAACCGACCACATCTCCTTTACTGTCGGCGTTAAGCGTGGTTTCCCGCGTGGCGAAGCGCACCAGATTGGCGAGCGGGGAGGACGGATCGGAGAATTGTCGTGCTAACAGCGCCGCATCATCCAGATTATTGATTGGGCGGACGCGGATATCATTCAGGAATGTATCCCATTGGTTGGCGTACTCCAGCAGGTAATACTTGCGCGCTTCATCGGACAACTTCTGTGCTGCTGCCAGCAGGTTAACCTGGCTGACGGAGTCCTTGCCATCACTGAGCACCCAGCTCTGTTCCTGGATCATGGCCTCTGCGTCATCTTGCAGTTGGGCCAGGAACACGTCGTGATAGCCAGCCCGGGTATAAAAACCTGGGATTGCCTGATCGGTCACGGTACTTGGGCTTTTACGACGGAGCATCAGGGCGACGCTTGGGCCTGCCATATCCGCCAGCGTAATATTTTCAATACGCGGCGGCAGCGGTTTGTCCTGAATGCCTTGGACCACCCGAATATGGATTGGGATCCTCATGGCTTTGATACGCGCCGTGCGGATCAACTCATCGTCCATTTTGGCTTTTGGCGCGCTGGCAGAGGTGTCGTCAAACAGTTCCCGCAGATGGTAGCTGAACAATTTCTGCTCGCTGAGGGTATAGCCCTGCGGAGCAAAATCATTCCAACGGTTCATGAACCAGTTTTCCAGTGCTTCCGGCGAGCGGCGTTCCGGGTGGCCAAGCATCAGATAGATTTTCAGGGTGTCGTACCCGTCGTCGTTGCCAGACTGCATCTCTTTACGCAATTCGCTGGCGACGTAATTCTCTACCGCAGGCCAAAATATCTTGTTCAGATGGCGATGATAGGTTTGCAACAT
>JBAQHZ010000395.1:0-2730 GCA_049288585.1 Chania sp.
ATGCCATCGTGGTGGTAGAAAACGTCGAACGTGTGATGGCGGAAGAAGGTTTACCGCCAAAAGAAGCCACCAGAAAGTCCATGGATCAGATCCAGGGCGCATTGGTGGGGATCGCACTGGTGCTGTCGGCGGTATTTGTCCCAATGGCCTTCTTCGGCGGCTCAACCGGGGCGATCTATCGTCAGTTCTCAATTACCATCGTTTCTGCCATGGTGCTGTCGGTGCTGGTGGCGTTGATTCTGACGCCTGCGCTGTGTGCCACGATGCTGAAACCGATCGCGAAAGGCGATCACGGTGTGACTACCGGGTTCTTCGGCTGGTTTAACCGCCTGTTTGAAAAGAGCACTCACCACTACACCGACAGCGTAGCAAATATCCTGCGCAGTACCGGCCGTTATCTGGTGATCTACCTGCTGATCGTGGTTGGCATGGGCCTGCTGTTCCTGCGCTTGCCTACCTCGTTCTTGCCGGATGAGGATCAGGGCATGCTGTTAACCATGGTGCAAATGCCGGCAGGTGCGACTCAGGAACGTACCCAAAAAGTGCTGGAAGAAGTGAACGATTACTTCCTGACCAATGAAAAAGACAACGTTAACTCGGTATTTACCGTTAACGGCTTCGGTTTCAGCGGCCAAGGGCAGAACACCGGTCTGGCATTCGTCAGTTTGAAAGACTGGTCTGAACGCAGCGGTGAACAAAACAAGGTGCCCGCTATCGTGGGGCGTGCCATGGGGGCGTTCTCACAGATTAAAGATGGCCTGGTATTCGCCTTTAACCTGCCAGCGATTGTTGAACTGGGGACCGCGACAGGCTTTGACTTCCAGTTGATCGATCAGGGTAACCTGGGGCACGAAAAGCTGACCGAAGCCCGTAACCAACTGCTAGGTATGGCGGCACAGCATCCTGACTTACTGGTCGGTATGCGCCCGAACGGCCTGGAAGATACACCGCAGTTCAAACTGGAAATCGACCAGGAGAAAGCGCTGGCACTGGGCGTTTCCCTGAGTGATATCAATACCACCTTAAGCTCTGCACTGGGCGGATCTTACGTCAACGATTTCATCGATCGTGGCCGTGTGAAGAAAGTGTATCTGCAAGCTGAAGCCCCGTTCCGTATGTTGCCGAGTGATATTGATAACTGGTATGTCCGGGGCAGTTCCGGCCAGATGGTGCCCTTCTCTGCTTTCGCCAGTGCGAAATGGGAGTTTGGTTCGCCACGCTTGGAACGCTATAACGGTCTGCCATCCATGGAGATCCTCGGTCAGGCAGCACCCGGCAAAAGTACCGGTGAGGCTATGGACATGATGGAGGAACTGGCGGCTAAACTGCCAAGCGGCGTGGGTTATGATTGGACCGGTATGTCCTATCAGGAACGTCTGTCCGGTAACCAGGCTCCGTCACTGTATGCTATCTCGCTGATCGTGGTGTTCTTGTGTCTGGCTGCACTGTACGAAAGCTGGTCGATACCCTTCTCGGTAATGCTGGTGGTGCCATTGGGGGTAGTCGGTGCTCTGGTCGCTGCAACCCTGCGTGGGCTGGAGAACGACGTTTACTTCCAGGTAGGCCTGTTGACCACCATTGGGCTATCGGCGAAGAACGCCATATTGATTGTGGAATTCGCCAAAGACCTGATGGAAAAAGAGGGCAAAGGTTTGGTCGAAGGCACGCTGGAAGCGGTACGTATGCGTCTGCGCCCTATCCTGATGACCTCGCTGGCGTTCATCCTAGGGGTAATGCCGCTGGTTATCAGTAGCGGTGCAGGCTCTGGCGCACAGAATGCCGTGGGTACGGGTGTGATGGGCGGGATGGTCGCCGCAACCGTATTGGCAATCTTCTTTGTACCGGTGTTCTTCGTGGTGGTTCGCCGCCGCTTCGGTAAAAAGTCTGAAGATCTGGAACACAGCCACCCGGTTAAGCATCACTGATCCTCTTCTTTTCTTTATAAACACTAAGGCCGCACTCTGATGCGGCCTTTTTCTTTGTTTGTCATGTTGTTCAGGCAAACTACTTTCATTAAATAACCTGCAAACACATTTTCTCCTTGATCCTCTTTTTGGTGCAATCTATAGTAATTGTTATATTATAACATAACAAACGAGTTCATCATGAAAGCAGGCATTCATCCCAACTACCGTACCGTGGTATTCCACGATCTCAGCGCCGATACCTATTTCAAAGTGGGTTCGACCATTAAAACCGAGCGTACTATCGATCTTGATGGCCAACGCTGGCCGTATATCACGATCGATGTCTCCTCTGCTTCGCATCCGTACTATACCGGCAAGCAGAAAGAGTTCTCAAAAGAAGGCAGCACCGCCCGTTTCCAACAACGGTTTGGCAGTTTCCTTGGCAGCAAAAAATAATAGGGAGTCATCATGCAGGTTCTGAGTTCATTGCGTTCGGCAAAGCATCGCCATCCGGATTGCAAAGTGGTACGCCGCCATGGCCGTATCTATGTGATCTGTAAATCCAACCCACGATTCAAAGCAGTACAAGGGCACAAGAAAAAGCGTTAACGCCTGAGTGCTATCAGCACCAACGCCCCGTGGTTGCTCTACGGGGCTTTCTTATCCCCCTATCACAACCTGGGTTGCCGTAAACATCCCTCGCTTCTGTTTGTCACGCCAGTGATCAATCCGGTTATTAAGGTATGCACAAATGTTAGTGAACGGAAAAAAAAATTTATTCGACGAAAAATTTGCCCCCCAATGAGCAGAAAAGGAGTAGGAT
>JBAQHZ010000396.1:0-3231 GCA_049288585.1 Chania sp.
GATGCATTTAACCCTTTTTATAGCCAAGGAAAAGTTCAGTCAGCGTTGCCAGCTTTGGCTGCGTATCACAACGTCTGTGAGAAGACTGTTTTTACGATGTAGTCAGTGGTCACATCGCTAAAGGGGAGAAGTGTATGACAAGCTATCGCTACTGGCTGGGTATTTTCAGCAGTTTCTTGCTGTTCAGCCTGGTTTTTCTGGGCCAGAAGGGCGGGGTTTTCAGCGGTTCAGAGTCTGCTCATAATGGTGAGACGGGGTTGCTGCTGTTTGTGATCCCTGGTGCTATTGCCAGCTATCTGTCGAGCAAGAAACGCATTTTGTGTCCACTGCTCGGGGCGCTCTATGCGGTGCCACTTTGTTGGTTTATCCGTCACTTCTGGCTGACGCCCGGTTATTCACTTTGGCAGGAGTTGGCGTATACCGTCAGTGCGGTGTTCTGGTGCGTCTTTGGGGCCATGCTGTATTTGTTCATGCGGGTTATTGTGCATGCACTGCAGCAGCTTCACTCGCGTGGCCGGCAGTAATAAATCAAAAGGCGCCCTGAGGCGCCTTTTCACTGTTTTACCGCAAAACGGTTATTGAAACAGGTTCAGATTTTCTTTGGCGTAGGCTTCAAAATCAGTGCATCCGCCAATGTGTTTCTCATCAACAAAAATCTGAGGTACGGTTTCTACCGGCTTACCGACAGTTTTTTCCAGATCGGCTTTGGAGATACCTTCAGCGTGGATATCAACATAGCGGAAGTTGAAATCATCGCGCTCTTTAGTCAATTTTTCTGCCAACTCTTTAGCACGGACACAGTAAGGACAGCCTGGACGGCCGAAGATTACAGCAAACATGTCACACTCCTAGTCTGTTATTCAAATCATTGACCGCAATTGTAACGACATTCCATCCGTCATAAAGAAAATCAGTAGCGCGATCACACGTTATTGCCCCTTACTATGCCCGTTGCCGCAGGTAAAAAAAAGCAGGATCTACCTGTTAGTCTGATTCGTAGAACCGATTAGTCATCAGGGTCTGTTGCGGCGGCAGGGAATTCACTACACTGAACACAGCAAGTATGGAGAAGAAAAATATGCGTTCATTCGGTGACTTACCACGTTCGGTATTGGTGCTCGAAGGGTTGGGCATGGTGCTGTTGGTGCTTGCCTACCTAAGTATTAATGACTATGTGCGCTTGCCCGGCATACTGGCTTCGCAGCAGGCGGCGGTCGGTATGATTTTCCTTGGTGTGGCGCTGATGGTTCCGGCTGCCGCGTATCTGGTCTGGCGTATGGCACAAGGGTTCAGCCCGTTACTGCGCGATCGCCAGTTGCCGAAGAATGCGCCGCCAACGGATAAAAAAGACCACGGCCCGCAGGAGTGACTGCGGCCATGGGTGAAGGCCTGCCTGTGCGGGTGACAACGTCCCTGGGGTGACGAGTGAAAATTGCCATTCTTTCGCGTGATGGTTCATTGTATTCGTGCAAAAGGCTGCGGGCAGCAGCGGAACAGCGCGGTCACAGTATCGATATTATCGATCCGCTTTCTTGTTATATGAACATCAATCCGTCGGCGCCGACCATCCACTATCGTGGCCGCCAACTGGAGCGTTACGATGCGGTGATCCCGCGTATCGGTACGGCGATGACCTTCTATGGTACCGCCGTGCTTCGCCAGTTTGAATTGCTTGGCAGTTATCCGCTGAATGAATCTGCCGCCATTACCCGTGCGCGTGACAAACTGCATTCGCTGCAATTGCTGGCGCGCCAGGGCATCGATCTGCCCATTACCGGCTTTGCCCATTCACCGGATGATACCGGCGATCTGATCGAACTGGTTGGGGGGGCACCGCTGGTGGTGAAGCTGGTGGAAGGCACTCAGGGAATTGGCGTGGTATTGGCGGAAACTCGTCAGGCGGCGGAGAGCGTGATCGATGCGTTCCGTGGCCTGAATGCCCATATTCTGGTGCAGGAATATATTCGTGAGGCCCAAGGCAGTGACATCCGGTGTCTGGTGGTTGGGGGGCGAGTGGTGGCAGCCATTGAGCGGCAGGCAAAACCCGGCGAGTTTCGTTCGAACCTGCATCGTGGTGGTACGGCTCGCAAAGTGCATATTACCGGCAAGGAGCGTACTACGGCGATCAAAGCAGCCATGACGCTCGGGTTGGACGTGGCCGGGGTCGATATTTTGCGCGCCGAACGTGGTCCGTTGGTGATGGAAGTGAATGCTTCCCCGGGGCTGGAAGGTGTAGAAACCACTACCGGGCTGGATATTGCCGGAATGATGATCGAGTACATCGAACAGCGGTGTAAGCCAGGCTTTCGGTTGAAATCGGTAGGGGGATCGCAACGGCGGTAAATCCCTGGTTTTTCTGGCGCAAACTTGTCTTGCATCATTCGTAATTATCTGATTAACGAATTTAGTGCCTTTGATCGTGGTATATCGATTGAATATTCCGTAAGCTATGCGCCTTTTCACGTTTTGAATATTGTGAGGCAGGCTATTTATGGATTCACTCATCGTCCCCGATTTGGCGTTATTACGACGTTGGCTGGATCAATTGGGTATCTCATTCTTTGAATGTGACTCTTGCCAGGCGCTGCACCTGCCGCACATGCAAAACTTCGATGGCGTATTCGATGCCAAAATCGATCTGGTCGATGATGTGATTTTGTTCTCTGCGCTGGCGGAGGTAAAACCGACGGCGTTGATCCCGCTGGTGGCCGATCTGAGCCAGATCAATGCCAGTTCGCTGACCATCAAGGCCTTTGTCGATATTCAGGATGATAACCTGCCAAAACTGATCGTTTGCCAGTCGCTGAGCATTGCCGTTGGCGTAGCTTACGAACAGTTTGCTCACTTTATGCAGCAGGGTGAAGAACAGATCTCGATGGTGATCCTGGAAGCCAGGGCGAATGATCTGCTGTTTATGGGGGATGAAGAAGAGAACCCGGCTACTGCCGCTCGCCAGCCAATGCTGCACTGATTCCCGCTGTACGTTATGCATGCCGTAGGTCCGGCGGCATGCTGCTCCTGTTTCCTCCTGTAATGAAATGTTCTGCATTTTTCTCTTATAGCCCTATATTTCTCGCTGTTTGTGCCGCAATTGGCGTATCACATAAAGAACTAGTGCATAAACAATCGATAAAAGGCGTTTTTTACTGTGAAGACTGGTGCACCCCGGCAACTCCGGTTATGCTGCTGATTCTGTTAAGGGCTTGCGTTTCCCTTTGCGCGCGCGCGGGC
>JBAQHZ010000397.1:0-6526 GCA_049288585.1 Chania sp.
ATCATTGAGTACGCCGCCTTTTGCATGGTCGGAGCACGTAAAAAACCCGGTGTGAACGCGTTACTGCTGAGTTGGGGAAACACCGATCGCACCGAACTGTGGATGGTCGCCATCCTACTGGCCAAAAACAACATGCGCGTTGATATCCTGCCGGATCCCTTGGAACACCCGCAACTGACGATGCTCAAAGCCGAACGCTACTTTATTTATACCGAAGGCGTACTCAATACCGCCAAACGGCGGCAACTGGCCGCCTGGCGTGAAGCCGGGCTGGATATCACGCTGATCGACAACAACGCTTTGCTAACCATTCCCATGGAGCAGCACCATGAGCACCCCTGAGGCACTGTTGGCGCGTTTTTCACGCTTCTATACCCGGCTGGATGAGGGTCAATTGGTCGATCTGCCCGAGGTTTATCACCGCGACATCCGTTTTATCGATCCGGTTGGCGAGCATCTGGGGCTAAAGGCGTTGGATGCCTATTTTCGCCATTCGCTCAGCAATCTGAACTATTGCTGCTTTACCATCACCGATATTCAGCACAATGAACGACAGGCCTACGTGTGCTGGCATATGACCTATGCCCATCCACGCCTGCGCCGTGGCAGCGCCCTCACCCTTGAAGGCGTCAGCCAACTGCACTTTGCCGAACAGCGCATCGTGTTTCAACATGACTACTATGATATGGGTGCCATGCTTTATGAACATATCCCGCTGCTCGGCCAAGCCGTGCTCAGCATAAAGAAGAGGTTGCAATCATGAAACGCGTGCTGATTACCGGGGCCAGTTCGGGTATTGGGCAGCAATTAGCGCTCGACTATGCCGCCGAGGGTTGGCAAGTAATTGCCTGCGGGCGCGATGCTGCCCGGCTTGAAGCGCTCAGCCTACAGAACCCCAACATCGTCTCGCGTCGTTTCGACATTACCGATCTGGCGGCCACCCGAGAAGCACTGGCGCAGTGCCCGGCCGAATTAGTGATCCTGTGCGCCGGAACCTGTGAATATCTGGACAACGGTGTGGTGGAGGCGGAAAAGGTGGCCCGCGTGCTCAGTACCAACCTGCTGGGGCCGGTCAATTGTCTGGATGCCCTGCTACCGCAGCTGGCAGCCGGTGCGCGGGTTGCCCTGGTGGGTTCAACCGCCAGTCTGATCCCCCTGCCGCGCGCCGAAGCCTATGGAGCCTCAAAAGCCGCCCTGGCCTATTTTGCCCGCAGCCTGGCCGTAGACTTAACGAAACGCGGTATCGGTATTTCGCTGGTGCTACCCGGTTTTGTCGCCACGCCGCTCACCGATCGCAACGATTTTGCCATGCCGATGATCATCACGCCCCAGCAGGCTTCCGGCTATATCCGCCGTGGCCTGGAAAAAGGGGCTGCCGAAATCGCCTTTCCCCCGCTGTTCGCCGCGCTATTACGGCTGGCAGCCTTACTACCACAGGCCGTGCAACGCTGGCTCGCCACGCGCATGGTGAGGTAACTTAATGAAAATCGCCATTATTGGCAGCGGAATTTCCGGCCTGACCTGTGCCTGGAAACTGGCCCCTGAACATCAGGTGACGCTGTTTGAAGCCAACGATTACCCTGGTGGCCACACCGCTACCGTGGACGTCACGCTGGAAGGCCACAGCTACGCCATCGACACCGGATTTATTGTCTACAACGAACGCACCTACCCGCAATTTATTGCGCTGCTGGCAGAGTTAGGCATCAGCGGCCAGCCGACGGAAATGAGCTTCTCGGTCACCCATCCGCACAGCGGGCTGGAATACAACGGCCATACGCTCAATACGCTGTTCGCCCAGCGCCGTAACCTGTTTAACCCACGTTTTTATCGCCTGCTGGCAGAGATTGTGCGCTTTAATCGCCAATGTAAAAAACGCCTGGCCGCTGGCGGCATCGGCAGCGAAACGCTGGACGACTTCCTGCAACAGGCTGGGTTTACCGACTATTTTGCCCAGCACTACTTACTACCGATGGGGGCCGCGATCTGGTCCTCTTCCATGGCGGACATGCGTCAGTTCCCGTTGGCGCTGTTTCTGCGCTTTTTCGATCACCACGGCCTGTTGGATGTCACCAACCGCCCGCAGTGGTTTGTGGTGCCCGGCGGTTCGCGTGAGTATGTGCGCCGCATGTTGGCAGCACTGGCGGGCCGCCTGACGCTGCATCTGAATACGCCGGTTCAGCGGGTGGAACGCCAGCCGCATCAGGTAGTGATCCACAGCGCCCAAGGTGAACAGCATTTCGATCAGGTGATCTTTGCCTGCCATGCCGATCAGGCATTGCAATTGCTGGCCGATGCCAGCCCGCTAGAACAACGCGTTCTGACTCAGTTGCCCTATCAGGCCAATGAAGTGATCTTGCATACCGATGTGCGCCTGTTGCCGCGCCAGCGCCGTGCCTGGGCCAGTTGGAACTATCTGCTGCCCGCCAACAGCGAGCAGGCAGAAACCCAGAGGGCTAGCGTGACCTACAACATGAATATCCTGCAAGGTCTCAGCGCGCCGCACACCTTCTGCGTGACCCTCAACCCGCAACAGCCGATTGATCCCAAGCTGATCCTGCGCAGCTTCAGCTACCACCATCCGGTATTCAATCAGGCCAGCGCACTGGCACAACAGCAACGCACGCTGATAAACGGGCAGCAAAACACCTGGTTCTGCGGAGCTTACTGGTACAACGGCTTTCATGAGGATGGCGTGCGCAGTGCGCTAGACGTCACGCAGGCGCTGTTGCAGGTGAAAGCCGCATGAACAGCGCCCTGTACGTCGGCCATGTACGCCACCGCCGCTTCAGCCCGGTGCTGCACAGCTTTGACTATCGCTTGTTTATGCCGCTTATCGATCTCGACGAACTGGCGCAACTGCCTGAACTCGGTATTGCGCTGGAACGCTTTGCTCCGGCGTCGTTTTATCGCCGCGACTATCTGGGCGGCGGCGATATCAAAACCAAAGCGCAGAAGCGGATTGCCGAACTGACCGGCGAAAAGCTGGACGGCCGCGTTATGCTGCTGTGCCAGCTGCGCTATTTGGGTTGTTACTTTAACCCGGTCAACTTTTATTACCTGTATAACGCTGACGGCGAGCTGCGCTGGCTGCTGGCCGAGGTGCGCAATACCCCGTGGAATGAGCGTCATACCTACGCGGTGAAGCCTGACGGCACGCTGCCGGTGGACAAAATCTTTCACGTTTCGCCGTTCAACCCGATGGATATGACCTACCGCTGGCGGCTCTCACCCCCTGCGCAGCGGCTGCGTGTGCATATCGAGAATCACCGAGCCAGCCGCGAGTTCGACGCCACTCTATTGCTTTACCGGCAACCGTTGACGCGCGCCACTCTGCGCCAACAGCTGTGGCGCTTGCCGTTGATGACGGTGAAAACCGCCGCTGCCATTTACTGGCAGGCACTGAAATTATGGCTGAAACGCGCCCCCATCTACCCTCACCCCGCCTCTGGCGGCAAGGATAAACCATGAGTTCACCGGAATACTCCCTGAGCAGCAACACGGCTATTTCCGGCCGCAGTAAAGGCGCACGCCGCATTATTTTTACCTTATTGCAGCAGTTGCAGGGCGGCGGCCTGTTGTTGCGTGAATCCGGCGTCGGTGAAATCCAGTTTGGTGATGCCAGCGCACCGCTACAGGCGGAAGTCGAGGTGTATGACCTGCGCGTTTACCGGCGGATCCTGCTGGGTGGCAGCATCGCCGCAGGAGAGAGCTATATCGACGGTGACTGGAGCAGCCCCGACCTCACCAATCTACTACAGCTGTTGGCCAGCAATATGCAGGTAGTGGATAAGCTGGAAGCGCGCCTGAGCTGGCTGACCGCCCCGTGGCACGGTCTGGTGCATCTGCTACGCAGCAATAGCCGCCGTCAGGCACGGCGCAACATCGCGGCGCACTACGATCTGGGCAACGATTTTTATCAACAGTTTCTTGATCACGACATGCTGTATTCGAGCGCGTTATACCGTGAAGCCGACATGACGCTAGAACAGGCACAACAGGCCAAAATGCGCCGCCTGTGTGAACAGTTGGATCTGCAACCGGAAGATCATCTGCTGGAGATCGGCACCGGTTGGGGGGCGCTGGCAGAATTTGCCGCCCGCGAGTACGGCTGCCGGGTCACCACGACCACCATCTCACAGGCGCAGTACGATTATGCCTGCCAGCGCATCGAGCAAGCCGGGCTGAAAGATCGCGTCACCTTGCTGTTTGAGGATTACCGCCAGCTCACCGGCCAGTATGACAAGCTGGTGTCGGTCGAGATGATCGAAGCGGTGGGCAAACGCTTTTTGCCGCTGTTTGTGAAGCGCTGCCAGCAGTTGCTGAAACCCAAAGGCAAAATGGTGTTGCAGGCGATCACCATTACCGATCAACGCTACCAGCAATACAGCCGCAGCGTGGATTTTATCCAGCGCTACGTGTTCCCTGGCGGCTTTTTGCCTTCCGTCACCGCGTTATGCGAAACCCTAACGCGCCACAGCGATCTAGTGATGTGCGATCTGCACGACATTGGCCGCGACTACGCACGCACGCTGCAAGAGTGGCGGCAACGCTTTGAACACCACTGGCCTTCACTGCACAGCCAAGGGTTTGATGAACGTTTTCAGCGGCTGTGGCGTTTTTACCTGTGTTACTGCGAAGCCGGTTTCCTGGCGCGCACCATCAGCACGGTACAGCTTAGCGCGGAACGCCGATGAAATTAGGTGCAGGATTCTGGCTGACCGGCCTAGGCTTCAATGCCTACTGGACGCTGGCCATCCTCTGGCGCGAGCGCGGGCTTCCTTTGCTGTTGGTCGGTGCAGCGCTGGCGCTGGCCTTCACCCCAGCCTGGCGGCGTAAATGGGTGCTGCTGGCAGCGCTGCTTGGCATTGCCATGGATGCCCTGTGGTGCTACCTCGGCCTATTCGAATTTACCGGCCAAACCGGCGTACCGCTGTGGATGTGCGCATTGTGGCTCACGTTCGCTTGCTGGTGGTCTTGGTTGCTGAGCCGGATCAGGCTGAGGCTGCCAATATTGGTGCTGTTAGGCGCAGTTAGCGGCCCACTGGCTTACACGATCGGTTGGAAGCTCAACGCGATGACACCGCTGATGGCACCGGAAATGATGATCCTCACTCTGGCCTGCGGTTGGGCAATTTATCTGCCCGCCATCAGTTGGCTAATGTTACGTAGGAGAGCACCATGAAGATACTGTTGACCCTGCTGTTTTGCCTGAGCAGCCTGGCGGCACAGGCCAGCGAGTGGGCCGCGTGGCCGACGGTAGGTAGCGCCACGCTGCGCTGGGGGCCGTTTGACATCTATTTTTCGGTATTACGCACGCCAGACGGGCGTTATCAGGCGGGCAACTGGCCGCAGGCGCTGAGCATTAATTATCAGCGTAATATCAGCACCAATGAACTGGTCAAAGCCACGCAAGAACAGTGGCAGGCAATGAAAATAACGGTGCCAGCTGCGCAGCAGCAGCGCTGGCTCAGCCAGATGAGTGCCATCTGGCCCTCGGTGCAACCCGGTAGCCAGCTCACCTTTGTCGGCGACCATGACGGAGGCCGCTTCTATTATCGCCCACAACCGGACCACCCGGTCCAACCGATCGGCGAGCGCTTCGACGGCGCTTTCCGCGACGCTTTTCTCGCAATATGGCTGTCACCCGCTACCCAATACCCCAACTTACGGCAACAACTGACCGGAGATTCGTAATGAATATCAAACATCTGCTACTGGCGTTGCTGTTTTTGCTGGCAGGATGCAGCACAGAGATCAGTGACTATCAACACAATAAGCCTACTTTCGACCTGTTCGGCTACTTCAGCGGCGAAACCCGCGCCTGGGGCATGGTGCAAGATTATCAGAACAAACAAATCCGCCGCTTTGAAGTGGTGATCCAGGGTGATGTCGTCGGCAATACCCTGACGTTGAACGAAAAGTTCGTGTATGACGACGGCGAACGTCAAACCCGCGTCTGGCGCATCATCAGAAATGAGGATGGCAGCTATCAGGGCACGGCTGGCGATATTATCGGCGTCGCGCAAGGTAATACCGCGGGCAACGCCTTCAACTGGCGCTACGATATGGACGTAAAAACCGAAAACGGCACAGTGAAGCTGCACTTTGACGACTGGCTGTTTCGCCAAGATGAAAAGCATCTGTTTAACGTGACATCGCTGCGCAAGTTTGGGCTAGAAGTCGCTAAAGTGACGCTATTTTTTGAAAAACAATAGTCACTCCGGCCCTCTCCCACCGGGAAAGGGCCGCCTTATGTGGCATAACTATACCCAAAATAATTCGAGTTGCTTGTAGGCGGCAACTGAGTGGCAAATCGGTCAGAGACCGATTTGAGCAGCGCTTGCGCTGACCCGAAGGGTGAGCCTCTTTGAGGCTCATAATCCCCAAGAGCTTACTCCAGTAAGTGACTGGGGTGAGTGACAAATCTGCTTGGCAGATTTGAACGCTGCTTGCAGCGGCCCCGAAGGGGCGAGGCCCACTCTGGGCCGAGTAACGCAGCCAACACCCAAGCAACTTGAAGTAT
>JBAQHZ010000398.1:0-13716 GCA_049288585.1 Chania sp.
ACTCAGTACTTCCGTGAGTGATTGGTTTCACCGAGTAACCAAATGTACAAAGCTGGTGAACCCTGTACATCAGGGGTGATCAGTTCAATGATCCCAAATTGCTGCCAACTGCTGAAGATGACCGATCACACGCCGAGATATCGCGATCTTCCCCTATTCGCCAGCATCGATTAAAAAACGGTCTACTCTTAGAGGATGTGTTCAATAACGGAGATTCTAATGTTCAAGCAAGCTGAAAAAGTAGAACGAGACATCGATCAGGATCTCGCCCTGCTGGCCGACACGCTGGATGAGGTATTACGCGATTCCGCTAGCAAAACCAAAGAGGAACTGAGCGAGTTGCACAACAAGGCAAAAGGCGTTTTACGCGATGCCCGTGCCCGTTTCAACGATTCCAGCAGCCTGACACAACATGCACGTAACGTGGCAGACCATGCCAATAGCTATGTACGTGACAAACCCTGGCAGGGTGTCGGTATTGGTGCCACCGTTGGCATCGTCATCGGCCTCCTGCTCGCCCGACGTTAAACACCCCTGTAGCTAAAAAGATGGAACTGATGTGCGTCTGGCCCACGGGAAACCGTGGGCCGTTTAGTTTTAGTTAATGCCCCAATTCTCTCTGGCTGCGGATCGCCAGCACAAGTACAGTATCGATATCGGGAATATACCCAAAATAATTCGAGTTGCTTGACAAAAACGCAACGCGCTTTTGAACAGCACTTGTGCTGGCCCCAAAGGGGCTCGGCACAGAATTGGGGCCGAGTAACGCAGCCAACACCCAAGCAACTTGAAGTATGAAGGGTATATAGCGATAAAGCGCCGCATGACCAGGTAAAACGTTACGCCAATAAGCAAAATCACCGCACGCCGCTACCTGAAGCGCTGCGTTGCTACCCAGTTCGTACGCATCGAGATGCTTTACGGCAATATCGGCTATCCAACGGCGCTTGCCCGAGCACAAGCCAGCAATTGTCATCGAGCTGTCGTATTAGGGCGATATCCTGCCGTGGCGATTTTCCCTTAGCATCAGGTTGTGCCGTTTAACATTGATGTGTGTCTATTTTCACCCGGCCACCAAGGCCGGGTTTTTTGTCCTCGTTATTCAAAAAGTATAACGCAGCCCCACACGGATACGGTATTGCTCAGCATTATAATCTAGCCAACGATCCAGCCATTGCAGTTCTAAATAAGGCATCCAGTGGGTATCTATTTTATAACTGAACTTGTTAGTAATTTCCCAATGGTGGCCTTTACCATTTTTACTGTGGAAATCATTGACCCGAATAAAATAATGGGGTTCGAAGGTATAATTAAGATCGTCAGTGAGTTTAAAATTCCAGTAACTGGCAAATTCATGGGTATCATTACGTGCCGGTTGGCCGTTAAAATCAATGCTGTCATAGTTACTGCGGTTATAACGGTAACGCACGGTCAGGTTAAACACTGGCAGGAATTTATAGTTGTTATCCAGATACAGCGCCCCGCCGGAACCGGCACTGTTTGAGTTAACCAGCCCACCGGAGGAGATAGTCCATTGATCCGTTGGGCGAAGCAGCGGATACCAGCCTTCGAGTTCGTTATAGCTGTGCTTTAACTGATCAAACTTCCCTATATTATAGGCATTGGTGGCCATCACCCCGGCACCGCCATCAAAGTTATAGCCCGCACGCAAAATAACCTCATTCAATTCCGAGGCGGTGTTATAAGCTTCGCGCGTTTCCAGATAAGCACGTCCGGCCTGAGCGCTGGCCGAGGCGATTAATGCCGTAATCAACAGTAATGATTTAGCTTTATTCATCTTGATTCCCCAAATAGTCTGGATAAATGAGCGTAGAGAACCCGCCGCCATGCAATGACGCATGACGGTAGAGTGCTATTTTTAATAATTAAATTTCTTTGATGGCTTGTGTGTTAACCACCGGCTGAAAGGTTATTTCCTTACCGTGGTTGCCTTTGCGCATATTGATGTCATTGACTATCTGCATAAATAGCTGCTCGTTTAACTTATAGAAAGCACCCATCATGATTGCAGCCCCCATCGCCAACAGGCAGGGGTAAATAAAGATCAACTGACGTAAGCCTTCCAGCACCGCGGGTGACTGCGCAATATTGGGGACGTAGCCAATTTGCGTCAGCATAATCCCCGGTAGCAACCCCGCCAGCGCGGCGGAAATCTTGCGCGAAAACGTATAGCCGGTGTAGACAGAACCTTCCGCGCGGATGCCGGTTTTCCATTCGCCATAATCGACGGTATCCGACACCAACGCCCAGTTAAGGCTGTTAACAAAGGCGGTGCCAAAGAAAGCCATGCAGGAGAACGCTACAAAAGAGACCGAGCTGTTACCCCAGCCGTAGTTAAGTAAGTCGCCCAGGCACCACAGCAGCAACCCGCCAAGGTAGACACGCTTCTTGCCAAAGTGTTTCACCGCCGCAGGCACCATCAGCACACCAATCAGAATGCAGCCCATGCTGAAAAAACCCATGTAGGACAGCAAACGGATATCGTGCAGCACGTACTGAGTGTAATAAACCTGGATCGCCAGCTTGATGTTAAACGCTGCCAGCGTACACAAGTTGGCAAGACACAGCACCAGCAGCGGCGGGTTATTGAAGATGCCGCAGAAGGATTTGAAGATCCCCGGTTTATGATGTTCCGGCACTATCTCGACATAGCGCTCTTTCACCCCGGCATGGCACCACCACATGCAAAATACCCCGCAGGTGGCAAACACCGTGGCCGCAGCCAGATAGCCAATCTCTGGGCGGGCGGTAAACAGCGCCTGGATCGGCACAAACCCGACGGTACACAGCAGCAGGCCGAGCGTGGCACCGCCCTGCCGCCAGGCGGCCAGTTGCGCACGTTCATTCGGGTTTTTGGTGATCGCAGGCACCATCGCCCCGTAGGCGCAGTTCATCAGGCTATAAAACAGGCCAAACAACATAAACAGCACGGTAGCCAGTATGGTTTTGGCGTTCAGGCTGAAACCACTATTGAGGAAGTTGGCCACCGCCAGCAGAGCCACCGGCAGCGAGGCATAGAAGATAAAGGGCCGGAACTTGCCTTTGACCCCGATATTACGCCGCGAATCCAACAGCACGCCGGTCAGCATATCGGTGAAGGCGGTAAAGAATTTGGCAATCAGGAAGATTACCCCGCCGTAGATCGCGGGCAGCCCCAGAATGTCGGTATAGAATTTCAGCAGATACAGCGTGCCAATGCACAGCATCAGGTTAGAACCGAAGTCCCCCATGCCGTAGGCCAGCTTTTCACGCAGCGGCAACCGCAGCGTGACGGGATCGTTGTAGGGTGAAGAGTTGGCCATATAACAGGTCCTTATTATTTTTTATACCCTTCGTCTTTCAAGTTACAGCGTTGTTGTCTGCGCGCGTCCACCCCAGTCACTTACCTAAGTAAGCTCCTGGGGATTATGAGCCTCATTACTGAGTCTCACCCTGCGGGCCAGCGCAAGCGCTGTTCAAATCAGTCTACGACCGATTTGTCACGCACTTGCCGGCTAGCTGTAACTTGAAATCCTGTGGGTATAGCATCCATTAATTACTGATAGCACTTATGTATCTATCGAATTAGCAGGTTGCATCTGTTTACACTGCCGGGCTCATGTTGCGTTTTCGGGTTTCCAGCTCATCCACAATCTTGAGGTAGTTTTTCTCCGTCAGGTGGTAGAACAAGCCCATGGTCAATGCTGTCAGCACCGCCAGTCCACAAGGGTAGATAAAGATCAGTTGCCGCAGCCCTTCCAGCGTGCCAGCACCTTGCTGCACATTAGGCACATAGCCGATATAGGCCAGCATCACGCCGGGGAAGAACCCGGCCAGCCCTTGGGAAACCTTGCGAAAGAAGGTAAAGCCGGTATAGACGGTGCCTTCAGAACGCACGCCGGTTTTCCATTCGCCGTATTCCACGGTATCGGACACCAGCGCCCAGTTAAGGCTGTTAACGAAGGCGGTGCCAAAGAACGCCAGGCAGGAGAACAGCACAAACAGCGTGGAGGTGTTGCCCCACAGGTAGTTCATCGCATCGCCGAGGATCCACAGCGACAATCCACCCAGGTAAACGTTTTTCTTGCCAAAGCGCTTCACCACCGTCGGCACCAGCAGCACGCCGAGCAGAATACAGCCCATACTGAAGAAGCCCATGTAAGACAGCAGCGTGATGTCGTTAAGCACGTACTGGGTGTAATAGATCTGAATCGCCAGCTTGATGTTGAACCCTGCCAGCGTGCACAAGTTGGCAACGCACAGCACGAACAACGGTTTATTGCCGGTGATGGCTTTAAAGGATTGCAGCAGGCCCGGCTTTGGTGCGCCCGGTTTCGGCAACTCGACGTAGCGTTCTTTAACGCCGGAATAACACCACCACATGCACAGCATGCCAGCGAACGCGAAGATCGCCGCCGCTACCAGATAGCCCACCTGCGCCTGGCCTTCAAACAGCGACAGGATCGGCACAAACCCGACGGTACACAACAGCAGGCCAACCGTCGCCCCGCCCTGCCGCCAGGCGGCCAGTTGCGCTCGCTCCTGCGGGTTTTTGGTCATCGCGGGCACCATGGCGCCATACGAACAGTTCATCATGCTGAAGAACAGCCCGAACGCCATAAAGATCAGCGTGGCAATCACGGTTTTCGCCAGCACGTCGAACGACATACCAACGCCAATAAAGTTAGCGACCACCAGCAGCGCCACTGGCATTGAGGCATACAGGATAAATGGCCGGAACTTGCCTTTGGGGCCGATATTGCGCCGCGAATCCAGCATCAAGCCGGTACTGATATCGGTAAAGGCGGTAAAGAAGCGGGAGATCAGGAAAATCAGCCCGCCCCACGCAGCCGGAATGCCCAACACATCGGTATAAAACTTCAGCAGGTACAGCGTACCCACGCACAACAAGAGGTTAGAACCGACATCGCCCATGCCGTAGGCGAACTTCTCGCGCAACGGCAGCGTCAATTTAACCGGATCCTGGTTGACTTCACTCATGGTGATTCTCCTTGGAAAGCACCCCATCCCGAGGTAGCCGCCATAGCCGCAGGGGCCAATGGCGGCTGATAGTTTCTTAGAATTACAGCGTGCGTAATGAAGCAAACAGCTCGGCCCACTCACTGTTGGCGCGGTAGAACACCGGCGGCTGGCCGATCGGTGCAGCTACCGTCACTTCACACCCGCCGCTGTGCGGCTCGCCGGTCCACAGGTTGATCCAGCTGTCCTGCGGCAGATAGAGCGTCCAATCGCTGCGCCCCTCTTCATGCACCGGCGCCACCAGCAGATCGCGGCCAAACAGGTATTGGTATTTCAGGCTGTAGGTGTGCGCGTCATCTTCGTAGTGCAGGAACAGTGGGCGCATCACCGGCAGGCCAGATTGCGCATTCAGCGCTACCGCCTGCTTGATGTACGGCTTCATGGCGCTGAACACCCGGCTCATACGGGCGAACTGGCGGATGGTTTCCACATCGTGATCGAACTGCCAGTTATCGTCCGGGCGGTTGCCTTCGTGGGTACGCATCACTGGCGTAAAGGCGCAGAACTCACACCAGCGCATCAATAGCTCTTTGCTGCGCTTCATATCGAACAAGGTGGTATAACCGCCAATATCGCTGTGGTGCAGGCCATGACCGGTCATAGCCAACGACAGCGCCGCCGGGATCACCGAGGCCAGACCGTCGTCCAGGCTCCAGTCAACGTTCTGATCGCCCGCCCACATCATCACCGAATATTTCTGGCTGCCGGTGTAGCCTGCACGCATAAAGAACAGGATCTCACCCAGCTTGCCGCTTTCCACCAGCGCGTCGTAGTTGCACTTGGCCCACAGCGCAGGCCAGGCGTTGTGCATAATCTCCGCATCCACGCCGTTGTGCATCACGGTGTCGGTTGGCAGGTATTCGCCAAAGTCCGCCATCCAGCCATCTAGGCCGAACTCAATCAGGTTCTTTTTGATGACGTTCTTGAACCAGTCGTAGGCTGCTGGTTTGGTAAGATCCACTACCCCGGCATAAAACTCGCCGAATTCAACCTGATAGTCGTTGCCGCTGTAATCTTTGGTCAGATAGCCCTGCTCGGCAGCTTCGGCATACAGCTCTTTTTCGATCGCCACATAAGGGTTGATGTAACCGAGGAAACGCACGCCCTCTTTTTTCCACTGGGGAATACGCTTATCCAGTTCTGGATACAGCTCACTATCCCAGCGCCAGTTCCACATCAGGCGTTTACCGAAAGAGGTGATGCGGCGGCCTTCCCAGTCCTGCGCCCAGATGCCGCTGACCTTAACGCCGTGTTCACGCATCAGATCCAGCTTTTGCTGGCAAACCTCTGTGCCGCCCTGAATGCCGAGGATCACGCCGTCGTACACCCAGTCCGGCAGCTCCGGCTGGCGGCCCAGCAGCGCGGTGAGTTTCTCCAGCAGGCCGATGTAGCTGTTGGCGCAGTCAAAGCGCAGCACCGCCTGATCCTGCCAGATCGCCAGTTCGTGGAAATCAGGAGCAGAAAAATCAAAGTTCATGTAGCAACTGTTTTCCACATGGCAGTAATACTTCTGGCTGCTGACAAAGGTCGGCTGCGGGAAGAACGTCCAGTAATAGTCGCCACCGGCGTTCTCTTTGCAGTCCGCCTGCCAGGTGACGTAGCTCTGTTTGTTGCGGCCCACGCCCTGCTCGCTGGTCCACAGTGGGAACGGCTTGCCGCGCAGATCAAAGTAAGAAAACTGCTCGCCGCAGCCGTAAACGTGATCGGCCTGCTGAGCCGCCAAACGCAGCCACATGCGGTTGTTGGTCTGGTCGCTGTTGTGCAGTTGCATTTCCAACCGCCCTTGCTGATCGGTGGTGATGTGCAGCGTGCTGTGCGCCACATCGCCACGGCTGAAACGGATGTTCCAGCCCTGCCCCTGCGGGGTGATGCTGACATCGGTCAGCGCCAGTTTTTCACTGAGCTGATCTTTGATGCTGAAGTTGCCGCGGAACATGTCGATATCCGCCTTGCCGCGCCCGATCCACAGGCAAGGGGCCTCCGGGGTATGGCGCAGCAGCACGCGCTGCTGAAAAGTCAGGGTGAAGCCGCCAGCCTGTTGCGTCAGTTCCAAGCCTTGCTGAGAAGTCATGTTCAATTCTCCAAAAGGTTAAATACGGTATTTGCCTAAAACTCAGGTCAGTTCAATCACGTCCAGCCCCAGCAGATCGGCCACTTTGCGCAGCAGCGGGCGATGTTCGCCGTACACCAACGAGGTGTGATGCTCCATCCCGGCGGCGATCAAGCGCTGGCGGTAGGTATCGGCATCCACATCCAGCCGAGCGGTACCGGCGGTGCCGGAAAAGGCAAGCGGGGCTTTGATCATTTCGCCACCGGCCAGCATCAGACGCAGCTTGCCTTCCCCCTGGGTAATGCGGCACAGCGTGATGCGCCCCGGCTTGAGAGCAAATTCAGACAGCAGCGGCAACTTGCGGTTGGAGTGGATAGTTGCCTGCACCGGGCCATCGCGATCGGCCATTTCGATCGGTGCCTGCCCGCAGTGCCAGAACACCACGCTGTTATCCTGCGGATCGATATCCACCAGATCGGTATTGAACGCCGCATTGCCGGACGCCCACTGCGCCATCAGCGAAGACAGCACGCCGAACATGTCGGCTTCGCAGCCGCAGGGCACTTTGTCCTCATTCATCAGCGCCAGCGCGCCGCAGGCGGCACAGCCGTAGTCGGTGAAGAAATCCGGCCAGCAGCGCACGGCAATGCCGGTGTAGCCTTCGCGCTGTGCCTTTTCACGCAGCGCCGAATAGACCTTGAGGGTTTTGCGGGTGGCGCACTGATCCATTTCTGCCAGATTGGGGAAGTCTTTGGCGCGGCGGGCATAAGGCGCATCCGCCACGCTGTCCGGCAGCGCTTTCACTTCGTCGATAAACTCCAGCACCGGCTGGCGCGTCACTTCCACGCCAAAGTGCTGCTTCAACTGCTGCTGGTTGTAGTTACAGGCGTCAAAACCCAGCGGATGCTCGCCGATCACCATCACTTTGGCCTGTTTGAAGCGCTTGACGATCGCCGCCGCCTGCGCCAACTGCTGTAATTCATTGATGACACGGCTATCGCTCGGCAGGCCGTGCAGGGTCTGTACTTTGATCGCTTCACGGCTCAGCGCGTGGCAGGCCAGATTCACCCCGCAGAACGAGTTCAGCCGCAAACGGCCACCGGTACGCGCCTCAGGGAATGACCACAGCGCCGTGGGCACCGGGAAATCACGCGCTACCTCGGTGGTCAACGAAGCATCGGTAAAGGTCACCTGCAGGATCAGCAGCAGATCGAGATCCGCCTGTTTCAACGCAGGTAACGCTTGCAGGGCCGATGCGGCATCAAATTGCAGCATCGGTTCCCCGACCAGTTCGATCTCCATGCCGCTGAGCGCCTGCCAGGCCTGCGCCAGCATTTCCTGCGCGTATGGCACGTCAAAGGTGTTGCGACCTAACGCCAGCACGCCGACTTTTGCTTTATTTGTCATTATGTTGCTTCCAGTAATCGGAGAAATTAATCCAGAGCTATGCCAGGGTGCTGAAACGGTGCTCGGTGCGGCTGAGATATTTTTCGCCTGGGCGCAACACCACGTTACTGAAGTGAGCGTGGTGGATGCTGTCTGGGAAAGCCTGCGTTTCTAGGCAGATGCCGGAAAATGCCTGATAGCGATGCCCTGCCTTGCCGTTCCAGACTTTGTTGGACAGCTTGAAGGCGTTATAGAACTGCATGCCGGGCAGCGAAGTGTGCACCTCCATCACGCGCCCGCTATGCGGGCAAAACAGGCTGGCCGCCGGATGCAACGCGCCGTCGCCGGGTTTCAGCACATAGTTCATATCAAAGTCCTGCGCCGGGCGGTGCAGCATCGCATCCCCCAAGCGGCGGGCATTGCGAAAATCAAACGCCGTACCGGCCACGCGGCGGATCTCGCCGGTGGGCAACATGGTGCTTTCATCCACCGGAGTGATGAAATCCGCGTCGATCTTGAGCTGCTGATCGTGGATCAGCTGTGTGTGGCCACGCAGGTTGTAATGGCTGTGATTCACCAGATTAACCAACGTCGGTTTATCGGTTTGCGCCTCAAAGCTCAGCGTCATCACGTTGTCTTCGGTCAGGCCGATGCGGTGGCGCACCCGTAGGTTGCCTGGATAGCCTTCCTCGCCGTCGGCAGAGGTGCGGCTGAAAATAATGCCATCGCCGTCTTCCTGCGCCTGCCAGACGTACTTGTCAAAACCGCGCACTCCACCGTGCAGATGTTGGCCAGTGGTCAGTTCGTTGGTGGCCAAGAGATATTCCTGGCCGTCAATCTTGAAGCGCCCACCGGCGATGCGGTTAGCACAGCGCCCGGCGATCGCCCCAAAGAACGGATGCCCAGCCTGATAAGAAGCCAGATCGTCAAAGCCCATCACGATGTCTTCTGCTCGGCCGTGCCGATCCGGCACCCACAGTTGGGTAATGATGCAGCCGTAATCGGTCACACACAGCCGCATGCCGTTCGCGTTGCTCAGCGTGAACAGGGAAACCGCCTGCCCTTGATGTTCGCCAAAATGCTGGCGTTGAATGGTTGTCATAGTCCGTCCCTATGGTTTAAAACTGTGCGGCCTTGCCGTGGCTGCCGAATAGCCGGATTTTTTCGACCACTCTTTCCTTCATCACATCACGGCCGCGCCCGAGCGAAACCGCCAGCACAAACTCTTCGGGATCGTTGTTCAGCACTTCGGCCATGCCCTGAGTGAAGGCTTGACGCAGTTCGGTATCCACGTTGATCTTGGCCACGCCCAGCGCCACCGCCTTGCGGATCTGTTCATCCGGCACGCCGGAACCGCCATGCAGCACAATCGGCTTGCGGACGATTTCGCGGATCTCATGCAGGCGATCAAACGCCAGCTTAGGTTCCTGCTTGTACAGGCCGTGTGCGGTACCGATCGACACCGCCAGATAGTCCACCGTGGTCAGTTCGGAAAACTTCAGCGCTTCGTCGCTGCTGGTGATCAGGGCGTCTTTTTCATCAACCGAGATATCATCTTCGGTGCCGCCGATCTTGCCGATCTCCCCTTCCACCCCGATGTTCAGCGCATGCGCCACATCCGCTACCGCGCGGGTAATTCGCACGTTTTCGTCGAACGACAGGTGCGAGCCATCAAACATCACCGACTGGAACCCCGCCTGCACCGCCTGCATGGTTTGCGCAAAGCTGCGGCTGTGATCCAGGTGAATACACACCGGCACGCTAATGTCCTGCATAAAGGCATCGATCATCGCTTTCATTGGCTCAAGGCCCATCACGCTGATCACTTTCTGGCCCACCTGAATCATGATCGGCGCCTGTTCCTGCTCGGCAGCTAGCAAAATGGCGCGAATGGTTTCAGCGTTATGAGCGCTGAAGGCACCGATGGCGTAGCCGTTTTTCCACGCGTGCTGAACCATGGTGTAACCGGATAAATAAGGCATTTTCTCTCCCCTGTGCGCGCTGAATATCAGGCGCTTGTGATATCAATTAATGTTTGCCTGCCAAGCCGGAAGCCGCGCGAACCTGCTCCAGAATGGCGCTCCAATCCTGACGCCCGCGCCCGCTGGCGCGTGCCTGGCTGTATACTTCGCGCGCCGCCGCGCCCAACGGCATGGCAACGTGCAGCTGGTTGGCGACATCCAACGCAATCCCCAAATCTTTGTGCGCCAAGTCGATCATAAATGCCGGGCTGAGATCGCCCTTCAGCACCTTATTCGGCCAGGTGGTGGTGAAATGCCCTTTGCCTGCTGGCGTGCCGCTCATCACTTGCAGCGCCACGTCGAACGACAGCCCCAAGGCTTCGCACAGCACCGCCGCTTCGGCCGACAGCGCGTTGAGCGCAATGCTCATGTAGTTGTTGATCAGCTTCACGCGGATGCCCATGCCCGGCCCACCGGCGTTGATCAGCTCTGAGCCCATCGCCATCAGCACCGGCGTAGCACGCTGTACCTGTTCGGCAGTGCCACCGGCCAGGATCAGCAAGGTGCCCGCCTGTGCGTGATCGGAGGTGCGCCCTACCGGGGCGTCCATCAGGCTGAAACCGCGCGCCTGCATGTCGGCAATCAGCCGGTCAGTTTGCAGCGGATGAATAGTGGACATGTCGATCACCAGCGCCGCAGGCGACAGCGTGCTGCATACGCCTTCGGCACCGAACAGCACCTCACGCACCAGATCGCCGTTCGGCAGCATGGTGATCACCACTTCGGCATCCAGCGCCGCCTGCGCCGGGCTGGCTGCCTTGGTTGCCCCTTGTGCCACCAAGGCGTTGACCGCCGCAGGGCTGATATCAAAAACGCTCAGCCGGTGGCCCTGTTTAATCAGGTTGCTGGCCATCGGTGCTCCCATTTGCCCTAGCCCGATAAATGCGATCTGTGCCATGGTTCTCTCCTGTTCGTTACGGTTGTCCGCTTTGTGTCAACTTACCGGCCACAAACCAGACCGTTTTTGTCTGTTTTTGATCGTATTTGTAATTTATAGTCAAAAAATTGACACGCGTCACTCTTTTAACATTTGAGAAAATTAAAATGGTGGCATCGTGATCGGCCGCCACTTTTTGGCGAAAACCGTTTTAGTGAAACAGAAACATATACCCTATGGATTTCAAGGTGCAGGTAGGCGGCAACCGAGCGAATCCAAGGAGTTGATATTACTCAATGACTTGGGTGAGTCAGGGCAGCCAACACCCCTGCAACTTGAAAGACGACGGGTATACAACAGAGGATCCAGACTATGACCCGCATTGCCTGTGTAGGTATTACGGTGCAAGACCGTTTGTATTACGTAGAGAAGTTGCCGCAAGGGGGCGGGAAATATGTCGCCAACGATTACCGTGAAATCGGCGGTGGCCCGGCAGCAACCGCCGCCGTTGCGGCTGCCAGGTTGGGGGCGAAGGTCGATTTCATTGGCCGCGTTGGCGACGACGCCACCGGGCAGGTTTTACTGGATGAGTTAGCCAGCTATGGCGTCAATGTCGATTACACCCGCCGCTATCCGCAGGCGCGATCGTCACAGTCGGCGGTGCTGGTGGATGCGCAAGGGGAACGTATTATCATCAACCACCCGAGCCCGGATCTGCCAGAGGAAGCCGGCTGGCTGAGCGAGATCGACTTTAGCCAGTACGACGTGGTGCTGGCGGACGTGCGCTGGCATCAGGGGGCGCTGGCGGCCTTTACGCTGGCACGGCGTGCGGGGGTCACTACGCTGCTGGATGCCGACGTGACGCCGCAGGACATCCGCCCGCTGGTGGCGTTGGCCGATCACGCCGCCTTTTCCGAACCAGGATTAGTGCGTATGACGGGAGCAACTGAGGTTGAAAAAGGGTTACGGTTAGCAAAAAATGACAAAAACGGACAGGTTTATGTCACACAGGGGAAACAGGGCTGTTTCTGGCTGGAAAACGATCGGTTAAAACATCAGCCAGGCTTTAAGGTTGAGGTGGTGGATACCACCGGCGCTGGCGACGTTTTCCACGGCGCACTGGCGGTCGCGCTGGGCTCGCAGCCGGATATCGCGCAGGCGGTACGCTATGCTAATGCTGTTGCCGCACTGAAGTGTACCCGCCCCGGCGGGCGCGCAGGCATCCCCAACTGTGATCAAACAGACTCTTTCCTGGACAGTTTTGTATAAAATGATCAACTGATGACAATATTGAAGAGAGCTGAACATGAGTCTGACTGAACTTACCGGCAACCCGCGCCACGATCAGCTGATTCAGTTGATCGCCAAACGCGGCTACATGAATATTGACGAACTGGCCCAGTTGCTGGCGGTTTCAACCCAGACGGTACGGCGCGATATCCGCAAGCTGAGCGAACAGGGGCTGATTACCCGTCACCACGGCGGCGCGGGGCGCGCCTCCAGCGTGGTTAACACTGCTTTTGAGCAGCGTGAGCTCTCTTACACCGAAGAAAAAATCGCCATTGCGGAAGCGATCGCCGATTACATTCCCGATCGCTCCACGGTGTTTATCACCATCGGTACCACGGTTGAGCATATCGCCCGCGCGCTGATGAATCACAGCCACCTGCGGATTATCACCAACAGCCTGCGGGTGGCGCATATTCTGTATAAAAATACGGAGTTTGAGGTGATGGTACCGGGCGGCACGTTGCGGCCAAATAACGGCGGCATTATCGGCCCCAGCGCGGTGACTTTTGTTGAAGGGTTTCGCGCCGATTATCTGATCACCAGCGTAGGGGCGATCGAGGCGAATGGCGATCTGCTGGAATTCGATGTCAATGAGTCCAGCGTAGTGAAAGCGATGATGGCCCATTCGCGCCATATTCTACTGGCAGCGGATCACACTAAATTCCACACTTCCGCAGCGGTAGAAATTGGTAATACCCGCCAGGTAACGGCGTTATTTACCGACTCACCGCCGCCGCTATCACTGGGAACACTGCTGCAACAGCAGCAGGTAGAACTGGTGGTGACGTCGGCCGCCGCCGAAGAACCAACGCTTTAAATTCAGGCGGTAAATCCGCCGCTCTCTCAGCGAATAATTAATGCACGCAGCGCTTTAATATGCGTGCATTAATTGGCCAACATTACCCATAGATTACAGCCACTAATTACCCGAAAAAAACACAGATAATTAGGCAATATCAACCTGTCTGAAGTAGCCAAATTAACCAATACGGTAAACTGCAATATTCCATTATATACCCAAAATAATTCGAGTTGCTTGTAGGCGGCAACAG
>JBAQHZ010000399.1:0-11205 GCA_049288585.1 Chania sp.
CTCTTATCCTTACTCTGAATCTGCTGGCTAAATGCCGCTCCCGGTGTGGAGTCAAACGGAAAGTTGTGGGATGATTGGTCGGTTTTTCAGGGGGCGGAGATGGGAAAACTTACGCTGCTATTGCTTGCATTGCTCGGCTGGCTACAGTATTCGCTGTGGTTGGGTAAAAATGGTGTTCACGATTATGTGCGGGTCAATGAAGACGTAGCGGCTCAACAGAGCAATAATGCCAAATTAAAGGCGCGTAACGATCAGTTGTTTGCCGAGATCGACGATTTGAACGGCGGTCAGGAAGCGATCGAGGAGCGTGCGCGTAATGAACTGGGGATGATTAAACCCGGTGAGACTTTCTATCGTCTGGTGCCTGACCAATCTAGACGCAGCGCGGCGTCTTCCACGCAAAACAACCTACAAAAATAACGCATGAATCATTCCGCAAGTGCTTTGCCGCAGGTGGTCGCTGTCCTGCCCGCTGCCGGTATCGGCAGCCGCATGCAGGCCGATTGTCCAAAACAGTATTTAACTATCGGCCATCAAACTATCCTTGAGCACGCGATCCACGCCCTGTTGCGGCACCCGCGTATTCCACAGGTGATCGTGGCCATCAGCCCCGATGATAATCAATTCCACCGGCTTCCGATCGCCCAGGATCCTCGCGTGCGCGTTACCGTGGGGGGGCAGCAGCGTGCCGACTCGGTGATGGCCGGGTTGCGACTGGCGGGCGATGCCGAATGGGTATTGGTGCATGATGCCGCGCGTCCTTGTCTGCACGCAGACGATCTGGAGCGCCTGTTGGCCATTACGGCACACAGTTTGGTCGGTGGCATTCTTGCCGCGCCGGTGCGTGATACCATGAAACGCGCTGAAACGGGCCAAAGTGCTATTTCGCACACCGTTGAGCGCCAAGATCTGTGGCATGCGCTGACGCCGCAGCTATTCCCGTTGGAATTGCTTAAACTCTGCCTGCAACGTGCGCTGGACGAAGGCGCAACGGTGACCGACGAGGCTTCTGCGCTGGAGCATTGCGGTTATCATCCGCTGCTGGTGGCGGGGCGTTCGGACAATATTAAAGTGACGCGGCCGGAGGATTTAGCGCTGGCGGCGTTCTATTTGACTCAGTTGAACAATTAAGGAGCGCATTATGCGTATCGGTCACGGTTTTGATGTCCATAAATTTGGCGGCGAAGGACCGCTGGTGATCGGTGGTGTTCGCATTCCTTATGAAAAAGGTCTGCTGGCGCACTCAGACGGTGATGTTGCACTGCATGCTGCCACCGATGCTCTGTTAGGGGCAGCGGCGTTAGGCGATATCGGTAAACTGTTCCCAGATACCGATCCGGCATTCAAAGGGGCCGACAGCCGTGTGTTGCTGCGTGAAGCGTGGAAACGCATCCGCGCCAAAGGTTATCGCCTGGGGAACCTGGATGTGACCATTATCGCTCAGGCACCGAAGATGGCACCGCATATTCCTCAGATGCGCGTGTTCCTGGCGGAAGATCTGCAATGCCATATGGATGACGTTAACGTTAAAGCCACCACTACCGAGCAACTAGGCTTCACCGGGCGCGGTGAGGGCATTGCCTGTGAAGCCGTCGCCTTGTTGATCAAGGAGTAGACGCATGGATATGGCAAATCTGACCTGGCTGTACGGCCAGCCTCAGGCCCGTGGGGCGCTGAAAGCAAACCCGGAAGATTTCATCGTCGTGGAAGATCTGGGATTTACGCCTGATGGTGAAGGTGAGCACCTGTTGGTGAACATCCGCAAAACCGGCTGTAATACCCAGTTTGTCGCCGATTATCTGGCGAAGTTTGCCGGTATTCATGCCCGTTCGGTCAGCTATGCAGGTTTGAAAGACCGCCAGGCGGTGACCGAACAGTGGTTCTGCCTGCATCTGCCGGGTAAAGAATCCCCCGATCTCACCCAGTTTGCGCTTGGAGGCTGTGAAGTGCTGCAGGCCGCGCGCCATCTGCGCAAGCTGCGCATCGGCACCTTGAAAGGTAATGATTTCACCTTGGTATTACGCGATATCAGCGATCGTCAGGAAGTGGAACAGCGTTTGCAGGCTATCGCGGCAGGCGGTGTACCCAATTACTTTGGCAGCCAGCGCTTTGGCCGCGGCGGTAACAACCTGGTGATGGCGCGCCGTTGGGCGAAGGACGAGATTCGGGTCAAAGAGCGCAGCAAGCGTAGTTTTTATCTCTCCGCCAGCCGTAGCGCGCTGTTCAACCTGATTACCAGCCAGCGTCTGGCTAATCAGCAGCAGCGTACCGTGCTGGAAGGCGATGCGTTGCAGCTCGCCGGGCGTGGCAGTTGGTTTGTCGCTAAGCCTGAAGAACTGGACAGCCTGCAACAGCGCTTGGATGCCGGTGAATTGCTGATTACCGCACCCTTGCCGGGGGACGGTGAACCGGGTACTGCTGGGGAAGCACTGAAATTTGAACAGCAATGCTTGGCGGAACAGCCGGAATTGCTTACGCTTTTAAAGCGCGAGCGTGTTGAACCTGCTCGACGAGCCCTGCTGTTACAACCGCAGAAATTGCTGTGGAATTGGCGGGATGATGTCACCGTTGAATTGCGCTTTTGGTTGCCAGCAGGCAGTTTTGCTACCAGCGTTGTTCGCGAAATCATGCGGCAGGATAACAGTGATGCGGATATTACTGAGTAATGATGACGGTGTTTCGGCACCGGGTATTCAGGCACTGGCTAAGCGGCTGCGTGAATTTGCTGAGGTGCAGGTGGTGGCTCCCGATCGCAACCGCAGTGGGTCTTCCAATGCGCTAACGTTGGAGTCGCCATTGCGTACGCTGACCATGCCGAATGGTGATATTGCGGTGCAACACGGGACGCCAACGGATTGTGTCTATCTGGGCGTCAATGCGTTGATGCGCCCGGCACCTGATGTGGTGGTGTCTGGCATCAACGCCGGGCCGAATCTGGGAGATGACGTTATCTATTCCGGCACGGTGGCCGCCGCAATGGAAGGCCGCCATTTGGGCCTGGCAGCGCTCGCTGTGTCGCTGAATGGTCACCAGCATTATGATACGGCAGCGGTAATCACCTGCTCGCTGCTGCGCGCCTTGCTGCGTGAACCGCTGCGCACCGGTAAAATCCTCAATATCAACGTACCCGATTTGCCGCTTTCGCAGATCAAGGGGATACGTGTGACTCGCTGTGGCAGCCGACATCCCGCCGACAAGGTATTTTGCCAGCAGGATCCGCGTGGGCAGAATCTGTACTGGATTGGCCCTCCGGGAGATAAGTTCGATGCTGGCCCAGATACTGACTTTGCTGCGGTGGAGCAGGGGTACGTAGCAGTGACGCCTTTGCAGGTGGATTTGACCGCCTACGGGGCGCAGGATGTGCTAACAACATGGTTAACCAAAGTAGAGGTTAGCGGGGAATGGTAAACAGACGCATACAGACATTGTTGACGCAGCTGCGTCAGCAAGGGATCAGGGACGAACGATTGCTGAAGGCGATCGAAGATGTGCCGCGTGAGCGTTTTGTTGACGAGGCGCTTGAACACAAGGCCTATGAAAATACCGCATTGCCTATCGGTTCGGGCCAGACGATTTCTCAGCCTTATATGGTTGCGCGTATGACGGAGTTGTTAAGGCTGACGCAAACCTCCAGAGTGCTGGAGATTGGCACGGGTTCCGGTTATCAGACGGCGATTCTGGCCCATTTGGTGCAGCATGTTTGCTCTGTGGAACGTATCAAAGGATTGCAGTGGCAGGCAAAACGCCGCCTGAAGCAGCTCGATCTTCACAACGTTTCGACGCGTCATGGTGATGGCTGGCAGGGCTGGGCATCACGTGGGCCGTTTGATGCCATCATTGTGACCGCTGCGCCACCGGAAATTCCGCAGGCGCTGATGCAGCAACTGGACGACGGGGGCATATTGGTGCTGCCGGTGGGTGAGCAGGCGCAAACGCTGAAGCGTATTCAGCGCTGTGGCGATGAGTTTTCTATCGATGTGGTTGAAGCAGTAAGATTCGTGCCACTGGTGAAAGGTGAACTGGCCTAGCCTGAATTTGCCGCGCAGGAAGAAATCTGTTGCACTTTCATAACGCCTGGTTAAGGTTTTAGCGTTTCAACAATATTAATTTTCAATACAATTGTTTTTCTATGTCGTTGTCTTATGGTGTGGCTGCGCCAATGTGGTGAGCATTGGCGGCGCTGCTTTTTTGATTCCCTGGCGGGAGATCACCTGGTGTTCAGGGATCGGCCAAGGGAACCTTTCGTTGTGGAAACTGAGAGAACGCTCAAGCTCGGCTACGATGTGAAGGGTATTTTTTGGATATATCACTGATATTGCTGTTATGGGGGAAGCATGAGCACGGGAAGCCCAATGATTACTTTACGCCGAGTTGCGGTGTGTACGATGTTAAGTTTGTGGTTGGCAGGTTGTTCAAATAATAATTCCACCTCGGCACCGATCAGCAGCGTAGGTGCCGATGGTGCTACTACATCGGGTAACTCGGGTGGCACTTCGGCTTCGCAGGGGCGCATTGTTTACAACCGTAGTTACAACGCTATACCTAAAGGGAGCTATAGCGGCAGCACTTATACCGTTAAACGCGGTGACACGCTGTTTTATATCGCCTGGATCACCGGGAATGATTTCCGAGACCTTGCCCAGCGTAACAATATTCCTCAGCCGTATAGCCTGGAAGTAGGCCAAACCATTCAACTTGGTAATGGTTCTGCCAACGGTAATGGCGGTATGCTGGCTGCAACTAATGCGACCGGCGGTGGTGTGCCGAAACCACCGTCTAGTGCTCAGATACAAACTGCAACGGTTGATTCTCAATCAACTAACGCGTATTCTGGTAACTCGGGTAAACAGAATGTAGGTAAGATGTTGCCTACATCGGGGGCAGTCGTGGCAGGTTCCGCCAGCGCTCCCGTTACCGCGCCAAGCACCCTCAGTAATAGCGCTCCGGTTAGTAGCTGGAGATGGCCAACTGACGGTAAAATCATCGATAACTTCTCTTCATCGGAAGGTGGAAATAAAGGTATCGATATTGCTGGCACCCGTGGGCAGCCTATATTTGCTACCGCCGATGGTCGTGTAGTGTATGCAGGCAACGCTTTACGGGGTTACGGTAATCTAATCATCATCAAACATAATGATGATTACCTGAGTGCCTACGCCCATAACGACACAATGCTGGTCCGGGAACAACAAGAGGTCAAGGCGGGGCAAAAAATAGCAACGATGGGAAGCACCGGAACCAGTTCAGTACGTTTGCATTTTGAAATTCGTTACAAGGGGAAATCCGTAAACCCGCTGCGTTATCTTCCGCAGCGATAGATTGGGCAGAATGCGTTGCATTCTGCTCGCGGTATCACGGGTAGGAGCCGCTTATGAGCCAAAATACGCTGAAAGTTAACGAGTTACATGATGATGCAGATTTCGATGAGAATGCCACGGAGGTTGAGTCATTCGACGAGAAAGCGCTGGTAGAGGAAGAATCCAGTGAGAATGACTTGGCAGAAGACGAGCTCTTGTCTCAAGGTGTTACCCAACGCGTATTGGATGCAACGCAGCTCTATCTGGGCGAAATCGGTTATTCACCTCTGCTGACCGCAGAGGAAGAGGTTTATTTTGCGCGGCGTGCATTGCGCGGAGACGTGCCGTCTCGCCGCCGCATGATAGAGAGCAACCTGCGGCTGGTGGTGAAAATTGCCCGCCGTTACAGTAATCGCGGTCTGGCGCTGCTGGATCTGATCGAGGAAGGTAACCTTGGTCTGATTCGTGCGGTTGAAAAGTTTGATCCAGAACGCGGTTTCCGTTTCTCTACCTATGCAACTTGGTGGATCCGTCAGACGATCGAACGGGCGATTATGAATCAAACCCGTACTATCCGTTTGCCGATCCATATTGTTAAAGAACTGAATGTTTATTTACGTACCGCGCGTGAGCTTTCTCACAAACTGGATCATGAACCAAGCGCTGAAGAGATTGCGGAGCAACTCGACAAACCGGTTGATGATGTCAGCCGGATGCTGCGCCTGAACGAACGTATCACTTCTGTTGATACGCCGTTGGGGGGGGATTCCGAGAAAGCACTGCTGGATATTCTGGCTGATGAGAAAGACAACGGGCCGGAAGACACCACGCAAGACGATGACATGAAACAAAGCATCGTCAAATGGCTGTTCGAATTGAACGCCAAACAGCGTGAAGTGTTGGCTCGCCGTTTCGGTCTGCTGGGCTATGAAGCGGCAACGCTGGAAGACGTGGGCCGCGAGATTGGCCTGACACGTGAACGTGTTCGTCAGATTCAGGTTGAAGGCTTACGCCGTCTGCGTGAAATTCTGCAAATGCAAGGTCTGAGCATCGAAGCACTGTTCCGCGAATAAACGTGTTTGACTTCATTAAAAATAAAAACGGTGAGCATGATGCTCACCGTTTTTTTATGCCTACAATTTCAACTCATTCAAACCAGGCTTTTCAGCCGGTAGATCCATTCCAGCGCCTGACGTGGTGACAGAGTGTCTGGATCCAGCGTCTCTAAGGCTTCTACAGCTGGTGAAACTTCCTCATTCAGCAGCGTCATCTGGGTTGCATCTACCGTACCGGCGGCGGTTTGGCTGGAGAGGCTTTCCAACTCACGCAATTTCTGACGAGCACGTTTGATCACATCACGCGGCACCCCGGCTAATGCGGCAACCGCCAGCCCGTAACTCTTGCTGGCTGCACCATCCTGCACGCTGTGCATAAAGGCGATGGTATCACCATGCTCTAATGCATCCAGATGCACGTTGACCACCCCCTCCATTTTCTCTGGCAAGGTGGTGAGTTCGAAATAATGCGTGGCGAATAAAGTCATGGCTTTGATGCGGTTCGCCAGGTTTTCTGCACAGGCCCAGGCCAGAGACAGCCCATCGTAGGTCGAGGTGCCGCGGCCAATCTCATCCATCAGCACCAGGCTGTTTTCTGTGGCGTTATGCAAAATATTGGCGGTTTCGGTCATTTCCACCATAAAAGTCGAGCGACCAGAAGCCAGATCGTCTGCCGCGCCGACGCGGGTAAAAATACGATCGACCGGGCCAATGGTGGCCTTTGCTGCAGGCACAAAACTGCCGATATGCGCCATCAGTACAATCAGCGCCGTTTGGCGCATATAGGTACTTTTACCGCCCATATTAGGGCCAGTAATGATCAGCATACGCCGCTGTGGCGACAGTGAAACCGGGTTAGCGATAAAGGGTTCACTCAGCACCTGTTCCACTACCGGGTGACGGCCTTCGGCGATGCGGATACCCGGCTGTTCACTCATCGTTGGACAGGCATAGTTCAGCGTTTCGGCACGTTCAGCCAGGTTGGCTAATACATCCAGTTCCGCTAAGGCTCCAGCACTTTGTTGCAGTTCCTCAAGGTGTGGTAGCAGCAGATCGAACAATTCGTCATACAGCCCTTTTTCAATCGCCAGCGCTTTCCCTTTTGAGGTCAGCACTTTATCTTCGTATTCTTTCAGCTCTGGAATGATATAGCGTTCGGCATTTTTCAGTGTCTGACGGCGCACATAGTGGATAGGCACCAAGTGGCTTTGCCCACGGCTGACCTGAATGTAGTAACCATGAACACCGTTGAAACCCACTTTCAGCGTATCCAGACCGAGCTTTTCACGTTCGCGGATCTCAAGGCGGTCCAGATAGTCGCTAGCTCCGTCAGCCAGTGCCCGCCACTCATCCAGCTCTTCGTTGTAACCAGGCGCAATCACACCACCATCTCGCACCAGCACCGGGGGTGCTTCTACAATGGCACGTTCCAGCAGCGCTTGCAGTTCGTCGAACTGGCCGACCTGTGACAGCAGTTTCTGTACGTGTGGCGTTGCGGTATTTTCCAGCACCGCACGAATATCCGGCAGTTGCTGGAAAGCATGGCGCATGCGCGCCAGATCGCGTGGGCGGGCGGTGCGTAGCGCTAAGCGTGCCAGAATACGCTCCAGATCGCCCACCTGGCGCAGCGGCTGTTGCAGATCGCTACTCAGCTCCTGTAATGCAGCGATAGCCTGCTGTCGGTTGTTCAGCACGCTGACGTCGCGGGTAGGCATATGTAACCAACGCTTCAACATACGGCTACCCATCGGCGTGACGGTGCGATCAAGGATTGCCGCCAGGGTGTTCTCGTTGCCACCCGAAAGGTTTTGCGTGATTTCCAGATTACGACGGGTGGCTGCATCCATAATGATGCCGTCCTGCTGGCGCTCCATGGTGAGCCCACGGATATGCGGCAGTGAGGTACGCTGGGTGTCTTTGACATATTGCAGTAGGCAACCTGCAGCCCGCAGGGCCTGATGTGCCTGTTCCACGCCAAAACCGGTGAGATCGCGAGTACCGAATTGCAGGTTCAACTGCTGACGGGCGGTTTCCAGTTCAAACTCCCACAGTGGGCGGCGGCGCAGGCCGTGACGCTGCTCAATCAGCGCCATTTGCTCGAAACTTTCCGGGTACAAAAGCTCTGCTGGGTTGGTACGCTGTAATTCGGCCGCCATGGTTTCGAGATCTTCCGGCTCGGCAACCCGGAAACGACCAGAACTGATGTCCAGCGTGGCGTAGCCAAAACCGCGGGCATCCTGCCATATGGCGGCCAGCAGGTTATCCTGCCGTTCTTGCAGTAAGGCTTCATCGGTGATGGTGCCAGGGGTGACAATGCGGACAACTTTACGTTCGACCGGGCCTTTGCTGGTGGCCGGATCGCCAATCTGTTCGCAAATTGCTGCTGATTCGCCCAGCTGTATCAGCTTGGCGAGATAGTTTTCCACTGCATGGTGAGGAACACCCGCCATCGGGATCGGTTCGCCCGCAGAGGCTCCGCGTTTGGTCAGCGAGATATCCAGCAGCTGCGATGCGCGTTTGGCATCGTCATAAAACAGCTCATAGAAATCACCCATCCGGTAGAACAGTAGTATTTCTGGATGCTGTGCTTTCAGGCGAAGATACTGCTGCATCATTGGCGTATGCGAATCGAGTTTTTCAGTGCTTGTCATAACGTTATCGCTTCCAATCCATTGAATTTAAAATTGATTGTGATCTTCGTCTTCATCATTAGTTATCGCGTTGTCTCATGAAAAATCACTAAATCTCACTTGTTGAGCTGAAAATGGGAGTCAGCATAATTAAATCAATCAGTTGGTCATAAAGCGGAGCATATATGACGGGCAAACAGGCTGGCAAACCTTTGTGAGCCAAGGGCATCAAAATGACGATGACAGCGGATAGCAACAAAACCGAACTCGGTAAGAACCAGAACCTGCGCATGACTTGTGGTGTTGCGGGTATCACTATACTAGCCCAGCGATCAATAAGCTGTCACAAGTAAAAACTGGAGGCGTCTCGCAAACTGCGTTTGTAATGGGGCGAGTGAGGTTGCAATGATTGAAAGAAGAGAAAAAACTAATGAGAATAGAGCAATAAACCGCAAATGTCGGTATTGATGTGATCTAGCGAGCTTTGTGGTGTTGTTTGTTTCTTTGCATAATAATTGTTCATCAGTTTAATCTAGGACGTTACTTTCAGTTGATTAAAGGCCCCGGCAGACATGGAAGAAAATGTGCAGCAACGGACGGAAAAATACATTTCGGCGAGAGGCCAGCATCCTGCCTGGGTGCTACTGGCTTCTCGCCGCGCCCCGTTGGTTCTGAGCTGCCTGCAATCACTTTTTGAAAAATCAACAGATGGCATTCCCATGGAAGAGGCGCTACAGGTATTGGGCAACCTGCTCGCCAGCCATGCCAATCAGGAACAATACCAGATTGAGCCGGAAAACACGTCTCTTCAGGCCGGCCGTGAACTACGGGAATGGATCAAGCGCCGCCTGATCGTTGAACGGGAGGGACGGATCTTCGCTACGGATGCTCTGGAAGTGGCCATTGGCTTTGTTGAAACGTTGGATAACCGCATCATGACGTCCACCGCCTCCCGCCTGTCGATAGTGCAGCGCGAAATCGAAAATCTGGAAACCAGCCTCAACCCCAACCCGGCTAGCCGCATCGCCACACTCCGCCGCCGAATGGCCGATCTCGAACGTGAGCTCGCAGAGGCCGAAAGCGGACATATTGCCGTGCTGGGAGAGTATCAGGCTGTTGAAGGGATCCGTGAGGTTTATAACTTGGCTACCGGCCTGCGCACCGATTTTCGCCGCGTTGAAGACTCCTGGCGTGAAGCCGATCGCGCACTCAGGCAGTCGATCATTGGCGAGCAGTATCATCGGGGAGAAATTATCGAACGCCTGCTTAACGATCAGGATGCGCTACTCAATACGCCAGAAGGCCGTGTATTCGACAGTTTTCAATTACAACTCCGGCAGTCCAGCGAGTTGACAGCGATGAGTGAGCGATTGCGCGTGATCCTTATTCACCCGGCTGCCGCCGATGCGCTAACACGTCAACAGCATCAGGAGCTGCGTTGGCTAGTTAAGCGCCTGGTGGACGAATCTCAAACCGTACTTCAGGCCCGTTCTCGCAGTGAGCGTGATGTTCGCGGTTTTATGAAGACCGGGCTTGCCGCTGAACATCATCGCGTCGGGCATTTGCTGAACGAAATTCTCAGCCTTACGCTCAAGCTCGACTGGCAGCGGCAAGCGGTACGCAAACAGGAAGTGCCACTGCCTGCTATTGGCGTAGCGGTTACAGGGGTCTCAGCGGTTGAGCGCCTGCGCTTCAAAGAGATGGATGAGGCCGCAGAACAGGTTTTGGATCTCAGCAACAATGCCGCCGATCTGGAACAAATCGGCAATGATTTCTGGGATGCGTTTAATGGCCTGGATCGGGAAGCTTTGATTCTGCGCACCTTACAGATTCTGGCACAAGAAAACCGGCCGGTTAGCCTTGGTGAACTGGCTACCCTCCTGCCCCCTGAACATGACCTGGAAACTTTCGCGATCTGGCTGGGAATGGCACGTGAGGCAGGGATCGAGGTTCTGGATGAACAGCGGGAAAGTGTTGAGCTTGTAGACGATGAGCAACGTCGTTGGCGCTTTAGCCTGCCTTATACTGGGCTGGAAAATCAAGCCCTCAAGGATATTGATTGGGAGTAATAGCATGGCTGGCTTTTTTGACAAAGTAGCAGGCTCTGCTGCTAAAGAAGACGTTGACACGATGTCAGGATCGGAAATCGAGGAGGTACAAAACCCCGCTATCCTGAAAAGCGAGGCTCGAACCTTGAAGCCGGTGCGTGAAGCCGTACAGGAA
>JBAQHZ010000400.1:0-28651 GCA_049288585.1 Chania sp.
ACCGCGTTCTCACGATCGGTAGGCTTCTGAATCGCCACCCGCCAAGGCTTGCCCTGGCCGTTGACGCCGCGTGAGGACACCGCACCGCCCACCGACACCAGGTAGTTGGTGATACCCTTACGCGCCATCAGGCGTACCAACTGATCCACACCATAACCTTCCCCCAGCGTGGAGAGATCGACATACATCTGCGGTAAATCTTTCTGTAGCCATTCGCCACGGTTATTGCTAAGCAGTTTCAGGTGTTGCAGACCTGTATTGTGCTTGGCCGCGTCGATTTCCTGCTGCTGTGGGGCTTTCACCGCACGTTTATCCGGGCCGAATCCCCACAGATTCACCAGCGGGCCGACGGTGATATCCATCGCACCATTGGTATCGCGGCCAATACGTTGTGCCATCAGAATGATATCGGCCATGCCGCGTGGAATGGGCTGTGGTTCGCTGCTGTGATTCTGGTTGAAACGGGATAACACCGAATTCGGGCGGTAGGTAGAAATATCGTCGTTGGCCTGTTCCAGCAGGGCATCGATCTCCTGCTGCAACTGCTGTTTATTCTGCTCAATCTCACCGCTGATCTTCACGCTGTAGAAGGTGCCCATGGTTTTGCCTTCAAGGTCAATTTGCGGGCGGGTCTCGGTGTCATTACAGGCGGCAAGCAGAGTGAGTACTGCGGTCAGCAGTAACCTCTTGGCAAAGGTGTGAACCATGGGAAGATCCTTAAAAGTAAACGAAAGATGATGGATATACCCGTCATACTTCAAGTTGCATGTGCGTTGGCTTTGTTACTCGGCCCATCCGTGGGCCTCGCCCCTTCGGGGCCGCTGCAAGCAGCGTTCAAATCTGCTCCAGGCAGATTTGTCGCTCACCCCAGTCACATAGTGGCCTATGCTCCTGGGGATTATGAGCCTCAAAGAGGCTCACCCTGCGGGCCAGCTCAAGCGCTGTTCAAATCGGTCAAAGACCGATTTGTCACTCCGTCGCCGCCTTCCTGAAACTCGAATTATTTAGGGTATATATAGTAAGGCATGGCAAATGAAAAGCTTTTTAAGTGGCGTAATTTGCACGCATCGGCTAACGTCTTTGGCCTGCATTCTGGCCGTTTTGATAAGCGAAAAATATGAGTTCACATGCTGTAACCCGCCTGTTGAGGCCGTTTCTTCACGACCGTTTTTTGCATGCGCTGCTGCTGATCGGCGTGCTGCTGTTTGCTATCAAACCGCAGCCGCTGGTGCAGTTTATCGACTGGCGCACCATTATCACTCTGCTAGGTTTAATGCTGCTGACCAAGGGCGTGGAGGTGAGCGGCTATTTTGATTTTATTGGCCGCCAGATCGTCAACAGGCTGCGCAGTGAGCGCTGGCTGGCGCTGTTTCTGGTGTTTTCCGCCGCGTTGCTGTCATCATTTCTGACCAACGATGTGGCGCTGTTTATCGTGATTCCCCTGACCATCACGCTGAAAAAGCTCTCTTCATTGCCGGTTAATCGGCTGATTATCTTCCAGGCGTTGGCGGTGAATGCGGGTTCGTTACTGACGCCGATCGGCAATCCGCAAAACATCCTGCTGTGGAGCAAGTCATCACTGTCATTCCTCGGGTTTATCGGCCAGATGGCGCCTTTCGGCGCGGCAATGATGCTCAGCCTGCTGGTGGTGACCTGGTTCAGTTTCCCGGCGCGCGATATCGTTAAAAAGGCCCAAGCTCAGAGTTACCCTTACCAAAAACACCTGTTGCTCAGTTGTGTGGTGTTGTATGGGGTGTTCCTGATTTGTCTGGATTTTGCGCTGCTGCTTTACGGACTGTTGGCGGTGTTTGTCGGTTTCCTGCTGTTAGCCCGGCGGGTATTGCTGCAAATCGATTGGAGCCTGATTTTTGTGTTTATCGCCATGTTTATCGATGTCGGGTTGTTCACCCGGTTGCCGGTGATGCAGCCGTGGTTTAGCCACATCGCCGCGCTGCCAGAGGGGGCAGTCTATGCGTTGGGTATTGGCCTTTCGCAGATCATCAGTAATGTGCCTGCCACCATTTTGCTGCTCAACTATGTGCCTTCCAGCACGTTGGTGGCCTACGCGGTGAATGCCGGTGGTTTCGGGTTGGCGATCGGTTCCTTGGCCAACCTGATTGCGCTGCGTATGGCGGGGGATCGCAGGATCTGGCTGCGCTTCCATTATTATTCGCTGCCGTTTCTGGCGTGGGCGGCATTGGTCGGCTGGTTACTGTTGTGACGCCGCGGGTGGCCCCGCGGCTTGAGGGTTAACCGCGTGCGGCCAGCAGGCAGATGCTGCGGGTAACCTGATAAGACTTCACAAAGGAGCTGATTGGCAGGAACTCGAAGCGCGAATGGAAGTTGTGCGCGCCGGTAAAGTAGTTCGGTGTGATCAGGCCACGGCTGGAAAGCGCTGCTCCGTCGGTACCGCCACGCATCGGGGTCACTTTCGGTGTAATGCCATGGGCGGCCAGCGCACCAAAAATCAGTTCGATGGCGCGTTTGTCCTCGCCGATGGAGTTGCTGATGTTGCTGTAAATATCCTGCACCGTGCAACTGACTTTGGCGCGTGGATAGTTGGCGGCAACCTGCTGTACCACTTCTTGCAAACGCGCCTTGCGGTTGTTGAAGGCGGCCAGATCAAAATCGCGGATCGACACTTTCAGCGTGGCATTATTCGAATTAGCCACCATATCGTTGAACCAGAAATAACCTTCTCGCCCTTCGGTGTGCTCTGGCGTATCCTGAATATCAAACTGGTTGATGATATCGGTGGCGATGCGGATTGGGTTAATCAGCACGTTTTTTGCCGACATCGGGTGCGCCGTCACGCCCTCAATGCGGATTTCCGCCCCGGCGGCGTTGAAGTTTTCATACACCACTTCGCCCAGTTCACAGCAGTCGATGGTATAGGCGAAATCAACGTCAAAGCGCGCCAGATCCAGCGCTTTAGCCCCGCGCAGACCGACTTCCTCGTCCGGTACAAAGGCCACCACGATATCGCCGTGACGATCGGTGGCGCTCAGATTCGCCAGCAGCGTCATCACCACGGTCACCGCCGCTTTATTGTCGGCACCAAGCACGCTGGTGCCGTCGCTGAAAATAATCTCTTCATTAGGATAAGCCAGAATTTCCGGGTGCTCGGTGGTGCGCAGCCAAATATCCTGCTCGGTGTTCAGGCACAGATCTTCACTGGTAAAGCGCAGGCGCTGTGGGTGGATCTCGGCGGCCAAACCCACGTCAACGGTATCAATATGGGTGATAAAACCGATGCGCGGCGCGCCGGGCTGATTGCCGGGCTTGCGGGCGGTGACGATGGCGTGTTCGTCGACCAGCACGTCCTCCAACCCAAGCTGACGCAGCTCAGTGGCTAACAGCTGCGCCATATCATGTTGACCCGCCGTGGTGGGCAGCGTGGTGGCCGCGGCATCACTTTGGCTGGTGACCGCCAGATAACGGAAAAAACGTTCGGTAAGTTGTTCGGCAATAGCGTTGCTCATCAAGACTCCTCGTGTTCTATAGTGCAGGCAAGATAATGGTTTTAAAGCCAAATCAGGTCGTTGTCCAATGCAATAATGGTTAGCCATGGGCAATTTTGCTCAGTTGATCAACGGCTGTGCCGATTTCTCCCGGCGTCAGGGCCGAGAAGCCCAGTAGCCAACCGTCGCGCCTTACCTGCGGTGTCATAAACTGTGCCGCCAAGCCGGGGGTGATCACACCCAACTGCTGCGCTTGCCGGGTTAAGCTGGCTTCCTGGCCGGGCGGCAGCCAAAGGGCCAGTTGCAAGCCACCGCTTGCCGGTTGCGGTGTGGCGAAGCCCTTCAGCCGCTGTTCTACCAGCGTCAACAGCCAGTCGCGGCGGCTGCGATAGAGCTGGCGCATGTAGCGGATATGCGCCGCAAAATGCCCCTGCTGGATAAACTCTGCAGTCACCGCCTGCATCAGTTGGGCGCTGTGGCCGTCGTACAGCGTGCGGGCGGTGGTGAATGCGGTGACCAGCTCTGGCGGCACAATCAGATAGGCCAACCGCAGCGAAGGGAACAGCGTTTTGGAAAAGGTGCCGAGATATAGCACATTGCCGTGGCGATCCTGGCTCTGCATGGCGGGCATCGGCTGGCCGTCGTAGTGAAACTCACTGTCGTAATCATCTTCAATGATCCAACTTTGCTCACGCCGCGCCATCTCCAGCAGGGCCAAGCGTCGCTGCAAGCTGAGCGCCACCCCGGTAGGGTAATGATGAGCGGGAGTCAGATAGATCAGGCGCGGAACGGGCAATGCGCTATCGGGCCGCAGGCCTGCCTCATCGACATTGACGGGGATCAGATGGGCTCCGGCGCTGGTAAAGGCGTTTCTGGCCCCGAGATAGCCGGGTTCTTCCATCCATACTTTGTCGCCATGATCGAGCAACAGGGTGGCGATCAACTGCAATGCCTGTTGTGAACTGGTTAACACGATGACCTGCTGCGCATCGCAATTCACCCCGCGAGTTTGACCAACGTAACCGGCAATGGCTTCACGCAGTGGCAGGTAACCTTGCGGGTCGCCATAGCGCAGCAGCTTTTCACCGCGCACGCGCAGTTGTTGGGCGGTGAGCTGTTTCCACAGTTTCAACGGGAATGCCCGCAGATCCGGTGAACCGGCGGCAAACGGCAGGGGTTGCTGCGGATCGCGGCAGCCACCGGTTTGCAGAATCGATGTGCCACGTTGCGACAGCCGCAATTGGCCTGTCATTTTGCGTACCGCTACTGGCTTGACGATCTGGATAGCGACAAAGGTGCCTTGGCCCACCCGGCGCTGTAGATAGCCTTCGGCTTCCAGTTGTGCATACGCTGCTTCGGTGGTGACACGCGAAACTTGCAGGTCTGCGGCTAACAGGCGTGAAGAGGGCAACCGTTGGCCTGCGCTTAATGCACCGCTGTGGATCGCGCTGCGCAAGGTGCTACAAACCCGTTCGCGTAACGTGGTGGCGGCATTTTCCGGCTGTTGAAACAGGGTCAGCAACACCTGAGGCATGATCGGTCTTATTACTTGGTGAGAATTGGTATCAATGATAAGACCAAAATCGGGCATGATTGTCACTCGTCTTTTTGCACAGGAACCTTCGCTATGACCACTGCATCACTCGTTCTGGCTTTCCCTCCCGCTAGCGTCGCACAGAGCTTGGACTATCTGGCGGCCAAGCTCAGCTATTACGCCGATTCATCGGATGTGGCAGAGGATTTGCGCAACGGCATCAGCGGCATCGTGGTGATCGATACCCGCGTCGAAGCGCTGTATGCCGCCGGGCATATTCCCGGGGCAGTCAGCTTCCCGCACCGCTTGATGAATGAACAGAGCACTGCCGCACTGGATCGGGACAAAGTATATGTCACCTACTGCGACGGCATCGGTTGCAACGGTTCCACCAAAGGCGCTTATCAACTGGCAAAACTGGGGTTTCGGGTGAAGGAACTGATCGGCGGGCTGGACTTCTGGCAACGCGATGGCCATCCGCTGACCATCGGTGTCGAAACAGGAAGCATGCAAGGGCAGAGTAAAGTTGCGGAGTGCGGCTGCTAAAACAGCCAGATCAGTAGCAGGGCCAGCACCAGGAGGATGGCAATCAGCACCAGGGGTTTACTGAGCGTGGCTTGCAGCGACTGTGGCAGCGCGGCAATCAGCGAGTGGAGCAACGGTTGCGGCTGCACGGTCTCACTGTTTAACGGCTGGCCGTGGCTTTTCTCCAGGCGGCGAGTAAACAACTGCTGAATAACATCGTTGATCTGCGTATGGGTCAGCGGCGTATTCAGGCCGCTGCTGAAACGCGTCTGGCAATAGTCACTGAGCTGTTGCTGCTCCTGCTGGTCTGCCGGTTGCTTCAATACCACCAACAGATTGTGCAACGTGGGGGCGCTTTGTGGGCTGAGTGCCACTTTCACCTGCAAGAATTGGCTGAGTAGCTGGAAATGGCGCGCTGGCAGCGGATCGTTGGTTTTTACCCCCACCAAATCGAACAGTGCCTGCCATATTTTGAGCGGCGCTTCACCGGTCGCGGCGCTGAGTTTGGTCACCTGTTGTTGCAGATGCTGGTGTTCCGCAGGCAGCAATGGGCGATCGCTGGTGATGGTTTGCTGTGGATAAGGGATGGTCAGGCCGCCGGTTTGCAGCAGGTTCAGCACCTGTTGCAACTGCGGGGTGCTTAACTGGCTCAACACCGTGTGGCCAAATTGCTGGCGAATAAAATCACTCACCGCCAGGCGGTTATTGCCCTGCGGCAACAGAGCGGTCAATTGTTGCAGCAATTGACGGCTGGCATGGCTTTGTTGCGCTAGGGTAAGACGGTTCTGTAACAGCCGTTCAGCCGGTTGGAAATGGCGCGCCAGCAGTTCGCTACTGTTGTCTGCCCCCAGTTCATGACGCAGGGTGACCCAGATTTCTGCCGATTTGGCCGGGCTGAGCGCCATGATTTTTACGATCAGTTTTTCAAGCTGAGTGCGCTGCGCCGGAGAGAGCGAATTATCATCGGAATGCGGAACGTTGCCCTGGGCTGGAGGGTGATTAGGGGCGTTGGGGGCACCTGGCCCACTCAAAGGTTGCATATCACCAGTCCTTCGCGGCAAGAGAATCAATATACCCGGCGAAAAGCACAGGTTGAATCGGCCATGATACCTGTAATTCGGCGCTATCAATACCGTCATCAAGACATTTCTTTACAGGCCAATCGTTGCGTATCTGGTTTACGCCGCTAAGATAAGCGCAGATACGGAATTGGGAAGGCTATGATTAATCGTCAGCGGATTGCAAAATGGTTTTTATGCTTGGCTTGCCTGGTAATGCTCACCTGCATTACACAGCGCATGGCGGGTTTGCATGCGTTGCAATTGGCGATTGGCCTTCCTTCCGCGAGTGCCAGCCCCGCGTCGGTCATGGGTGATGAGGCTGAAACTGCGGTCACGCCCTGTGAGTTGAGTGCCAAATCGTTGCTGGCTGCACCGCCGGTGATGTTTGAAGCCCTGCTGTTTGGCCTCGGCATGCTGCTGGTGCTGCTGGCACCCATCATTGCTCCGCGCTTGCGCATCCCACCACCTCGGGTTATTTCCCCCACCACCCTTAGGGTCCATCTTCGATTATGCGTGTTTCATGAATGAGTTAATCCCCCGTCAGATTCGGTGATTAATTAATTTATGGAGAAAAAACATGTTGAATATCATCAGGCTGGTTTTTGTTTGCCTGCTATTACTGTGGCAACCTGCGTTACAGGCGGCGGACAGCGGCTGGCTGCAAAGCCCGCAAAACCATCACGCTAAAGTCAGGCTGCGTGCCGATACCAGCAACGGCGCTGAAACGCGCGTATTGCTGTCTGTTGAACTGGAAAAGGGCTGGAAAACCTACTGGCGATCGCCGGGGGAAGGCGGTATTGCGCCCGCGATCGTCTGGCAGGGCGATCCCCCTGCGGCAACCTGGTTCTGGCCGGTTCCCCAACGTTTTGACGTGGCAGGGATTTCCACCCAGGGCTATCACGATCGGGTGACCTTGCCGATGGTGCTGAAAGGGATCGTCCCTCAGCAACTCGCGGGCACGCTGACGCTCTCGACCTGTAACAACGTCTGTATTCTGACCGATTACCCTTTTAGTCTGGATCTTGGTGCGCCGAACGATGCGCAGTTTAACCACGACTTTGCTCAGGCGATGGGGCAGGTGCCGATTGCCAGCGGGCTGCTCGACAGTATTCGTGCCGGTTATCAGCACGGCGAGCTGCAAATCAGCGCCGCACGTGCGGCGGGCTGGCAACAGCCGGAGTTGTTCTTCGACACCTTAGAGAATGCCGCTTTGGGTAAACCTAAGGTGAACAGCGACGGCGCGAGCTTGCAGGCACGCATCCCGGTCAGCGACGGCTGGGGTGACGCGGCCCCCGACCTGCGCGGTAAAACGCTGAGGTTGGTGGTCAGCGATGGCGGAGTGGCGCAGGAAGCCACGCTGACCATCGGCGAGCCGCTCGGATTGTCTGCGTTGACCGGTTTCTCGTTATGGCAGGCGGTGCTGATGGCGCTGGCCGGTGGCTTTATCCTTAACCTGATGCCTTGCGTGCTGCCGGTGTTGGGGATGAAGCTGGGCTCGATTTTGCAGGTAGAGCACCGCGATCGGCGCAGCGTGCGTTTGCAGTTCCTGGCGTCGTCCGGCGGTATTGTGGCGTCGTTTATGGCGCTGGCGTTGCTGATGACGCTGTTACGGCTGAGCAATCACGCGCTCGGCTGGGGCATTCAGTTCCAGAATCCGTGGTTTATCGGCTTTATGGTGTTAGTCACCTTGCTGTTTAGCGCCAATCTGTTCGGCCTGTTCCATCTGCAACTCTCCTCCTCGCTCAATACCCGGCTGGCGACTCATAACGGCCACGGCTTGAGTGGGCATTTCTGGCAAGGGGCTTTTGCCACGCTGCTGGCGACGCCGTGTTCCGCCCCCTTCCTGGGAACGGCGGTGGCGTTTGCCTTGGCGGCACCGCTGCCGGTGCTGTGGGGCATGTTTGTCGCGCTGGGGATCGGCATGAGTTTGCCGTGGTTATTCATCGCCGCCTGGCCCGCATTGGCGCTGCGCTTGCCGCGTCCGGGCCGTTGGATGAACGGCATGCGCCTGGTGCTTGGCCTGCTGATGTTGTTGTCTTCGCTGTGGCTGCTCAGCCTGCTGAGTAATCATATTGGTATGTTACCTACTCTGATTACCGGTGCGTTGTTGATGTTGGGCCTGCTGCTGGCGGTCTGGCAGCGGCTGGGGTGGCGTACCGCGGCCAGCGTGGTGGTAGTGGCAGGACTGGCACTGCTTATCGGCTCATTCAGCGCTGGCCTGTGGCGGCAACCGTTGCATGACAATATTGCTTGGCAACCGTTGTCTGAGCAGGCCATCACTCAGGCGCTGGCGCAACATAAGCGGGTGTTTGTCGATGTGACAGCCGACTGGTGTGTCACCTGTAAAGTCAACAAGCTCAACGTGCTGATGCGCGATGACGTGCAACAAGCCCTCAGTGCCGAGGATGTGGTGGCGCTGCGCGGTGATTGGAGCCGCCCATCAGCGACGATCTCCGCCTTCCTGCAACAGCGCGGCAGCGCCGGGATCCCGTTCAACCAAGTCTATGGCCCCGGCAGCCCTCAAGGGGAAGTGATGTCACCGCTGTTAAGCCGTGACGCCGTGCTGAAAGCTCTCGCCAACACCAAAGGAACCGAACAATGAAAACGTTACTGATTTTGCTGATGTTGATAATCACCTCAACCTGGGCGGCGGAGCCCTTTACTGCCGAGCAGGAGGCGCGGATTAAGGTGCTGATCCGCGAAACGCTGGTTGCCAACCCGCAGATTCTGGCGGAAGCGGCTGATGCCTGGCAGCAGCAAACCAGCAATCAGGTGCTCAAACAACAGGAAAAAAACCTGTTTAACGATCCGGCCAGCCCGCGCCTGGGAGCCAAAAATGCCAAACTGACGCTGGTAGTGTTTACCGACTACAACTGCCCCTACTGCAAACAGTTTGATCCGTTACTGGAGAAGATCGTCAAGCAATATCCCGAGGTGGCGCTGGTGATGAAACTGGTACCCTTCAAGGGCGAAAGCTCGATCGCCTCGGCCCGCGTTGCGCTAACCACCTGGCAGCAGCACCCGGAACAGTTCTGGGCGCTGCATGAGCGCCTGATGGCCAAAAAGGGCTTTCACGATAATGCCAGTATTGCGGCGGCTCAGCAGAAAATGGGCGTTACGCCAGTGGCACCGAGCGAACAGAGCATGACCACGTTGCGTACCAACATGCAACTGGCCGAACAGTTGGGGGTGCAGGGCACGCCCGCTACCCTGATTGGCGACCAGATCTTGCCGGGAGCGGTATCCTATGAAGATCTGGAGCAGTTCGTGCAGCAACAACTGGCAAAGGTGAAAAATGGCTAAGTTAACGCGTTGGGCGCGTGAACTGTTGGTGCTTGCGCTGATAGTGTGGGCTGTGATGTTGGCTATGGATTGGCTGCGTGCGCCGCAGGCACCACCGGCCTTCAATAACCAGATGCTGGAAACGCTTGATGGTGAGCCGGTATCACTGGCACAGCTTAGCCAAAGCAAACCGCTGTTGGTTTACTTCTGGGCCAGTTGGTGCGGCGTTTGCCGCTTTACGACGCCAAGCGTCGCCAAACTGGCGGCCAACGGCGGTAATGTGCTGACCGTGGCGCTGCGTTCCGGTGATGATCGGCAGGTTGAGCAGTTTTTGGCTCACAAACAGCTACGGCTACCGGTGGTTAACGATCGGCGCGGCGAGTTGTCGGCACAGTGGCAGGTGGGTGTGACGCCAACCTTTGTGGTGATTTCACAGGGCAGGGTGGTGCAGAGCACCACCGGCTGGACCAGCTACTGGGGCATTAAACTGCGGCTGTGGTGGGCCGCGGTTTAATTGTTCTGCACCTCTGCGATTGCCCGGCCTAGCCGGGCGATCCCTTCCTCGATCAACTCTGGCGTATTGGCAGCAAAATTCAGCCGCAGCCCGTGTGCCCCGCACGATTCATCCGCATGAAAACACTCACCGCGCGCAAAAGTGACGCCCTGTTGCCAGGCGGTGGGCATTAAAGCCGTAGTAGTTATGGAGGCTGGCAGTTGCAGCCAGATAAACAATCCTCCTTCTGGCACCTCAAACCGGCAGCCCGCTGGCAAGTGTTGCTGCAATGCCGCCACCATCGCATCGCGATGCAGGCGATAGACCCTTCCTGCCCGGCGTAGCTGTTTTTCGTAGCGGCCAACGGTAACAAAAGCATCCAGAGCCCGCTGGATTAGGTTGGAACTGGTGAAGCTGTCGACGTGTTTCAACCTGGATAAGCGCAGATAATGCTCGCTGTCGGCCACCAGATAACCGATACGCATACTGGGCAGCAACATCTTGGAAAAGGTGCTGACGTAAATCACCGTCCCCGGCGCTGCTAACGCGCGCAGCGGGGGCAGGCTTTTGCCGTTGTAACGCAGATCACCGACAAAATCGTCCTCCAGAATCACGATACCTGCCTGCTGCGCCAGGGCCAGCAAACGGCGGCGGCGCGTTTCACTCATACAACACCCGGTCGGGTTATTGAAGTTGGGAATGGTGTAGATCATCTTCGGCTGATGCTGCTTGATCAGCGCTGGCAGCAGGTCAACGCACATGCCGTGCCGATCGCTGGGAACGGCAACAATGTTGATGTGGTGCAGGCGCAATAGACCCAGCGCTTCGGCATAGGTGGGTTCTTCGACGATCACCGTATCGCCCGGCTGCAACAGTGTCTGGAAAATCAGGCTGATGGCATGCTGTGAACCGTTGGTGATCAATACCTGCTCCGCACGGGTGGGGATCCCTTGTGCGGTCAGGATGCGCCCCAGCGTGTCGCGCAGCGGATAGTAGCCGCAGTAATCACCGTAGCTGAAGGCTTCTTCCGCATGGCGGCTGAGGATCGAGAGCAAAATTTTGCGAAACTCCTCTAGTGGAAACACTTTGGGGCTGCCAACCCCGGCAGCAAAGTTGATGATGTGCTCCGGCAGCGGGATGTCCGGGTAGCCATCCAGCCGCGAAGTGGCGGTGGTGAAGCGATCGTGCGGGAATGGTTCACCGGAAGAGGGCTGTTGCTGAACAGGAATCGGTTGCAGGTGGTGGACATAGGCTCCGCTACCGCGCCGCTGTTGCAGCAATCCTTTGGCCGTCAGCTCGGCATAGGCATTTTCCACCGTCAGGCGGCTGACGGAAAGCTTGGCTGCCAGGCTACGCGTTGAGGGCAGCTTGTCGCCATCGGCAAAGGTGCCGCTCAGAATGGCGCGCCGTAGCGCCTCTTCGATTTGCAGATACAGCGGAACATCCTGTTGGCGATCTAACGGAATATGCATGCAAACTGGCCTGGTGGCTGAAGATGATTCTTAATATATCCCATTGTTACAGGGCCTCAAGTAAAGAAAAGTGGCCTGCATAACATCGGGGTAAAGTGGCTATGGTGGCAAAATGTGGCCGCGTTAGAATCTCTGGCTGAAGAGTTATCTAATAAATATTTGAGGGCGATATGTCGTCACCAACGGGGATTTCCGCAGAGCCGTTAGTTGCCAGTGGGCGCGTTTTAGCTGGCCGAAGCCAAGGCTATGTGATTGCTATTATCAGCGCCATGCTGCTGGCGTTTACCGCGATCATTATTCGTGCGCTGACGGAGTATTTTCACCTGCCGACCTTTGTGCTGGCCTTTTGGCGCGCGGCGCTGGTAGCGGTGGTGCTGTTGCCGCTGCTGTTGCTGTTCAAGCCTGAGTGGGCCCGCCTGCGGCGCGAGCAGGTGCTGTTCTATGCCGGTTACGGCCTGCTGCTGGCACTGTTTAACGGTTTGTGGACGCTGTCGGTGGCCCTGAACGGTGCGTCGGTAGCCACTATCCTGACTTATTGTTCGGTGGGCTTCACCCTGTTTCTCGGTTGGGTGCTGTACAGCGAGCGTCTTAGCTTGCGTGAAATGCTGGTGATTGCTGTCAGCCTGGTGGGCTGTTTTCTGGTGAGCAACGGCGACAGTATGGGCAACAGCCGCTTCGATCTGTTGGGGCTGGTGATCGGCCTGCTGTCCGGCATCGGCTATACCCTGTATACCCTCGGTGGGCGCATTGCCAGCGAGCGGCGTTACCCGGTGTGGAATACCATTCTGTATGTGTTTGGTTTTTCTGCGGTTTATCAGTGGCTATTTAATACCACGCTGGCGTTTTTCCCTCTGTCGGCTTTTCAGGGCATGACCGGCGATCTGTGGTTCCTGTCGCAAGGGGAACAAGGCATTCAGTGGAACGGTTGGCTGCTGTTGGTCACCTTAGCCGCCGGGCCGACGCTGCTGGGTTTCGGCCTGTACAATATCAGCCTGAAAACCTTGCCACTGGCGATCGCTAACCTGATCCTGTCGCTGGAACTGGTGTTCACCGCCGTGATTGCCTATTTCCTGCTGGGGGAAAACATGAACCAGCTACAACTGCTCGGCAGTGCGCTGGTGATGGGCGGAGTGCTGATGTTGAGAAAGCGTGAAGGATAAAAAAGGGGCCGATTGCGGCCCCTTGAGGTTGATAACAAAGCTGCTTTCTAGCCCGAGATACTCGGGCCTAGCGCACCGAGGGGTACTCCGGCGGCTTACGCCGCTACGACCCCTTCGGCACGCTCTCCCTAATATCTGACTTTTTCAGCAGTCTGAAGGGGCCGATTGCGGCCCCTTAGGCGATCACTCTACCTTGGCGGCCTCCACGGTAATGCTGCGGCGCTTGCGGAATTTACGCAGCACCGGCGGCAGCACCAATACGGCAACGGCCAGCACCAGCAGGCATTGCGCAATGCTGCTGCTCCACAGGATGCCGAACTCGCCGTTGCTGATCGACAGCGCGCGGCGTAGGTTCTGCTCCAGCATTTCTCCCAGCACAAAACCGAGGATCAGCGGCGACATCGGGAAGTGCATTTTCCGCAGCAGATAGCCAAACACCCCAAGCCCGACCATCAACAGCAGATCGAAGGTAGTGCTGTGCACGGCATAAACCCCGACCGCTGAGATGGCAGCAATGGCTGGCACCAGGAACCACAGCGGCACGGTCAGCATGCGGGTGAACAAGCCGATCAGCGGGATGTTCATTATCAGCAACATCACGTTGGCGATCAGCAATGCGGCGATCAGCCCCCAGACGATGTCCGGTTGCTCGGTGAACATCGCCGGACCCGGGGTAATGTTATACAGCGTCAATGCCCCCATCATCACCGCCGTGGTGCCAGAACCCGGCACACCCAGCGTCAGCATTGGGATAAACGAGCCGCAGGCCGACGCGTTGTTGGCGGCTTCCGGCGCGGCTACGCCACGAATGTCCCCTTTACCAAAGGACTCGCTGTTGCCGCTGATCCTTTTCTCGGTCATGTAAGTGAGCGCACTGGCAATGGTGGCACCAGCGCCCGGCAGGATGCCGACGAAAAAGCCGATAAACGAGGAGCGCAGGGTAGGGCCAACGCATTCTGCCGCTTCTTTGCGATTGAACAGCAGACGGCCGGTTTTGCGGATCAGTTTCTGGCCGGAGCTGGTGCTTTCCAGCATCAGCAGGATCTCACTGACCGAGAACAGACCAATCACCACCACGATAAACTGAATACCGTCGGAAAGGTGCACGCTGTCGAAGGTGAAGCGGTAAACACCGGTATTGGCATCCACCCCTACCGTTGCCAACCCCAGGCCGATCAGCGCCGCCAGCAGCGATTTCAGCGGGTTTTCACTCATCATGCTGCCAAGGCAGGCGATGGCAAACACCATCAGTGCGAAGTATTCCGCCGGGCCAAAGGCCAGCGACCAACGCGCCAGCATCGGAGCGAACAGAATGATCCCCATGATGGCAATCAATGAACCGACAAAAGAGCTGACCGCCGAGATCGACAACGCCACACCAGCACGCCCTTGCTGTGCCATCGGGTAGCCATCCAAGGCGGTCATGATCGCGGCGGCATCGCCCGGCACGTTGAGCAGAATCGACGAGATACGCCCGCCATACTCACAGCCGATATACACCGTAGCCAGCAGGATCAGCGCCGATTCTGCGGGCAACTTCAGCGCGAACGCCAGCGGCAGCAGGATCGCCACGCCGTTGATCGGCCCCAGACCAGGCAGCAAACCGACGATAGTGCCAACGAAGCAGCCGATCAGAGCGATAATCAGGTTCTGTGGCAGCAGCGCCACTTCGAACCCTTGCGATAAATACATCCAGGTTTCCATTATCGTCTCCGTTAGCTCAGCCAAGCGCCGAGTGGCAGCGTGACATCGAGTAAATAATCAAAGGCGAAGAACAGCGACACGCCCATCACTGCGCCAGAGATCAACGCGGCCATTACCGTGGCCTGGAACAGCAGGCCAATGCTGAAGGTCAGTAGCGCAGTCGCCAGCGGGAAACCGAGCCATTCAAATCCCCAGGCGTACAGCACCAGCGTCACGATCAGCACCAGCAAACGTTGCAGCACTTTTTTATTGGGCCATTCGATAATCTGTGGCCTGCGCACCAGCAGCAGCGCTGCACACAGAGCCATCAGGCCGAGGATAGCCAACGGAAAGGGGCGTGGCCCCAAGGGTTCATAGCTGTATTCGCTTTGAATGCCCCAGCCGATAAACAGGCCACCGAGGCATAACAACAGCCAGATGCAGGCAAAAATACGATCGCTCATAGGGTGCCTCGGGGTTTATTTGGCCAGACCGAACGTTTTTGCCTGTTCACGGTATTGGTTCACCTGATTTTTCACGTAGGCATCCAGCTCTTGGCCGGTCATGTTGAACTCAAACAGGCCGCGCAGATCGCGCTGTTTCTTGAATTCGTCGGTTGCCATGGTTTTCTTGAAGGTGTCGATCCACCACTGATACTCTTCTTCGCTGACTTTCGGGCCAACGTAGAAACCGCGGATGATCGGCCAGACCAGATTAAAACCCTGTTCTTTGGCGGTAGGCACGCTGGCCAACTCACCCGGCAGGCGCTCTTCGGCATATACCGCCAGCACGCGGATTTTATCGCCCTGGAGGTGAGGCACCATTTCGCTCAGATCGCCAGATACCGCCTGAATGTGGTTGCCCAACAGCGCGGTGACCGGTTCGCCGCCGCCTTCAAACGCCACGTAACGCATTTTGTGCGGGTCGATGCCCACTTCGCGCGCCAGCAGCGCGGTTTTCATCCAGTCCTGGCTGCCGATAGAGGCCCCAGCACCAAATACCACGCTGTTCGGGTCCTTTTTAAATGCCGCCATCAGATCTTGCAGCGTTTTGTAAGGCGAGTCGGCACGAACTGCGATCATGCCGTAGTCGGTGCCCACGGCGGCCAGCCACTTCACGTCATCCACGTTGTAGCGGCCAAATTTCCCTTGCGACAGGTTCAGCAGCGAACCGCCAGAGAAGGCTACCACGGTGCCGAATTCCGCTGGGCGCTGGGCGACGATGGCGTTATAGGCCACCGCACCCACGCCGCCGGGCATGTAGGTGACACGCATCGGTTTGTCGATGGCTTTGGTTTCTTGCAGCGAAACTTGGATCAGTTTGCAGGTAAGATCGAATCCGCCGCCGGGTTTGGCCGGAGCGATACATTCAGTGCGGCTCGGTGCTTCAAGGGCGAATGCCTGGTTAGCGGCAAACAGCAGCGCAGTGGCGGTCAGTGTACGGGTAATTATTGTTTTCATTGCTTTTCCCATCAGTTTTGTTTCGGATTGTGAGAGTCCCCGCTGACACGGGGTTGCTGAATTGTTAAAACAACAACCTTTCATTTACCTTTCACCAGGCTGCAAAGTTTACAGGATGTGATATGCGTCTCTTGTTAGTAGAAGATCACCCCGAGTTATCTCATTGGCTGCAAAAGGCCCTGACCGGTTTGGGATTTGCGGTGGATGTCGCCGCCGATGGGCTGATCGCCGATCACCTGCTCTTGCACGAAAGCTATGCGCTGGTGGTGCTGGATGTGGCGTTACCGCGGCTGAATGGTCTGGAACTGCTGGCACGGCTACGCAAGCGCGGGCAGGAACTGCCAGTGCTGTTGCTGACGGCGCGGGCCGACGTGGCCGATCGCGTTAAAGGGTTGAACCTGGGTGCTGATGACTACCTCACCAAGCCGTTTGAACTGAACGAGCTGGAAGCGCGCATTCGGGCGCTGCTGCGCCGCAGCGTTGGCGGTATGCAACGGGCGCTGAAGTTCGGTGCGCTGACTTACCACGACGAAGGGTATTTCCTGCTGGGGGAAAAACCGTTAGCACTGACGCCGCGTGAACTGGCGGTGTTGACCGCCTTGATGCATCGCCGTGGCCGTCCGGTCGCCAAGCAGCAACTGTTTGAGCAGATATTTACCCTGGCTGATGAAGCCAACCCGGAAAGTATTGAGCTGTATGTGCACCGGGTACGCAAAAAACTGCAAGGCAGTAACGTGATGATTGTGACGTTGCGCGGCTTGGGCTACAGCCTGGAGCTATGCGATGAAGTGGTTTAAAGCGCCGCGTTCGCTGTTTAACCAATTGTTGCTGTTCTTTGGTTTGCCGTTGTTGGCGTTGGGAGGGATCTCAATTTACACCCACTATTTCAGTGCGATGAACGCCGCAACGCTGGCTTACGATCGCACGCTGCTGGCTTCGGCGCGCACGGTGGCGGAACGGCTGGTAGTCCGCAATCAGCGGCTGGAAGTGGATGTGCCTTACGTGGTGCTCGACAGTTTTGAACGCAACATGAACGATCAACTTTACTATCAGGTGATCTCACCGGAAGGGCAGAGCATCTCGGGTTATCACGATTTACCCAAGATGCCTGACTATATTCCACGCTCCAATCTTTACCCGGCGTTAGTGCATTTTTACGATAGTGAGTATCGTGGCCGTCCGATCCGCGTTGCGGCGCTGTTCCAACCGGTGAATGAATCCGGCGTGGTGGGGATGGCGACCATAATAGTGGCAGAAACGTTGGAATCCCGGCGCTACCTAGCGCGGCAGATGCTGCTGGCGGCGTTGCTGAGCCAGGGAACGGTGGTGGTGCTGACCCTGATCCTGGCTTATGTGCTGCTGAAAAAGGTGCTGAAGCCGATGCGTAAGCTCTCCGGCATTATGCTGCGGCGCGATCCGGGGGAGTTAACCCCTTTACCAATGGTGTTACCGTGGTCCGAAATGCAGCCGTTGCTGCTGGCGTTCAACCGCTATATTGAGCGGCTGCGGGTGATGGTGGCTCGTCAGGAGCGCTTTAGCGCCGATGCCTCTCATCAGCTCAGAACGCCACTGGCGGTGCTGAAAACTCAGGTGGGGGTGGCACTGGCCAGCAATCGGCCCGAACAGTGGCGGGAAAGCCTGGAGGGGATGAGCACCACCTTGGACAGTACCGTGGCGTTGACCGATCGCTTACTGCATCTTTCACGCCTGAAGGCGCACGAGCGCGATGCCGATCGCCAGTTGCGGCCGGTCGATCTGGCGCAGGTATTGCGTGATGCCTGTTTTTCACGTTTGCCGCAGGCGCGCAGCAAGCGCATCGATCTGGGCTATGAAGGCGCTGAACAGTGCTGGATCGCCGGAGAGGCTTTGTTGCTGACTGAGCTTTGCGCCAACCTGCTCGACAACGCGCTGAAATACACCCCGCCTCAGGGGATCGTGACCGCGCGTTTGCTGCTTGAAGGAAAACAGGGCGTGCTGGAGGTTGAAGACAGCGGGCCGGGCATTGCGGCGGAACAGATGCAAGCGGCGTTGCAGCCGTTCCATCGGCTGGATAACGTTGGCACCCAGCCGGGGGCGGGATTGGGGCTGGCGTTGGTGAAAGACATCACTCACTACCACCGCACCCGTCCAGAACTGCTGGCCTCCCCTCTGTTAGGTGGCCTGTTGGTACGGGTGCGTTTTGAGTTGTTACCTTGATGTTGGGCCCGTGAGTCACTGGTTGCCAGTGGCTCGTGCTTTCTTTTGCCCCAGCGGAGTGCGCAAGCGCTGCGACAGGATCACGCCCAGCAGGGTAATGCCACCGCCAATCAGGTGATAGCTCTGCAAATGTTCTTGCAGGAACAGCACGGCGATAATGGCGGTGAATACCGGTGCCAGATTCATAAAGATCGAGGCGGTATTGGCCCCCAGACGCATCACGCCCTGGATCCACAGGAACGGCGCAAGGATAGATGCCGGAATACCGGCAAACAGCACCAGCGCGATGTTTTGGCTGTTAAGCTGTACATCCGGCGTCAGCAGGAAGTTAGGCAGCAACAGCAGCACGCCGAACAGGATCTGCACGTACAAGGATTGCCAGTTTGGCAAGGCGATCGCCCAACGTTTGGTGAGCACGCCGTACAGTGCGTAAGACGCCGAAGCGGCAAACATCATCAGTTCGCCCGGGCCGATGCCATGCTCCAGCAAGCGCCCCGGTTGACCGGCGCTCACCAGCCACACCAGACCAGCCAGCGACAAAATAGTGCCTAGCGCAATGCCGACGGTGGGCGTCACGCGCAGTACGACAATGCTGATTAACACGGTCAACAGCGGGATCAGCGAATTAAGAATGCCCATAAACAGCGCGCTGACGCTCTGCGCGGCGTAATACGCCAGGCTTTGGTACAGCACCATCCCCAATAGGCCGAGGATCAGCAGTTTCCACCAGTTGGCGCGCACCGCTGGCCAGTTGCGGATTACGCCCGGTAGTGCAAAAGGCGTCAGAACGATTAACGCCAGCAGCCAGCGGTAGAAGGAGATTGCCGCCGGATCGATGGCGGTTGCGGAAACTTTGCTGACGACGGCATTAATCGACCAAATCAGTACGGCCAGCAAGGGGAAAAGCATGTTCATGATAATTATTCTCAACAACGGATTACCTGCTGGCTAGTCTACCGGTGTCCGGTTTATTATATATAGTGATAATCAGACACTCTTTCGCGAAATCAAGACAATTTCACTATGGCTGAAACCCGTAATTATCCCACCGCACAGGTGACCGCACCGCGCACCTTGTTCTTTCACTGCGAAGAGACCAATGCGGATACCGAATATTTGCCGCATAGCCACGACTGGGGGCAGTTGATTTGCGTAAAAACCGGCGTGATCGCCTTGAATATTGCCGGGCAGCGTTTTCTGGCACCGCCGGAGTTTGCGGTCTGGCTGCCGATCGGCATGGAGCATTCCAGCTATAATCGTAAGCCCGCGCTGTTTCGTACCATCAATATCGCTAAATCGCTGTGCGTTGGCATGCCGGAACAGGCCTGTTTGATCAACGTGTCGCCGGTGTTCAGTGCGATTGTCGAAGATTGCCTGGCGCGGCGGATGTTGGAACCGCAGACCGAAGAGGATGTGCGTCTGTGCCGGGTGTTGATCGACCAACTGCGTATTTCGCCGATCCAGCAAACCTATCTGCCAACCTCACAGGACAAATTCCTGGCTCCGGTGCTGCAAGCGCTGGAACGTTGCCCATCGGACAACACCTCGCTGGCGGTATGGGCCGGGCGGGTGTATACCACTGAAAGAACGCTATCGCGTCGCTGCCAGCAGGAGCTTGGAATGTCGTTTAGCGAATGGCGCCAGCGCCTGCGCTTTTTGCACGCACTTTCGCTGCTCGAACAGGGGAAAACCGTGCAGGAGGTGGCGCTGGATGTCGGCTACAGCTCAGCTTCCGCGTTTATCGTGATGTTCCAGCAGGTTGCCGGTACCACTCCAGAGCGTTTTCGCCGCGCTTAACAACGTTTGGGATCCTGCGCCATTCGGTGGCACACTATTTTGCAGTTTGAGCGCCAATCCCGTCGGAGAATAACGTGAAGATTTTAGTTGATGAAAATATGCCCTATGCGGTGGAACTGTTTGGCCGCTTAGGTGAAGCACTGGCGGTGCCCGGCCGCCCAATTCCGCGTGATGCGCTGGCCGATGCCGACGCGCTGATGGTGCGCTCGGTGACCAAGGTGAACCAGGAACTGCTGGCGGGCACCGGTATCGGCTTTGTCGGTACCGCAACCGCAGGCACTGACCACGTTGATGAAGCGTGGCTGCAACAGGCAGGTATCGGTTTCTCGGCGGCACCCGGTTGTAATGCCATTGCGGTGGTTGAATATGTCTTTTCTGCCCTGATGCTGTTGGCGGAGCGGGATGGCTTTTATCTGCGCGATAAAACCGTAGGCATTGTCGGCGTGGGTAATGTGGGTTCCCGTTTGGATGCCCGGCTGAAAGCGCTGGGGGTGCGTACTCTGCTGTGCGATCCGCCGCGTGCCGATCGTGGTGATGCGGGTGAGTTCTGGCCATTGAAAAAGCTGGTGGCTGAGGCCGATGTGCTGACTTTCCATACCCCACTGAACAAGTCCGGCCCGTATAAGTCGCTGCATTTGGCTAACGCGGATCTGCTCGACGCCTTGCCGGATGACCGTATTCTGATCAACGCCTGTCGTGGGGCGGTGGTGCATAACGCCGCCTTGCTCAAAGTGCTGGAACAGGGCAAACGGCTCAGTACGGTACTGGACGTGTGGGAACCGGAGCCGGAGCTTTCCCTGCCGCTGCTCGATTGGGTGGACATTGGCACCGCCCATATCGCTGGTTATACGCTGGAGGGCAAAGCGCGCGGTACCACCCAAGTGTTTGAAGCCTTCGCTCAACACCTGGGGAAACCGCAGCAGATCGCGCTCGCTTCGCTGCTGCCGGTGCCGGAATTCAGCGAAGTCCGCCTCAACGGGCCGCTGGATGAAGGCAAGTTAAAACGATTGATGCACTTGGTGTATGATGTGCGCCGCGATGATGCGCCGCTGCGGAAAGTGGCTGGGCTGCCGGGTGAGTTTGATCGCCTGCGTAAACATTATCAGGAACGCCGCGAGTGGTCCTCCCTGAGGGTGCTGTGTGATGATAGCGCCAGCGCGGAACTGCTGCATAAGCTGGGCTTTGGCGTGCAATAATGCATAGTTATGCAGTAGGTGCGTAAGGGATCGCCCCCTATCCCTGTGGGAGAGGGCCGGGGTGAGGGGCTGTCGTCTAGTGAGTGCCCCTAATCCTTTCCCCAAAGGAGTGGGGGACAGATTAGCTTTAAACCAACTTTTTTATACTCGGGCGGTGGTTTTACCGCCCGCTTGCAAATGAAATACTCTGGAGATAACCCAATGTCTGACGGCTGGAATATCGCTCTGCTTGGCGCGACGGGCGCAGTAGGTGAAGCGTTGCTGGAATTGTTACAGGAACGCCAGTTCCCGGTGGGTGAACTCTATCCTTTAGCCAGTGAACGCAGCACCGGTGCGACGGTGCGTTTTAACGGCAAATCTCTGCTGGTGCAAAATGCAGAGGAATTTGACTGGTCCCAGGCCCAGTTGTCATTTTTTGTCGCCGGGACTGAAGCGGCTGCCCGCTATGCGGACGAAGCGGGCAATATGGGCTGCCTGGTGATTGACACCAGCGGCCTGTTTGCTCTGGAACCGGATGTGCCGCTGGTGGTGCCTGGCGTTAACCCGCAGGTGCTGGCGGATTACCGCAATCGCAATATCGTGGCGGTGGCCGACAGCATGGTGAGCCAACTGCTGACGGCGATTAAACCATTAACTGAACAGGCCGGGCTTTCCCGTTTGCACGTCACCACGCTGATGTCGGCTTCGGCACGCGGCAAAGTGGCGGTGGACGATCTGGCAGGCCAAAGCGCTCGTTTACTGAACGGCATTCCTGCCGAACCGGGCGTGTTTGCCAAGCAACTGGCGTTCAATATTTTGCCTTTGATGGCCGATGAGCAGGGCAGCGTGCGTGAAGAGCGCCTGATCGTCGATCAGGTGCGCAAAGTGCTACAGGACGAAGGGTTGCCGATCTCGGTAAGCTGCGTCCAGTCACCGGTATTCTACGGCCATGCGCAGGTGGTGCACTTGGAAGCGTTGCGCCCGATCGCCGCAGAAGAGGCACGCCACGAACTGGAGCAGGCCGAAGATATTCAACTGAGTGAAGAAGACGATTATCCGACGCAGGTGACGGAAGCCTCCGGCAGTGATGTGCTGTGCATCGGTTGCCTGCGCAATGATTATGGCATCCCTGAAATACTGCAGTTCTGGTCGGTGGCCGACAACGTGCGCTTTGGCGGCGCGCTGATGGCGATCGAAACCGCTGAACGCCTGTTGCAGGAGCAGATGTACTGATGTCTGAAGTGGAGTTGCCAACCCCGCCGATGCTGAAAATTGCGTTGGGGATTGAGTATGACGGCAGCCGTTATTATGGCTGGCAACGTCAGCAGGAAGTCACCAGCGTTCAGGCTTGCCTGGAAAAGGCGCTGAGCAAGGTCGCGGATGCGCCGATCGGCGTGTTCTGCGCCGGGCGAACCGACGCCGGGGTGCATGCCACCGGCCAGGTGGTGCATTTTGAGACCGCTGCGCGCCGCAAAGATGCCGCCTGGACGATGGGGGTTAACAGCCACCTGCCGCCGGATATTGCAGTGCGTTGGGTAAAGGAAGTCAGCAGTGATTTCCATGCGCGTTTCAGCGCCACCGCCCGCCGTTATCGTTACATCATCTTTAATCACCGTTATCGCCCGGCGGTATTGCAGCAGGGGGTGACGCATTTTTATCACCCGCTGGATGCCGATCGTATGCATCGTGCGGCGCAGGCGCTGTTAGGGGAGAACGATTTCACTTCTTTCCGCGCCGTGCAGTGCCAGTCGCGTACTCCGTGGCGCAACGTAAAGCAGGTTAAAGTGACGCGCTACGGCGAATATCTGGTGGTAGATATCAAAGCCAATGCGTTTGTGCATCATATGGTGCGCAATATCGTCGGCAGCCTGATGGAAATTGGCTGCGGCAATCAAGATGAAAACTGGATGGCTGAACTGCTGGCGTTGAAGGACCGCAATCTCGCGGCGGCAACGGCGCGGGCAGAGGGGTTGTATCTGGTCGCTGTCGATTATCCTGAGCAGTTTGCTTTACCCCGGCCACCGATGGGGCCGCTGTTTTTAGCTGACGATTAAGCCGCCTGATGGCAGATTAATGCGTTGTTCACTGGTGCAAGCGCCGAGTGGGAGAGACATTCGGTTAGACGAGAGAGTTTATGGACATCATTAAGTTTATCATTGATTTCATTCTGCATATTGACGTGCACTTGGCGGAACTGGTGGCGCAATATGGCATGTGGGTTTACGCCATTCTGTTCCTGATCCTGTTTTGTGAAACCGGGCTGGTGGTGACGCCGTTCCTGCCGGGTGATTCCCTGTTGTTTGTCGCCGGTGCGCTGGCAGCGCTGCCGTCTAACGATCTCAACGTACACACCATGGTTGTTTTGATGGTGATCGCCGCGGTGATCGGCGATGCGGTCAACTATACGATTGGCCGGTTGTTTGGTGAGAAGTTGTTCAGCAACCCGGATTCAAAGATTTTCCGCCGTAGTTATCTGGATAAAACCCATCAGTTTTATGAGAAGCATGGGGGTAAAACCATTATTTTGGCGCGTTTTGTGCCGATTGTGCGGACATTTGCGCCGTTCGTCGCCGGGATGGGGCATATGTCCTATCGTCACTTCGCTGCCTATAACGTGATTGGTGCGCTACTTTGGGTGCTGCTGTTCACTTATGCTGGTTACCTTTTTGGCGATTTGCCGATCGTGCAGGAAAACTTGAAATTGTTGATCGTTGGGATCATCTTTGTTTCAATTCTGCCGGGTATTATTGAGATTTGGCGCCACAAACGCGCGGCTGCCCGCCAGCAAAAACAGTAAAAACAGCGCTTAACCTATCGGTTCGACCAGTTTTTTATCCACAGGACCGGGCCGATATGGTTTAATGAGCGACATTTATGGTCTGTTCCTGCGAACAACCTTGAAATCAGTGCCTCGGCAGCGCGTAGGTCGTGCTTGGTTCGGGGGCTTTTTCATTAGGTCTGTTTTCGGGGGGATTGTTACAGCATGAACAGCGGACTGGCGTCTGCCAGGTTCAAACAGAAAGGTCATCGATGAGCTGGATTGAACGAATTCTTAACAAGAGCAATATTACACAAACCCGTAAGGTGAGCATTCCCGAAGGGGTTTGGACCAAATGCGACAGCTGTGGCCAGGTTCTCTATCGTGCCGAGCTGGAGCGTAATCTTGAAGTCTGCCCTAAGTGCGATCACCACATGCGTATGTCGGCGCGTATGCGTTTGCATACCCTGCTGGACGAAGGCAGTGAAGTGGAACTGGGCAGCGAACTGGAGCCGAAAGACGTTCTGAAGTTCAAGGATTCCAAAAAGTATAAAGACCGCTTGGTTGCCGCGCAGAAAGCGACCGGCGAGAAAGACGCGCTGGTGGTGATGAAAGGCAAGCTGTACGGTATGCCGATCGTTGCGGCCTCTTTCGAATTTGCCTTTATCGGTGGTTCGATGTCTTCCGTGGTCGGCGCGCGTTTTGTGCGTGCGGTTGAGCAGGCGCTGGAAGACAATTGCCCGCTGATCTGCTTCTCCGCCAGCGGTGGCGCACGTATGCAGGAGGCGCTGATGTCTCTGATGCAGATGGCGAAAACCAGCGCGGCGTTGGCTAAATTGCAGGAGCGCGGTCTGCCGTACATCTCTGTACTGACCGATCCTACCATGGGCGGTGTTTCCGCTAGTCTGGCAATGCTGGGTGATATCAATATCGCCGAACCGAAAGCGCTGATTGGCTTTGCTGGCCCACGCGTGATCGAGCAGACCGTGCGTGAAAAACTGCCACCGGGCTTCCAGCGCAGTGAGTTCCTGATCGAAAAGGGCGCGATTGATATGATCGTGCGCCGTCCGGTGATGCGTCAGACATTGGCAAGCATTCTTTCCAAGCTGACCAACCAACCGCAGCCGCAGTTTGATGATGCAGCCCCGGTTGCCGCACAAGAAAATCAGGTTGATGCCTGATCCGCAAAGGAGCGGCCGCACCGGTAACTGACCGGTGCGGTATTTCAATCGCTATGTTGTGGCTAAGTGCGGTTGAAAACGTAAAGCGTCGCCTTACGGGTAGATGAAGCGATGGAATCCATGCAAAACCACTCAATTCCCCAAGCCACGTCGCCATTGAGCTCGTGGCTTTATTATCTGGAACGCTTGCACAGCCAGGCGATCGAACTCGGCCTGGAGCGCGTGCAGCGCGTTGCGGCACATCTTGATTTGCTCACTCCTGCTCCCACGGTCTTCACCGTTGCCGGTACCAACGGCAAAGGCACCACCTGCCGCACGCTGGAAGCCATTTTGCTGGCCGCCGGGTTGCGTGTTGGTGTCTACAGTTCGCCGCACCTGGTGCGTTACACCGAACGGGTACGCGTTCAGGGTGAGGAACTGAGCGAAGCGGAGCACAGCCGTTCATTGGCGGCCATCGAAGCCGGGCGCGGTGAAACTTCCCTGACGTACTTCGAATTCGGCACGCTGTCGGCGTTGCAACTGTTCAAACAGGCTAAGCTTGACGTGGTGATCCTGGAAGTCGGATTGGGCGGGCGTTTGGATGCGACCAATATCGTCAACCCGAGCGTGGCGGTAGTGACCAGTATCGCTTTGGATCACACCGACTGGCTGGGGAGCGATCGCGAAAGCATTGGCCGCGAAAAAGCGGGGATTTTCCGCAGCGGCAAACCGGCGATCGTCGGCGAACCGGATATGCCACACAGCATTCAGCAGGTGGCCGAGAATTTGGGCGCCGCATTGTATCGCCGCGGCGATGCCTGGAACTTCAGCGAGCAGGGTGAACGTTGGCAATGGGAAGGGGGTGGCACCCGGTTGACCAACTTGCCAATGCCGAACGTGCCGCTGGCGAATGCGGCCACCGCGTTGGCGGCGTTGCACTATGCTGCGCTCGAGATTGATGAGAAAGCCATTTTTACCGGGTTGCAGCAGGCAGCATTGCCAGGGCGTTTCCAGATTGTGCAGCGGGATCCGCTGCTGATCTTGGATGTTGCGCATAATCCGCATGCGGCGGGCTATCTGGCCGGGCAACTGGCAAAATTGCCGCGTAATGGCGGCAAGGTGCGGGCCGTGGTGGGTATGCTGTCGGATAAAGATATCGCCGGTACGCTGGCTTGCCTGAGCGAACAGGTGGATGCCTGGTACTGCGCCCCGTTGGAAGGCCCACGCGGTGCCAGCGTTGAGCTGTTGGCGCAGTATTTAACGGAACCGCAGCAGTTTGCCGATGTCCAAACGGCCTGGCGTCAGGCGATGCAGGATGCAGATATTCAAGACATTGTGATCGTCTGTGGATCGTTCCACACCGTTGCCCATGTGATGGCGGCGCTAGACGAGAGGCGGGGAGTGTGAGTGGCAAGTAAATTTCAGAACCGACTGGTTGGCACTGTGATTCTGGTTGCCCTGGGGGTCATTATCCTGCCGGGGTTGCTGGACGGAAAAAAGAGACATTATGAGGATGAGTTTGCGGCCATTCCTCTGGTGCCGAAACCGGGTGATGCCCACGAAACTGACGTGATACCGCCGGTGAATCAGCCGTTGCCAGCCCAGCCACCGGAAGGGGCGGGGGCGTTGGTCGAGCAGCAGGCCGCGACCGAAGCCGCAACTCGGCAGGCGGCGAATCAACGTGGGCAGGAGCAACCTGTGCTGGTGGCACCACCGCCGATCGAAACCAAACCGGTACAACAGCCCAAGCCGATAGAAACCAAACCGCTGGAAGTGAAGCCAAAACCGGTAACACCGCCGAAAGTTGAGCCTAAGCCGGAAGTGAAGCCGGAGCCAAAACCCGAACCTAAGCCAGAACCAAAACCAGCGGCTGATGAAAAAGCGCCGATAGGGCAGGCTTATGTGGTGCAACTGGGGGCGTTGAAAAATGCCGCCAAGGTTAACGAGATCGTCGCATCGCTGCGTTTGTCTGGCTACCGAGCCTACACCGTGCCTTCAACGCCGGTACAGGGGGAGATTACGCGGATTTTCGTCGGCCCGGATGCGTCGAAGCAGAAGCTGCAAGCGTCACTGCCTGCACTGAATGGTATCAGTGGCTTGAGCGGGCAGGTAAAGGCTTACAGCGCACGCTGAGTTGCCTCAGCTCACTCTTCTTCGGGGAGCGGGGGCTGGAGAAACATCAATAAAACTGTGTCTTTCAGCGACGAAACAACCTATGTAGGCGTGGCGATTAAGAAATTTTTTATCGCCGTTTTTTATTTGTTACGTGGCGGGAAATCCCCTACGCAAACGTTTTCTTTTTCTGTTAGAATTCGCCGCGAATTGGTCATACCCGATAACATTCGAGCGGTATCAGGGCAGTTAATGCTGATGCAGCCTGAAGGATAAAGGGGATGCAAGGGGCGATTCATTATTGGAATGGTCATGGTCTGGATTGATTACGTCATTTTAGCGTTGATTGGATTTTCGGCTCTGGTGAGCCTGATCCGAGGGTTTGTGCGTGAAGCCTTGTCACTGGTGACATGGGGATGCGCGTTCTTTGTTGCCAGCCATTTCTACCCTTACCTTGCAGCCTATTTCACTCGTTTTGAAGATGAACTGGTACGGAACGGCATCGCGATTGCCATTTTGTTTATCGCGACGCTGATTGTAGGCGCTATCGTTAACTATGTGATTGGTTCACTGGTAGAAAAAACCGGATTATCGGGCACCGATCGGGTGTTGGGCGTGTGCTTCGGTGCACTGCGCGGCGTGCTGATCGTGGCGGCGATACTGTTTTTCCTGGATACCTTTACCACCCTGTCGCAAAGTGCGGACTGGCAACAGTCACAGCTGATTCCCCAGTTCAGCTATATCATCAGATGGTTTTTTGACTATCTGCAGAGCACGTCGAGTTTCTTACCGTCTCACTTACCGGGGCGGTAGCGGCTTAGAGGAAAAGACAACATGTGCGGTATTGTCGGTATCGCCGGTTTCATGCCGGTAAACCAGTCGATTTATGATGCGTTGATGGTGCTTCAGCACCGTGGGCAGGATGCCGCAGGCATCGTCACCATTGATTCCCATAATGGGTTCCGTCTGCGTAAGGCAAACGGCCTGGTGAAGGATGTGTTTGAAGCACGCCATATGCAGCGTTTGCAGGGCAATATGGGGATCGGCCACGTGCGTTACCCGACGGCAGGCAGCTCCAGTGCTTCAGAGGCGCAACCTTTTTATGTCAACTCGCCGTTTGGCCTGACTCTGGCTCACAACGGCAACCTGACCAACGCCCATGAACTGCGCCAAAAGCTGTTTGAAAGTGGCCGCCGTCATGTCAACACGACCTCCGATTCCGAGATCCTGCTGAACGTGCTGGCTACCGAGCTTGACCGTTTCCAACATTATCCGCTGGAGTCAGATAACATTTTCACCGCGGTGGCGGCGATGCATCAGCA
>JBAQHZ010000401.1:0-9134 GCA_049288585.1 Chania sp.
GTTCATATTTTATAGAATTACTTGAACCAATAACTAATATTTTATCGCTATTATTAAGAGAGTCAATATCCTCTGTGATATTGACTTTTATACTCGTACCATCATCATGTACACCGGAATATATATCCTTCACAATACTTTGAACTTTTCGTATGTCCATAGCAGACACAGGTAGATTCAAGTTAGATAGTGATCTATAGATTTCTATGAAATCATCAGTTTTTATTTTATTTATTCTTATTGTGGAAAAACCTTCTAAATCAATGTCATGTTCACTAATATCATGCGATGTTGAATCCTTTTCAAATTCGACCAAGAGGAAATTATCCCTAATCCGTTGTGCAGTCAGTGAGTTTGGCTCGACATAAGTGAAAATAGTTTTAAGTAAGCTCTTTATGTTTTCATCACCAATTCCATACCCCATAAATATAATTGGGTTATGTATGAAAATTGAGAGCAACTGAGCACGAATCAACTCATATTTGTTATCAAAGTGGGAATAATCCTCTTCAGTTATAATGATTTTTGAGGGGTCTTTATTACAGCCATGAATCTTATACACGGAACCATAGGGATTGCTCAATAATATATCATTCCCGACTAACGGTTCAAAGCTGAATACATCTTCCACAAGGCCATCATAGTTTGTAGTTATAACTGAGCCTACATTTTTCCTGATTTTCTTTAGCTCTGCTAACTCCTCTTTTTTATCCTCTCTATAACCCAGAACTCCCACTAACTTTGAAATATATATTTTAAATCTACTTAAATTATTTTCACGTTCCATCTCAGCGTAGAAATAATCATTTATCTCTTTGAATTTTCCATTCCGGTCTTCACCTAACGCTTGGTTGAAGGCTTTTTCTAATTTTGTAGCAATTAGGGCGTAGTTATATTTTCCATCAACTTGACATTCAGCTTTAATGTCTAAATAAAACTCATTATTTCCTTTCAACTCAAAAGATATATATTTTAACAATCCATCCCATGTATGTGAATTGTTAAGATACCTCAAGCTGACACCTGCCCCGATGAAAAGCACTGGATGGTTACGATACTGGCCTATAAATTCCCGGATATTCATGTCACCCCCTCTGATAAGTCAGAACATTCTATCTTGACTGCATGGCAAATCAATCATACGGCGATTATATATGAGCCAAGATAGTCCAGTAGGTATCGTTGGCATTGCTTCCCTATGATTGATGTCTCATGTCTACGATGTTTAGACCCAGCAAAGCCCATCAACTACGTAGGAAACAGTAGATAGAGGGGACGTATGTAAATATCGCTTAGTGATCCCACCGCTCTTCTCATGAAGTGGAATACTGATTATTACCCCAGATAAATATCATCTTTACCATATAATAAGTTTAAACAACCTGCCAGTAACCGCTCTTAGTCGACCCAACTCTTGCTAATCGTTTTTCTTCCTGCAATACCTTGATAGTGCGCTCGATGGTACGGCTACTTACCTTCAACTCACCAGCAAGTTGCACAATAGTCATGGAAGGATTAGCGGTGACAGCGGCTAAGATGCGTTCTGCTGTTCGGCCTAAAGGCTGCGGATTTTCTACCGACATTTCTACCGACATTTCTACCGACATCGCGACAGGAAGCCCTTTCTGCGCATCTATACCTTCGGCTAATGCGCCAACCAGTTTCTCCAGCATAAATGTAATAAATGGCGTACAGTCGCTGGCCCGGTCGCACTCGCCCAATACGCGGTAATATTCCTGCTGCTGATTGTGGATTAAGGTTTCTACCGGCAACCAGGCCAGTTCTGGGCGCCATTCACTGAGGATCAACGTTTGCCATAAGCGGCCCATACGCCCGTTGCCATCAGCAAACGGATGGATGAATTCAAATTCATAATGGAATATGGAACTGGCAATCAACGGGTGGATATCAGTGTACTGTAACCATGTCAGCAGATCGCTGACTAAACGCGGCAATTGATTGGCTGGCGGAGCCATATGAATCAGTTGCTTTTCCCGATACACGCCAACATTACCACTGCGCAACTGACCTGGCGCATCCACTAGGCCAACCATCAGTAAACGATGCGCTGCCAGTAAGTCATCAAACCAATGGCTCTGCCAGTCAGGCAATTTTTCATAGGCAAGGATCGCGTTACGAACTTCCTGAATATCTTTTGCCGGTGCCAATACCCGTTTACCATCCATGATCGCAGTAACCTGTTCGGTAGACAGACTGTTGTACTCAATAGCCAATGATGCCTGGATAGTGCGGATACGGTTCTCTTTGCGTAGCAAAGGGGAAGATTGTTCAGCCTGCGCAGCCCAACGGCCTAATAGCTCCCCCACCTCAACCACCTGATTCAGAATGTTTGGTGTTATGGTATAAGGCGGTTGATAACCTGCCATCGTGCTCCCCTCATCATCAAAAAAACAGGCCAAGAATCACCTTACCAGCCCTCACACTATGCAAATCATGGTGTGTTGGGTACTAAATATCAAGCAGTTGACTGGTTTCACTTAGCCTCAACCTATTTAATGAGGTATTTTTACTCACTAATACTCAAATATGCGGCAGTTAAACCCTTCATTCAATACTTTCATAAAATAAATCAAATAATTAAAAGCAACCAACCCTCTTGCTTATTACCTGTAACCGGTCCTACATTTAATTATAAATATGAGGAAATTATCCTTTCTGGTCAGTTCACACAATGAAGGTGAAAACTATCAGCAAATTAATCAACTCAATATTGTTACTCGTGACCGTATTGATACCAAGCACCGCAGCCTATGCTGCTAGTGCTACGGATGTTGCCCCCTCTTCGCTGTTCAGCGCAAACAGCACAGACCCTATTGTTATTGCCCAGCAACATTTTGAGCAGCTTGAATCCTATCAGGTTAAGATCGTTTCCCAATCGGCACTTGGTGAGAATAATGTGATTCGATACAGCTATCGCAAACCCGGCGATGTGCGGATGGATTTTACTGAGCCTCACCCAGGTGCGGTTCTGGTTTATAACCCAAGTAGCAGCACGGTTCGCCTATGGCCATTCGGCTTACATCAATTCCCGGTGCTAAATCTTTCACCAACAGACGCATTGATACGCGATCAGAACGGCCATCAGGTGGATCAATCGGATGTTGGCACGTTACTGCGCAATATCCGCAGCCTGCAGCAAGGAGGTAAAACCACCATTGTCGGTAAAGAAATCTTGTTGGGGCAACCCGCATTGAAATGGATTGATGCTGATAGCGATCGACCCTACGCCCCCCAAGCAATGCAAAGGAAACACCATGCAGATAAGACCCTACTATGAGGCAGATCGCCCACTTCTGCACGTTCTGTACCTTGCTGCACGCCGAGCGGCCTTTACTTGGCGCGACACTCGCCATTACCAATTGGAGGATTTCGATCGCTCAACGCGGGGTGAAGATATATGGGTAGCAGAATAAACGGGAAAACTATTGGGATTTGTTTCGATTCACCGCGCTGATAACTTCATTCATCACCTGTATGTCGACCCCGATCTACCACCGCAGGGCATCGGCAGCGCACTGCTGCATGCGGCCGAACGCACCTTTACGTCGACCGGTTCGCTAAAATGCCTGGTGAAAAACCAAAAAGCCCTGGCGTTTTACCACAAGCATGGCTGGCAGAATATTGCGGCCGGTTGTGACGGTGGTGAGGAATATTATCTGCTGCACTGCCCAAAAGGACAAAATACACTACGGAGCTGAAGCCACACCTTGGATTTCACCGGTATATCCGGTGCGGGAAATCGCCGTCAGCAATGTCTGATTATCAAAGCCTTCTGGCACAATCACCTCTGCCTGATGCGTTTTCAGGGAGGCTTTAGCTTTAATCACGCCGTCAGTAGCACGCAGTGCCTTATTGATGGAGATAACGCAGAGCGAGCATGTCATATCTTTGATATCGATAGTGACCTTTTGGTTTTCAGCCCATGCCTGCGGTGCCATTAACACCAGAGCCAGCATCAGAAAAAAGCGCTTCTTCATTCCATCAACTCCCACAACCAGGGTAATACATACGGATAGGTCATCAAGGCCAAAAGCAGCGGCACCGATAACCAATAAAGCCAAAGCAATGCCCGGCGACTAACAACATTCACGCAGACAGGACGTGGCGACAGATAAAGCCGCCAGAATCCTCTCAGCATCAAACCGACTGAGAGAACCACCATCGGTAACTGCAACCAGGATAAAGCCGGGATCCCCGTCAACCCGGCAGCGGAAATACCGAACACCAGATAGAGCAGCGGGCCAAGGCAGCAAAGTGTCGATGCGGCGGCTGCAAACAGAGCCGCCAACAACGTCACCACGCTGCCCTTAAGGCTGCTCGACAGAGACATAGTCATAACTAAATTCAGCCGGATCGTAGAAGTTCAACGGATCGCCATCCACTTCAGCATAAGGATAACCAAAGTTATTGAGGTCACCCTGTTCTGCCACCGGCGAAAGCGCAAAGTCACGGGCATAGTTAAAGCCCACCCAGTTCATTTCCCAGTTACCGAACAGATAATCACTGACGGCCTCAACGGCTGGATCACCGTTTTCTTTTTTCTCAGTTAAACGCATTTTTGTGACATCGGCCGGATCGGCCGGTAGCCAGCCGAAACCCGCCAGCCAGAACATGGCCCGACAGTGCTGCCCACCACTGATTTTCGCCACGCCCTGTTCGTCTGCGCTACCAAACGCCTTCTTCGAATAGTTGACGAGCTTGCGGGTTGCCCCCAGACGAATACCAAACATCTCGCGCGCCGGGATGCCGCAGGAACGGCATAACGCGACAAAAACGGAGTTGATGTCGGTACATTTCCCACCCAGATTGCCGGTTTTTAGAATTTGACCCACGTCGCCGCTGCCACAGCCGATCACCGAATCGTCGCGATGCATATGGGTTCTTACCCAATCATGAATTAGTCGCGCCTGCTTGAGAGGTGACTTCTCACTGCCGACGATCTTCAGCGCCGTTTCTTTCACCAACCCATCCACCGGGATATGGGGCGTAGCGTTGAGATAGGGCTGCACCTCTGCGGGGAAAACCAAATCGGTGTCAGGAAGACGCCATGCGGACAGTTGATTATTCTTCAACGGTTCCCAGTCCAAGGTTTCAATCAGCATTTCCACTTTCATTTCCATCGGGCCTTTTGAGTCCGGCCAGGTGGCGAACAACGTTTTGGCCGCGTAACGGTTATTGGCCGTTAGATAAGCCTGCTGATAGTTGCCAGAAAAGGAAATGTGCTTTAGTTGCTGAAAAGCGGTGTCTTCCGGCACTGGGATCCACAGATTAGCCTTACCTTCGGAGCCTGCTGGCGCTTTCAGTCGATAAGTCTGCGTCATCACGAAACGTCTTCTTCTATCTACGCAGGTTGCCGCCGGGGTGTCAGCTTTACGCGACTCAGACCAGGCAGGGCTAATCAGACCAAAAGAAGATAACGCAGCAGCACCTTTGAGAAAATTACGCCTTTCCATCACATTTCCTTTTTTATTATCAGATAACGCCAAAGCCTTACCCGCTGCCTATGGCGAGGGAAGATAGTACGCACCCGAAGAGCACAAAACAACAGGCTTACCGCCTGATGAAGCATCTGGATTTGAAAGGGAAAATATACGGTAAACATCATGCGAGAAAATGGAGGCTAATCAAAAATAGCTAACAACCTGTTTTAAGAGAAGGTGCCAATATTCAGGTGCAACCCCAGTACTGAATAAAGTTAAATCCTATAAATTGTGGTTTAAACTATTTTTTTGAGTTTAAAACATGAATTAAGAGAATTATGTCGCTTGATTGGATTTCTAGTTAACTCTATAGTTTTGGGTATTAACTAGCCTAATTTGGTAAGGTTCCACAATATGTTGGATTTAAGCTTCAGCAAACCGAGTGAGATCGTCAAGCGATTATGCGAACGCCTGCGCACAGAACGGTTGGCGCAGCAGATGACTCAAGCGGATGTGGCTGGTCGTGCTGGCATCGGCACCAATACCGTGTCTAACCTGGAGGCAGGACGCAATGTTGGGTTCGAGAACGTGGTCCGCGTGGCGATGGTTCTAGGCCGAACCAAGGAACTCGAAGGTCTGTTCCTACCTAAGTTGGAGAGCCTCGAAGATATTCGCCGCTACGAAAAAAGCGCCCATCGTCACCGTATTAAAAAGAGGCCCAGCAATGCTTGAGCAAGTGAATGTGTACTACGAAGGTTGGGGGGAAAGATGGTTATGGGGCACATTGATGTCTACGACCGCCCTCACCGGCAGACCACAGATTATGTTCGAGTACAGCAATGAGGCCAGACAGAGAGGTTTGGAGCTATCGTCCTATACCCTTCCACTGGAAGGGATGCAGTTGCGCCGAGGCTTCCCACCCCACCAGTTGGGCCTGCCTGGGCCGGTCTATGACTCGTTACCTGACGGTTGGGGCATGCTGTTAATGGACCGATTGTTCAGACGCCGTGGGCTCACCACTGCACGCATTGGCCCTTTGGAACGACTGACTTACATTGGCAACAATGCTATGGGTGCCCTGTCGTTCGAACCTGTAGTGCCTGAAGGGCTGGAGTCGCAAGAGCATATGTCACTCAACCTGCTTGCCACTGAAGTGCAGGAAGTGCTCAATGGTAACGATGGGGCATTCCTACAGAGTTTGCTACAGGTGGGGGGCTCGCCTCAGGGCGCCAGACCAAAGGCTCTGATCTATCGCGATCCTCAAACCGGAAAATTTACAACCGCCGTCACACAGGGCTTTGAAGCGTGGCTGGTCAAGTTCCCCGCCAAGGGAGAGCATGCCGAGGTGTGCGCTATCGAAATGGTCTATGCCGAGTGTTTGCGTATGTGCGGTATCCAAACCCCGGACACACAGTATTTCAGTCTGCCCAAAGGAATGGCAGCGTTCGCCAGTAAACGCTTTGACCGCCAAAACGATCTACGCATCCCCATGCAAAGCCTCGCTGCTTTTACCGGCGCCGACTACCAGGTTTCGGGTGTTTTGGACTACGTTAACTTCTTACGTGCAACCCAGATGTGTACCAACGATGTGCGAGAGAAAGCATTCGCCTTCGAACGTGCCGTGTTCAATGTCGCGTTCAACAACCGGGACGATCACCCCAAGAACTTCGCCTACCTGATGTCGCCAACTGGCGATTGGAAACTGGCACCGGCTTACGACGTGACCTTCTGCGAGGGGCTCGGTGGGTATCACCAGATGGACGTGATGGGTGAGGCACTGGCGATCGATCGCGCAGCGATGCTCCAACTTGCTGAAGAGGCCGAGGCCTCAGCGGAGGCCGCAAACCGCATCATTGACAGTATTTGCAATGTTGCAAGCAAGTTTGCCACGATAGCTGATAACCTGCTGCCACAGGTTATCACCCGAGACACTCTGCGCATGATCCAGGGCCGTATTGACCAAAACCTTGCTCTGCTGTGCTAGGGTTACACCGGTTGCAGAAACAAAAAAGCCCGCAATTACGCGGACTTAAACAGGGTTTTATGCCTAGTTGTGCCAGACGTTAACTCATTCCCACTCAATCGTCGCCGGTGGCTTACCGCTGATATCATAAACCACGCGAGAAATGCCGTTCACTTCGTTGATGATACGGTTGGACACGCGGCCGAGGAACTCATACGGCAGGTGCGCCCAGTGCGCAGTCATAAAGTCGATAGTTTCCACCGCACGCAGTGAAACCACCCAGTCATATTTACGGCCATCGCCCATCACGCCGACGGAGCGCACCGGCAGGAACACGGTGAACGCTTGGCTGACCTTGTTGTACAGGTCCGCTTTGTGCAGTTCTTCGATGAAGATCGCATCGGCGCGGCGCAGCAGGTCGCAGTACTCTTTCTTCACTTCGCCCAGCACACGCACGCCCAAACCTGGCCCAGGGAACGGGTGGCGATACAGCATGTCGTACGGCAGGCCCAGTTCCAGGCCGATCTTGCGCACTTCGTCTTTGAACAGCTCTTTCAGCGGCTCAACCAAGCCCAGCTTCATCTCTTTCGGCAGGCCACCGACGTTGTGATGCGATTTAATCACGTGCGCTTTACCGGTAGCAGAAGCGGCGGATTCGATCACGTCCGGGTAGATAGTACCCTGCGCCAGCCATTTCACTTCGCTCTGCTTGCAGGCCTCTTCATCGAACACTTCGACAAATACGCGACCGATGATTTTACGCTTGGCTTCTGGCTCATCAACACCCGCCAGCGCGCTCAGGAAACGGTTCTCTGCCGCAACGTGCACAATGTTCAGGCCGAAGTGATCGCCGAACATTTCCAGCACCTGATCGGCTTCATTCAGGCGCAGCAGGCCGTTGTCGACAAACACGCAGGTTAGGCGTTTGCCGATCGCGCGGTGCAACAGCATCGCGGTAACGGAAGAATCTACGCCGCCGGACAGGCCGAGGATCACGTGATCTTCACCTATCTGCTCACGCAGCCGCTCAATGGCGTCTTCGATGATGGTGGCTGGCGTCCACAGGGCTTCACAGCCACAGATGTCCAACACAAAGCGCTCCAGCATGCGCTGGCCCTGGCGGGTATGCGTCACTTCCGGGTGGAACTGTACGCCGTAGAAGCGTTTTTCTTCGTTAGCCATAATGGCGAACGGGCAGGTATCGGTGCTGGCCACGGTCACGAAATCGGCCGGGATGGCGGTCACTTTGTCACCGTGGCTCATCCACACATCCAGCAGCGGTTTGCCCGCCGGGCTGACGGCGTCTTCAATGTCGCGCACCAGCGCGCTTTTGGTGGTGATTTCTACCTGCGCATAGCCGAACTCACGCTCGTTGGAGCCTTGAACCTGGCCACCCAACTGCATCGCCATGGTCTGCATGCCGTAGCACACGCCCAACACCGGTACACCGGCGGTGAAGACGTATTCCGGCGCGCGCGGGCTGTTGTGCTCGGTGGTGCTTTCTGGGCCACCGGAAAGAATGATGCCGCTCGGGTTGAATTCACGGATCTGCTCTTCGCTGACGTCCCAGGCCCACAGTTCGCAGTAAACGCCGATCTCACGCACGCGGCGGGCAACCAGTTGGGTATATTGCGAACCGAAGTCCAGAATGAGGATGCGATGCTTATGAATATTTTTTGACATGTGAGGCAAATTCCAGCAACAGAGAAAAAATGCAAAAAAATGTATTT
>JBAQHZ010000402.1:0-4385 GCA_049288585.1 Chania sp.
ACCCGCGCAGCGGGCAGGCCATGTTAAGCGTAGGCGTGGGTGCAGGGCCCCGCCTTGGGCCCTGCAATTGCCGTCCATTATTGTTCCATCGGATGATGATCTTTTACGGCAATTCCCATTACACCTGACTTACAGAGACGAACACGTTGTGTATAAGAGACAGCGGGGAGAGAGGGCATCCTGTTCAGCATCGTGGTGAGGATTTTAACCAGGCTATCCCAAGGCGGCTGACCAGTTCCCTCTCCCTCGGGGAGAGGGTTAGGGTGAGGGGTTAGCAAAGGGCTGCAGGATTATGCAGTCTTGCGCTCAACTGACCGGCACGTCGCCAAAAGGAGGATTTTCATAGTGGAGAATAACGATGACACCTGAATCAGTAATGACACTCGGTGCCGAAGCGATGAAAGTAGCGCTGGCGCTGGCCGCCCCGCTGCTGCTGGCGGCGTTGATCAGCGGCCTGGTGGTCAGCCTGCTGCAAGCGGCCACGCAGATTAACGAAATGACGCTGTCGTTTATTCCCAAGATCCTGTCGGTAGTCGCCACCCTCATCATTGCCGGGCCGTGGATGCTCAACTTGCTGCTGGATTACATGCGCCTGCTGTTCAGCAGTCTGCCGCAGCTGATTGGCTAACCATGCTCACGTTCGACAGTGCACAGCTCAGCGTCTGGCTCAGCCAGTTTTTCTGGCCGCTGCTGCGCGTGCTGGCGCTGATCGCCACCGCGCCATTACTCAGTGAAAAACAGATTAGCAAACGGGTAAAAATCGGCCTCGCCGGGCTGATCGTGTTGCTGATCGCCCCAGCGTTGCCCAGCAGCAATATCCCGATTTTTTCCATCACCGGCCTGTGGTTGGCAGTGCAGCAAGTGCTGATTGGCGTAGCGCTCGGGCTGACCATGCAGTTCGCCTTTGCCGCCGTGCGCCTGGCCGGAGAGGTGATCGGCATGCAGATGGGGCTGTCGTTCGCTACCTTCTTCGATCCTGCCGGTGGCCCCAATACGCCGATCCTGGCGCGTTTGCTGAACCTGCTGGCCATGCTGCTGTTCCTGGGTTTTGACGGGCATCTGCGGCTGATCTCCCTCTTGGCAGACAGTTTTTACACGCTGCCGATCCAGGCTCAGCCGCTTAACGGCAACGGTTTTCTGGCGCTCGCGCAGTTGGGTTCACCGATTTTTATCAACGGTATGATGCTGGCACTGCCGCTGATCTGCCTGCTGCTGACGCTCAATCTGGCGCTCGGCCTGCTCAACCGCGTCACCCCGCAGCTTTCGGTGTTCGTTATCGGTTTTCCGGTCACCATGACCATTGGCATTCTCACCATTGGCATGATGATGCCGATGCTGGCCCCGTTCTGTGAGCATCTGTTTGGCGAATTTTTCGATCGGTTAGCGCTGCTGATCGGCGGGATGAAACAGTAAAAAGGGGTACGGCACCGGGTTGTGTAGGAAGAAGTGCCGTACCAAATCGAAAAGCGCAATTAACGATTGATCTGGAACAGCGACATCCCCTGCATGTCGCTGAAGGTCTTATACGACGCCTGCAACGCCGCCTGCTGCATATAGTAAGACGAGATCGCTTCGACCACATCGGCATCAACCAGCGCACTCAGTTGGTTCTGATGATAGGTATTACTTTCAATACCGATACTGTCCAGCACATCCAGCTCCTGTAATTGAGTACCCAATTCCGCACTGGTGCTCAGCACGTTGTTGTAGGTGTTATCCAGGCCGCGAGCGGCCTTATCCAGTGCGGCTTTCACCTGTTCACGGATGGCATCACCAGCTCCCTGCAACGGGGTTTTCAGGGCATCGAGCGCCCTATCGATGCTTTTGAATACGTTAGCTTCTGACGGGCTACCATCGGGTTCGGGTTTGATGTTGCTGGTTAACGCCATAAAGATCCCACTACCCGTATGGCCGATGGTCATGGTGCGATTAGCATCCACCTTTTGCGCGATCGGTGACTGGCTGCCCTGATAAACCACCGTGCCACCCGGTTCGGCAAACGGCGGCTGATCGTTGGCATAACCGGCAAAAATATAGCGGCCATTGCCATCGGTGCTGTTCGCCTGGCTTAGCAGTTGATCTTTCAGCCCCTGTAAGCGGGTGGCGAGCGAGTCACGATCGTTGTCGCTGAGCGTACCGTCCCCGGCGTTGACGATCAGCGCTTTCATATCTTTGATGCCATCCGCCGCGCTGCGCAGCACGGTTTCTTCCAGAGAAATATTCTGGCGAGCGAAGGTCCGCGCCAGCGCATACTGGCTATTCTCAGATATCGCCTGGGAGATCATCACCGCCTGTGAGGCCGCCAGCGGATCGTCTGAAGGTGAAATGACACGCTTGCCGCTGGTGAGCTGTTGCCCGGCCTGCATCCACAGCGACTGATTGTTGGTGACCCCCGACAGATTCTGCTGGTAGATCATGCTGGTGCTCATACGCATGGTGCGGGTTCCTCAAACTCAACGGATATTCAGCAAGGCGTCAAACATGGCGGTAGCGGTCTGAATCACCTGCGCATTGGCCATGTAATACTGCTGGAAACGCAACAGTTCACCGTACTCTTCATCCAGATTAACCCCGGAGATCGTTTGCTGCTGAACCTCCAGTTGTTTGACGATATGGGTTTGTGAAGTGCTGTTAACTTTGGCCGTAGCGGTCTGGTTACCAACGCTGCTCACCAGCCCGGCATAGGCCCCGCTCAGCGTTGCTTTGCCCTCCACCACCTTTTGCGTTTGCAGATCGAGCAGCCTCTTGGCGTTATCGTTATCACCTTTACCGCCGTTTTCTGCTCCCGCGGCCGCCAGCTTTGCCGAGTCACCGATCGCCACTTTCAGGCTGCCCGCCACATCGCTGACCGGTTTGATAGTAAAACTGTCGTTTTTCTGTGCACTGCCGCCAACGCCGATCTGCAAACCGTCAAAGCTTAACGTCGGTTTGCCATCAGTATCGATTCCTGCTGTGGCCGCGACCTTGGTGTTGTCGGCAAGGCGCGTCACCTGCCAATCGCTGCCGTCAAACTCTATCCGGTAATCGCTGGCTTTAACTTTGCTGGTGTCGGTAAACGCCACCGATAAAGAAGCATCCCCGCTGTTGTGCGTATTGTTGATAACGCGCCCCCCCGCGAAACTGAAGAAATCCTCACCCGGCTCGCCATTGATATCAAAACCCTGTCGGTGCTGCTGGTTAAAGCTGCCTGCCAGCGCCAGCGCTAACTGCCCCAACTGGTTGTGGGCGCTATCCAGCGATTCGCTGCGAAATTTCAACACCCCGCTGACGCTGCCGCTCGCGATCTGGCTTTCAGGAATTTCACTGGCACCGTTGCCCCGATTGTAGCCGAGCGTCAAACGGGCCGAATCTTGGCTCGAAGGCACGGCGGCAACCTGATACGCAGAGTTACCCTGCACCAGCGTCAGGCCATTGGCAAAGGTGACGGTATAGGCATCGCCGTCCTGCTGCGTCACCTGCACACCGACAATCTTATTCAGCTCGGTGACCATCTGATCCCGCTGATCCAGCAGCGCATTCGGTTCACTGCCGCCGCTGCGGGCACGCAACTGGGTGATTTCATCATTCAGCCTGGCGATCTGCTGGCTGTAGGTGTTGATCTGCGTGGTGCTGTCGCTCAGTTGCTGATTCCCCCCCGCCGCCATATCACGCAGGTATTTGTCCGCATTATTAAACTGGTTCACCAACCCGTTGGCCTTGCCTAGCACGCTCTGGCGCGCAGCATCGTCCCCGGCATTGCTGACCAGGTTTTGCAGGTTTTTGAAAAAATCCTCCATGCCGCTCGCTAACGTATTAGTTTTGTTCGCCAGCAGATTGTCGATCTGAGAGATTTTTTCAAAATAGCTGTTCTGGGCCGCAGCCTGACTTTGCGCACCGCGCAGTTGCGTCATGATGAACTGGTTATATTCACGGTTCACGCCGGTCACGTGCGCCCCGTTACCGATAAAGCCGTTCATGGTGCCAAGGCCGCCGTTTTGCGCCAGAATTGCCGTCTGGCGGTTATAGCCCGCCACGTTGTAGTTGGAGATATTGTTACTGACGGTGCTGAGCGCCACCTGCGCCGCATTCAGGCCACTCATTGCGGTATTGATTAAGCTGTTGGACATGGGGTTTCCTTACGCTGCGCCCGCTGGATTCAATGATTCTGCTGAGCATTGCCGCTTAGTCTTGTATAAGTTATCGGCATGAGAGGGGGAAACTTGAGGGAATTTTAACCTCAAGGTTGTCCCTTAAACACAGTGCTTTCGTCTATGTAAGCCAGGTGTAATGGGAATTGCCGTAAAAGATCATCATCCGATGGAACAATAATGGACGGCAATTGCAGGGCCCAAGGCGGGGCCCTGCACCCACGCCTACGCTTAACATGGCCTGCCCGCTGCGCGGGT
>JBAQHZ010000403.1:0-7762 GCA_049288585.1 Chania sp.
TACTCTAAATAATTCGAGTTGCATGTAGGCGGCAAGTCCGCGAGTCGCCAGGAGCATAGATAACTATGTGACTGGTGCGAACGGACGCAGCCAACACCCATGCAACTTGAAGTATGACGGGTATATAGTGCGGGCATAAACAATGATTACACCAAACCCAAACCGTTATTTCGTCGCGCAACAAGTCACAGATATCTCTGAACCACTTCTCTTTCGCACGTTAACAGGCGAAGAACGGTTATCTGAAATTTATGAATTCGATGTTGAACTGCTCTGTCCAAATAATACCGTTGATTTAAAGTCACTGCTCGGTAAGTCTTTTACTATTACAATTAATGATCTACCTGGTAACCCACGGTATTTAAACGGTAATATCACCGGCATGTCGCTGGCTGGTCGTGAAGAGAGTGGTGAAAAATACTATCTTTATCACGCAACGCTGCGCCCTACGCTCTGGTATCTGACACAAAATCAGGATTGCCGGATTTTCCAGGGTAAAAGTGTGCCTGAGATCCTCATCAGTATATTAAGCGAATACAAAGTCAAAGTTGAAAATCGCCTGAGCTATGATTACCGCTCTTGGGATTATTCGGTGCAATACCAGGAAAGTGATTATGATTTTATCTGCCGTCTGATGGAGCATGAGGGGATCTATTTCTATTTCACCCATCAGGCTGATGGGCACACCATGATCCTGGCCGATGCGCCTCAGGGGCATAACGTTCTTGCGGGCTATGACAATATCGTTTATCGCCTGACAGAAGGGGGATTAACGCAAAACGACGCTACGATTTATGAGTGGAACGTTTCCGACATTATCACCCCCAGCTTGTACAGCATGGATGATTACGATTTCCGCAAACCGCGGGCAAATCTGTTAGAAAATCGCCGTAATCCGTTGTCCTACGCAAAAGAGAAAGCCGAGATTTTCGACTGGCCGGGGTGTTATACCGATCAGAGCCACGCGCAGTTTTACACCCGCGTTCGGCAGCAGGAGTTTGAAGCCAATCATGAGAGTATGAGCGGCCGTGCCTCTTCGCTTGGCCTGGCGCCCGGATATCGGTTTATGCTGGATAACGCCCCACGCCTGGAAGATTCCCGCGAATACCTGACCATCGCAGCGCGCTATTTCTTCCAAGAAAACAGTTACGTCAGCAATGACGAAGATGATACCGAACATTATATCGATTTTGAGGTTCTGCCAGCCAGCACCCAGTGGCGGCCAAAACGCAAGACCGCCTGGCCGAAAACCCATGGCCCGCAAACCGCAGAAGTGGTTGGCCCAGCAGGGGAGAGTATCTGGACCGACAGCTATGGCCGGGTAAAACTTAAGTTTCGCTGGGATCGCTACAGTCAAGGCGATGAAACCAGCTCATGCTGGGTAAGGGTTTCCAGTAACTGGGCCGGGTGGCAATACGGCGGCGTACAGATCCCAAGGATTGGCGAAGAGGTGGTGGTTGATTTCATCAATGGCGATCCTGACAGGCCGATGATCACCGGGCGGGTCTATAACGAAGACAACATGCCGCCGTGGGATTTACCGGCCAACGCCACGAAAATGGGGATTATGAGCCGCACCACTGAGGGCAGTATCTCGAATGCCAATAGTCTCTATATGGATGACGCGCCGGGCCTGGAGAACTTTAGCCTGCACGCCGAGCGGGATATGAGTATTTCGGTGGAAAACAACCTGGATCTACTGGTTGAAGGGGATACCACCAGCACCATTCAGGGGTTCAGCGACGCGCTGATTGAGGGCGATGCCACCTCGATGATCCAGGGGGCTTCCGCTATGTCTGTGATGGGTAACGCGGTAGAGACCTTCTCCAGCAGTTTGACTACCACGGTGGCACAAACGCTGACCACTATTGCGCCAATAATGATGATTCAGCCGACCACCAATCGCGTCTCCATCACGCCTGACGATCTGGAAGCGACCAAATTAAAAGTCTTCGCTGCCGGGTTGAGAGTGCAGGCCGTGGGGGCCGATATTCGGGTGCGCGGGATGCATATTGATTCCACGCAGTTTGAAGCACAGGTTATTCCCACTTATCTGGGCGTCACTAAAGCTAAAATATTGGCCGATGATACCGTACTAAAAATATTCAAGGCCCAAATTAATATTGGCAAGTTGGAGTTAAACGCCAAAGATCTGGTGCTTTATCTCTAATTAAGACGGCATCAAGGGAGTATTCCTCTCGGTAATACTCTGCTTTCAATGCACCCTAATTGCATAGGGGGTTGAACAGTCAGTGGCTATTAAAAAAGATAATGCTTTTCTATTAAGTGTGATATTTCGCATGCTTTTTACTGATTGCCATCTGGAAGGCGAACTATAAATGAGAATTATCAAACCGCTGCGTCTTGGAATTATGAGTCGCCCTTGTTTTTATAAATCGCATAAGCCTTATTTGGGCGTTGCCGTCTTGGCCTTGGTGGATATGGGGGCACAACCGATGTTGCGCCCGGAGCCAGAATTATGGCAACTGGCGCAAAGCGAATTATCTAGTACGGGAGGCGTGGTGGATACCGCTTACCCCAAATATTACGCCGAGTTTCTGGCAACCGGCCATGCCTATCCGCACGCCTGTTTGGCCGAGAATGTTTGCCGAGCCAGTATTACGCTGGGTGAAAAGCAAAAATCATTAATTGTTTCTGGCGATCGGCAATGGCAAGGCGAAACGCCAACCTCACCGCGTCCCTTTGCCTCTCTGCCCATTGACTGGCCTCACGCTTACGGCGGCCCGCACATTGCGGCCAACCCGCTAGGCATCGGAGCGGAGGCCAACGGCGCTCCCCAGCGGTTGCCGAATATCGAATTGCCCGGCGAACGTATCACTTCACCTACGCAACAGATCACCCCGGCAGGGTTCGATGCTATTGATATCACCTGGCCTGCCAGGCAGGCGTTTATTGGCCGCCGCTACGATGAGGCCTGGGTAAAGCGCGGGGCGATTGGCCTGGCCGATGATGCGGACTTCCGGCTGTTCAACATCGCTCCTCAAGATCAGCAGTGGCAGGATCTGGCGGAGCTGCCGCGCGGCACGCAGTATCGGATCGAGAATATGCACCCTGAACATGCCCTACTGGAAGGGCAACTTCCCCCCTGGAAAGCGCGCTGCTTTGTCCACCATACGGAAAAAGGGGAGGAGGTTTTCTCTGAACTTGAACTGCGTCATACCACGGTCTGGTTCCTGCCCCATCTGGAGAAAATGATCCTGGTGTATCACGGCGAACTGCCGCTTGATGCGCTGGAAGACGATGGTTACAACGTTCATATGCTGATGCCCGCGCTGGAACATGCCGATCGGCCACGTTCGTTAGACCATTATCGGGATGTGTGGATCAAGCGCAGCGATCGGGAAAAAGGCAGCGCCTTCGCGTTCCAGGATCGCGACTTGCTGCCGGAAGAGAGTCTCGGGCCATGGATTGATAACACGCCAGAGCCGGAAACCGAGCATCCGTTGCAGCAAAACCTTGATGCACGTAAGCAAGCCATCTACCAGGATGCCGATCGACGCTTGGAAGCGGTGGATACTACGTTGTACGCAGAGGCCAAAGAGACGCCGGACATCAAACGGCCCATGCTGTCCCAATTGCCTGAATTTATGGCAGAAATGGAAGGGATGGCCGCTAAAGCCAAAAGCGACGCCATGCAGCAGATAGAACAACGTATGCCGGATCGGGATGGCTATGATTCGCGGCGTCCAACCGGGCCAGAATCCGTTAATAAAATGCTGACGGCGTTGAAACAGCAGCAGGGCCGCCTGCATCCCGGCCAGGAAGAGGGATTGCATCAGCTTTATCGTCTTGGCGTGTCAAACCAGAATGCTGCTCCACGGCTGACCGGTGAACGAGCCGCACAGCTTCGAGCCTGGGTGATCGGTAAAATGGCGCAGGATCGTAACTTCACCGGTTGCGATCTGACCGGGGCCGATCTTTCCCATCTCGACTTGAGCGGTGCCAACCTGACCCGCGCCATGATGGAGAGTGTGGATCTGAGCCACAGCGTGCTGGATCACGCCACGATGACGCAGACCATTCTGGCCCGCAGCGTCCTGAGTCACACTTCGCTGCGTCATACCCTGTTCCATGAAGTGACGTTGGCGCTGGCTATTTGCAGTGATTGTGATTTTACCGACACCAACCTGAGCAATATCGAAACCGAGGGCGCGCAGTTTGAGCGCTGCAATTTTGGCCAGGCAACGATAGCAAATCAGATGTTCACCCAGACCTCGCTGACCGACTGTGACTTTAGCGCGGCTTCTCTGGACAACGTTATTTTCAACGGGATCACGTTGGAGAATCCCCGTTTTTCCGCCGTGCGGATTAACAAAGGTACCTTTATCGACAGCCAGTTGCAGCATGCGGTGTTTGAAAATGCGCGGCTTAAGCGCTGCTCAATGACGAATTGCCAGGCCGATGGCATCGATTTCACCCGCGCCCGGCTGGAGAATTGCGCCTTTGTCGCGGGCACCGTGCTGGAAAGCGCCTGTTTCACCCATGCGGTGCTGATGCAATGCAACCTGCGCCAAATGCCGCTTAGCGGGGCAGATCTGAGTTTCGCTCGGCTTGAGAGCTGCGATCTGTCCGAAGCCACGCTCCGGCAGGTGAGCCTGCACCGGGCACAGGTCAGCGATTCGCTGTTTATCCGCACCAACCTGGAGGGGGCGGATCTCAGACAGGCCAGCCTGATCGGCAGCCGGTTACAGAAATCCCGGCTTATCGGCTGCGATCTTACCGCTGCCAATCTGTTCCGAGCGGATATCTCACAGGCGGAAATCGATGACACTACCCTGATGCGCGACGCCTGGGTAAAACAGATGAAAGTCTACCCGTTGCGCAGTAGTCAAGGAGTCGAATAATGGATGCGGTTCAGCTACAGCAAAAAGTCAAACAGGGTGAAGTGATTGAAGAATTGACGCTGTGCGGCATCAGCCTGGTTTCTGGCGATCTGGCCGGTGGCATTTTCAGGCAGGTGGATTTCAGCAACGTCGACTTTACCGATTGTAATCTTGAAAAGTGCCTGTTTATCGAATGCATCCTAACGGCGGCGATCTTCACTCGGGCGCGGTTGCACTATGCGTGTTTCAGCGAATCCTACCTGCGTCACGCCAACTTTAGCGGCACTGCGCTGCCTGGCCTGATCTTCAGCGAGTGCAATTTGCAGCACGCGGATTTCAGTCAGGTCCAGGCAGCAAAAATGCAGTTTATCGGTTGTCGCCTGGATCACTGTCTGTTCCGGCAGGCGCAGTTCGACAAGAGTGCGATCTCCGAATCGACGATGGAAAAAAGCGACTTTACCGAGGCGAAATTACAAAAAACCACGTTTTATCAAACGGATTTGCGTCAGTACATCCCCACCGGTGCGCATTTTGAACAGGTTAACTTTTTTGAGTGCCAGCAGCAGGGGCTCGACTATAGCGGCCAGTCATTAATTCAGTGCATGTTTACCCGCAATCAGATGGAGAAGGTTAATTTCGCTTCGGCATTGCTCAAGCTTTGTCTGTTTCATGGCGCATCGATGCAGAAGGCTAACCTGAGGGGCGTCCAGGCAGATGGTGCCCAGTTTGTGGATGCCGACCTGTCTTACGCTGATTGCCACGCCAGCCAGATGAATCAGTCGATGTGGATTAACGCCTGTCTGTCGGCAACCAACTTTTCCGGTTGTCAGCTTATGCAGGCGCAGTTCAGCAAAAGCCGGGCTCAGGGGGCGTTGTTTACCGACAGCCAACTGGTCTATGCCAATTTTTCGTATGCCGATGTCAGTTATGCCGATTTTGGCGGAGCGCATTTTAACCAAACGCAATTTCACCGGGCCGTACAGCAGGAAACGCGCTGGGGAGATAAAACCGGCGTGTTAGTGAATGACCCCGAACTGTTCGCCGCCGAAGGCTGGAGTGAGCAGGTCGACCATGCGGACCACGGATAAAGAGGAGAGTTCAATGAGCACCGTAACACCATCACACGCTCTGCCGGTCTATTTACCGCAGCAATTCAGCGGCCAGGTAGCGGATATTTTATCCGATGGCAGCATGATCGTTGAAAGTGAAGGCCGTGGCTGGCACTGCCGCCGGGCGGCCAGTTGCATGTTAACGCCGGAGGCCGGTGATACCGCGTTGCTCGCCCGTTCCAGCGATGAAAAACTCTGGCTGCTGGCGGTGCTGGAGCGGGCCAAACCGCAGCAGGCGGCGCAAATCATTGTTGATGGCGATCTGAATATTGCCACGCGCGGCGGCTCGCTCACCCTCAACAGTGAACGTCAGCTCGCGCTGGAAAGCCACCGGCTACAGGTGAAATCCGCCCAAGGTGATTGCCGCATCGGCAACCTGGAATATTGCGGTGACGAACTCAATGCCCGCGTCACCCTCAGCCGCTGGGTTGGGGAACGCTGCGAGTCTGTCTGGCATACCCTGACGCAGCTCAGCGAAGTGATCTTCCGCCAGGTGAAAAAAACCGAGCATGTGCGTGTCGGGCAACTGGATTATCAGGCTGAAGATTACGCGCGGCTTCATGCGCGCAGCACGATGATTACTTCGGAAACCATCACCAAAATAGATTCGGAACAGATCCACGTAGGGTAGATCACCCACAATCACGGGCGAATAAGAAGGAACTTACTGATGTGTACTGCAAATTGCCAATTGCTCGGAATAGACTTTGCTATCGTCGATGTCTGTATCACACCGCCGGTCGTGCCGATTCCTTATCCCAATTATGGGCTGAGAGTGACGGCCATTCCGAACGTATTGCATATCCTGTTTGTCGCGGTGCCTGCGCACAATCTGTTGACGGTTATTCCTTTTACCAGCGGTGACTCACCCGGTGTGCTCGGTGGCGTGTGTTCGGGAACGGTGATGGGCCCCAGCCGGAGTATCACTGGCGTGGTGACCTTTTTGGTCGCGGGATTTCCGGCGACTCGGTTAACTAGCCTGACACAGCAAAATCTCACCAACGTGATTGGCCTGACTGTCAGTCCTTGCCAACTGACCATCTGGCTACTGGGGCTATAAAGCCGCAGGGTGGGCGGCTGAGGCTATTCAGCCATGCCTACCGGCAACTTGAGACTATTGCGGCGTTACGGATAACGGGAGAAACAATGAAACAGGCAGTGTGTTTTTTGGTTCAACGTGGGGGGAGAGCGCTGGGGGTTATCGTCACCGGCCTGTTGCTCTGCGGTTGCTTGAGCATGAGCACCAAAAAAGCCGAACCCGTGGTGGCGTCTTATCGCATCACCTTCTCCGCGACCCGAGAAGCCAATATCAACCAACAGCAGAATCCGGCGCCGTTAAAAATCAGCGTGTTTTACCTGCGCTCGGATACCGGATTTATGAGCGCGGACTTTTTCGCCTTACACAATAAGGCGGCCGCCGTGTTAGGTGAGAACTTACTGGGCACCGAGCAGTTCTTTTTATTGCCTGGCGGCGAAACCGTCAAAATTTCCGGAGAGAAAAAGAGTGAACGTTATTACGTTGGCGTCACCGGGGAGTTTCAGGATTTAAATAATAAAACCTGGCGCATCATTATTCCGATCCCCGATCCGGAGAAAGTGCCGTTTTATAAATTCTGGCGCGGTCAGCCTCCGCCGCAGGAAATTAAGGTTGTTGCCAACGGGCAAGGGCTGGGTGTGACGGAAAACAGCAATAAAGAAAAATAAGCCCAAAACGGTAACCAACGTATTTCAAGCTGAAATACGGCGTGTATCAAGTAATGCCGATCAGTTAAGCAGAAAGTGTATAACCCTGCGCACAATATTGAAAGT
>JBAQHZ010000404.1:0-2406 GCA_049288585.1 Chania sp.
CTGCGCCAGACTATTCCGAATTTACCGGCGCCGCCCGACTGGCCAGAGCAGAACGCCTTGTTTTGAGCGATAAATCTGACCGATTGCATCAGTTTTTTCCTCGCGACAGTAACCACAATGGCAGCTATCATGCTGGTGGCCTGATTTAATTAGGGAATGGAGTTAAAAATGGTAAGCGCGCTCTATGTGGTGCTCGGCGCATTGTTGTTGATCAAACTCTCTTATGACGTCGTTAGATTAAGAATGCAGTATCGTGTCGCCTACGGTGACGGTGGCTTCTACGAGCTGCAAACCGCGATCCGTGTACATGGCAATGCCGTAGAATACATCCCTATCGCCACCGTCCTGCTGGTGATTATGGAGATGAACGGTGCTGAAGTCTGGATGATTCATCTTTGTGGTCTGCTGCTGATGGCGGGCAGGCTGGTGCACTATTATGGCTTGCGTAACCGCGAGGTCAGTTGGCGCCGCTCAGGAATGGCGGCCACTTATATCTCGTTAATCCTGATGGTCATCGCCAATATCGTCTATCTGCCCTGGGATTTGGTTTTCAGCCTGCATTGATCCACCCTGCTGTACCGCTACAGTTTGAAAGACGACGGGTATACATTATTTCCCGTCTTTTTCTGCTAGTATACGCGCCTTCGAATTCTGACCTGATTTGCCGCTATGCCAAACCGCGATACTCTTTTTTCCGCACCGATCGCCAAATTGGGCGACTGGACCTTCGACGAACGCGTCGCCGAAGTTTTCCCTGACATGATCCAGCGCTCCGTTCCGGGCTATTCCAATATCATCTCGATGATTGGCATGCTGGCCGAACGCTTTGTCCAACCGGGCAGCCAAGTGTATGACCTTGGCTGTTCACTTGGTGCTGCAACGCTGTCGATGCGGCGGAACATCAACGTGGCTGGCTGCAAGATTATCGCCGTCGATAATTCACCGGCGATGGTCGAACGTTGCCGCCGGCACATCGACGCCTTCCGCGCCGAGACGCCCGTCGACGTGGTTGAAGCGGATATTCTGGATATCAACATCGAAAATGCTTCGATGGTGGTGCTGAACTTTACCCTGCAATTCCTTGAGCCAGCCGATCGCCTGCGCCTGCTACAGCAAGTGTACCTTGGGCTGCGGCCCGGTGGCGCGCTGGTGCTGTCGGAGAAATTCAGCTTTGAAGATAGCGACGTGGGCGAACTGCTGTTCAATATGCATCATGATTTCAAGCGTGCTAACGGTTACAGCGAGCTGGAAATCAGCCAAAAGCGCAGCATGTTGGAAAACGTGATGCTGACAGATTCGGTAGAAGCCCATAAAGCGCGGCTGCGGCAGGCAGGTTTTGAACACGCCGAAGTCTGGTTCCAATGCTTTAACTTTGGTTCGCTGATCGCTCTGAAATCGGGAGAAACCGCATGATTGAGTTTGGTGATTTTTATCAGCGCATTGCCAAAGGGCCACTCAGCCATTGGCTGGATACCCTGCCCGCGCAAATCAGCGCCTGGCAGCGTGAATCGCTGCATGGCAAATTCAAACAGTGGTTCAACTCGGTAGAGCATTTGCCGCAACTGACCCCGACACATCTCGATCTACTGCACGGCGTACACGCCGATATGGATCAACCGCTGTCGCCCGGCCAGCTCGAAGGCATTGAGAAGATGCTGCGTACCCTGATGCCGTGGCGCAAAGGGCCGTTTTCTCTGTATGGCATTGATATCGTTACCGAATGGCATTCCGACTGGAAATGGGATCGCGTTCTGCCACACATTGCCCCGCTGGCCGGTCGCACCATTCTCGACGTCGGCTGCGGCAGTGGTTATCACCTGTGGCGGATGATCGGTGAAGGTGCCCATCTGGCGGTGGGTATCGACCCGATGCAGTTATTCCTCTGCCAGTTTGAGGCCGTGCGCAAACTGTTGGGTGGCGATCAACGCGCTCATGTACTGCCGCTGGGTATTGAACAACTGCCGGAATTGGCAGCGTTCGACACCGTGTTCTCTATGGGCGTGCTGTATCATCGCCGCTCGCCGCTGGATCATCTGTATCAGCTGAAAAACCAACTGGTTGCCGAAGGGGAACTGGTGCTGGAAACGCTGGTGGTAGAAGGCGATCGCCATCAGGTACTGGTACCGGGCGATCGCTATGCGCAGATGCGTAACGTTTACTTTATCCCTTCCGCAGAAGCGCTGAAATGCTGGCTGGAAAAATGCGGTTTTGTCGACGTCAAGATTGCTGACATTTGCATCACCAGCACCGAAGAGCAGCGCCGTACCGGTTGGATGACCAGCGAATCCTTGGCTGAATTCCTTGATCCAAACGATCGCAGCAAGACCATCGAAGGCTACCCTGCGCCACTGCGTGCGGTATTCACCGCGAAAAAACCCTGAATCACGGCAGCACAGACGCAATGCC
>JBAQHZ010000405.1:0-5920 GCA_049288585.1 Chania sp.
CGTTTGCCGCCTACAAGCAACTCGAAGTATTTAGGGTATATACAGTACGCGCCTGTTTGGCACCGTCGTTCATATGCAAGTCATTTACCTTAGGTAACGTAAAATGAAACTCTTACTTAGAAAAAATCTTAATATTGCTATTTTTGGAATAGTATTATCACTATACAGCAATATTTCGTCTGCTAATGGATATATCTCCCCAGTTGGCGGCCCTCACCGCTTCTATATTTCCATGGAGAGCGATGAGCTTATCAATGAAGTTGGATATAGCGTTAAGAAAAATTTTGATATGGGGGGGCGTTACTCGGGGACAATAGACTGCCCAACCACGATGCAACTTCAGTCAACTTATTATAAGGCTGAATCTTCGCTTCCCGCTTCCAGCTATGGGAATGGCTATTTAAAACTGAACGACTTTTTAGATATCAAAGTTGAGGTATGGATAGATGGCTATACCCAAAAGTACGTTACAGTGCCATTTCATAATGTTGATAATAAATTCCCAGACACATGTTATGCACCATCAACCACGCTCACAAAATATGCCAGTGGTTCAAAAGGAACAGTCACTTTCCGTGTAAGTAAAAAGATCATCAATGGCGTTGAGATTCGTGACCAACAAATTATTGACATGTACGGCAGACTAGGGACTATGAGTAATGGGTTCGGCTCTGAACCTATGTCACAAGTATTTATACAATCAGCGATTTTACTTGTCCCCGATAAATGTGTTGTGAATGAGGGGCAACTGATCAGTATCGAGTTTGGTGAGGTCGGTAGCACTAATTTAAATGGTAATAACTTTCCGCGTAGCGTTCCTGTTAGGTTTGAATGTAAAGGCGGCGTGTTTGAGGATGGGGCCTTGAACATTAGCCTTGCTGTTTCAGGTGCAACGGCACCCTTTAGCGATAATGTTCTTAAAACAAACAGAAATAACCTGGGTATTCAATTGAAAGGTGATAGAGGAATTATCCTTCCCAATAAGTTTTACCCAATTCCAATGAAAAATGGCGGCGGGATATGGAATCTTATCGCTACGCCTTTATCAAAAGATAACACAGAGGTCGAAGAGGGGGATTTTAATGCCTCTGGCACTATAGTCGCTGCTTTTCAATAGAGATGGGAGATAGAGATAATGCCTTTTCGTCCTTTAATATTACTGTATATCTCGTCGTTCCTGGTTACATCGGTAAGCCACGCGAACACAGAACTCATTGGGGCTGGCATTGAATTTCATGGTAGGGTAATCAGCCATCCATGTAATATCGAACCGCAATCAGCCGATCAGATCGTGGATATGAAAACAGTGTACACCAAAACCCTTTACCGTTACGAACATACCGACCCGACACTGTTCAACATTAAACTAATAGAGTGTAAAGAAGCTGTTTTTAATACGGTGACTGTGACCTTTACTGGTATAGAAGATAGTGAGCTGCCTGGTAAATTGGCGATCAATAATGGTGCCAATGGTGCCGCGATCGCCCTGTTTGACAGCAAAGGGGCTGCAATTAATTTAAATCATGCTGCAGATGCGGTCACATTACAAAGCGGAGCCAATACTCTGTCATTCTCGGCTTATGTTCAGGGGCATCCATCCGCCATTAAAAATAGAACCATTACTGAAGGTGAATTTAGCGCTACCGCCAATTTTATGCTGACTTACCAGTAAAGACGTCCTTATCAGGATATTTGTAACTATGTCCAAGAAAAAAACAGCCTGGTTATTCGGGCTGCTGATATTTTATTTTATTTTTGCCATGCATATTAGCTGGCCGAATCGCGGTGGCAGTGGGTTTTATTTGCCGTGGAATATGATCGGTCTGATGGTGATCGCCCTGCTGGTGGTGGGGGCCATGGCTATTGCACGGCCACCGTTGGCAGGCTCGCGCTTTTTTAATAGATTGGCAATGGGCTCTGTCGTCCTGTTACTGCCTCTGCTCTGGACGCGCGCTCCCTATCTGGCCGAAGCCTTACCACGCCTAATCGGGCTGCTGCTTGGCGTAGCGGCTTATTTGGCCCTGCTGCAATATCCCCTTACCCGCCAATGGCGGCAGCGCTTGCTGATCATACTGCTGGCTGCTACCGCCATTGAAGCGTTGTTTGCCACTGTACAATATCTGTGGGTGATGCCAAATAACTTGCTCCCTTACGGTATATTCCAACAGGTGAACGTACTGGCCAGCTTTATGGCCTGCGGGTTAGCATTGGCGCTTTGCCTGTTCTGCGGCCAGGTAGATCGCAGCCTGCAGGCGCTGATTGTCCTGATGCTGTTTATGGCCCCCTTTCTGCTGCTGATCTTGTTCTCTCGCGTCGGCCTGCTGGCGTTTATTCTGCTCACGCCGCTGCAACTCTGGCTACTGTATCGTGTTTCCCGCCCGCGCTTTACGTTAGCGGTTTTGCTGATGCTGTCAGGCCTACTGGCGGCGTGGTTGGCGATCGCACTTAAAGGTGCCCCTCGTGAGATCACCACCTTTTCCACCATCAGTTATCGGTTGATCGGCTGGCAGGAAGCCTGGCAGATGCTGTGGGAAAAACCCTGGCTGGGCTGGGGCTATGGCAGTTTTCAGTACCATTTTTTGCATCACATCCATCTTACTCACCCCGACCTGCAACTGAGTTTCAACCTGTCTCACCCGCACAACGAAATATTACTCTGGGGTGTGGAAGGTGGCCTATTGAGCCTGGCGGGTATCGTGTTGATCTGCTTTGGGTTGTGGCAGTTACTACGCCGCAACAAAGTGCTGCTTTTGCGCCCGCTCCCCTTGTTGGCGGCATTGCCGATCCTGCTGCACATGATGGTGGAATATCCACTCTCTCTTTCCGCTGCGCACGGCGTTTGGCTACTGGTGCTGCTGCGCACTGGCGATGTGCGTCAGCGCTATCGGCAAGCGATCGGACCTCAACAAGTTGCGCGAGTTACCACAGTAGGTATAGCCGTACTCACGCTGTTGTACATGGCCAACGGCCTGCACAGCAGCATGATTATCACTGCGGTGGAGAAACGTGGCCTACGACCCTTTGCTGCCATGCAGCAGGTGATGACGCCAACCCCATGGCAGACACGCTACGACTTCGACCTCTACCTGTATCAGTTGCTGCAATACCCACAGTCAAAAGATCTCGCTGTATTGCGAGGCTATCAGCAGTGGGGAGAACTGGAGATTCGCGTTAGGCCAGAGGCCAATATCTATTTCAACCTGACCTTGGTCAGCCGACTCTTACAGCAGCAACGAGCCAACGCTCTAGTGCTGGAAGCCCAGCGGCTGTTTCCAGAAGACAAACGCTTTAAGGAAGAATGATGCTTAATATTCAATTTACCCTGTTCGACAACGATAACTTCTATCAGCAGGGGTTGCGGTGGGTGTTGCAGAACTATATGGACACTCTGAATGAGCATTATCGCCGCGCACCCCAGTTAATGCCGCCGGAATTCACAAACCTTAACCGCTTGGAGATTATTTTCCGTTCCCAGGATGAAAATCTCGGCTGTGCCAGCTGTTATAAAAGTCCGCATCTTACACTCCGCCATCAGCAGATGACGATAATGATTATGGATGCCCCGAAATCGGGCTATTCAGACTCTCCGAAAGCGTTGGTTATTTACCGGCACGACTCGATCTCGCTGGTGCGTCATAAGTTGCAACTGGCACTGGAACGTTTCAGTCAGCGGCCATGGACGACATCGCATGCTAGCAGCACGCATAAGTGCCAAAAATGCCGCCTCGCGGAACTGAGCAACTGCGAAAAGAGAGTACTTAAACTGATGAGTACCGGTATGTCTGCTTCGACTATCGCCAATACGCTGGAGCGTAGCCAGAAAACCATCAGCGCCCACAAACGTTCGGCCATGCGTAAGCTCAACGTCAAAAAGAGTACTGAACTGCACAAGATTCTGCTACGTGTGAAAGCTATTTCTCAGCCACGCTTTGGATGAGCGGTTTTATACCCAGGTATTTATACCCGTCATACTTCGAGTTGCTTGACAAAACCGCGTTGTGCTTTTATCAAGCAACTCGAATTATTTTGGGTGTATTGTCATTATTGATGTTATCTCTCAAAGAGTTCCTTTAATGATTTAACAAGTACACCCTCTGGTCGCTCAAATTCACACAGCTGAGAGAAATGGTCATCATTGCCGATCTCTTGGTAGATAACATCGTCACCTGCTGCGTTGAGTGCGGTATAAAGTTCTTTAGAATGCCGGATTAATTCAGGAAGCTCCCCGCCGCCGACATGAATCGCTGTTGGCCCACCTTTTATTGGCCGATGGAGCGGGCTGTATTTTTCGATCTCGCTCTGGGTCAATGACAGCTTTTCATTCAGCCAACATAGGCTGATAGGCTGCAAATCTACCAGCGCGCTGATTGGCATTGAGTGTGAAACCAGAGGGTGATTGCGATAGAGCGCCGTTAAATGCCCGCCCGCAGAATGGCCGCCCAGGCACACTTTACCTTCAGTGATAGCAAACCTTGCCGCATGCTGTTTTAAATAGTCCAGCAACTGGCCAATCTCTCTGACGATCTGCGTCATTGATGCTTCTGGGGCCAAAGTATATTCAGCAAGAATAACGTTGATGCCAGCAGTTAAAATGCCACGGGCAAGAAAAGCAAAATCCTCTTTATTACAGTTTTGCCAGTAACCGCCATGAATAAAGATAAAGGTGGGGCAATCTTTTTTATTGGCTGGGAAGTAATCAAAAGTTGTTCTTGGGGATGAGTGATAATGTATATTGGTTTGCGCATTTTTCTCAGCGTATAGCTGAGCACTTCTATGCTGAAATTCCTCTAACAACTTTGGGAAATTCTCAACGGCTTTGGTATTATTGTAAGCCGCATCTAATTGGCTGCGCGACATTCCTCTGTAAACTTCTTTCATGTAACCTCCTCTATCTTTATACCCTTCATACTTCATGGCTGCCTTCGTTCACCCCAGTCACTTACCTGAGTAAGCTCCTGGGGCTTCGCTCAGTTGCCACCTACAAGCAACTCGAATTATTTTGGGTATATATATTTATTTCGGGGAGCATATCATTCGGTTTATTAGGGCTGTTAAACATAAAGTGTGTTTCACTTTATACCCGTCATACTTCAAGTTGCTTGGGTGTTGGCTGCCTTCGTTCAGCCCAGTCACTTACCTGAGTAAACTCCTGGGGCTTCGCTCAGTTGCCGCCTACAAGCAACTCGAATTATTTTGGGTATATCGACTGGAATGGATCGGGATTCGGCAAAACAGTCCCTTGTATGTTTGACGTTGATGTAAAAAGATAGGTTGTACCGCGTTCTTACCCGGCGTGGCAGCACGCACCCCCTCTGGGACACCAAGCCCGTGGGAGAGCTTATTGCGCCACGTCGGTTTCATGATGAGCCCGAACAGCTGCCTGGACGACGATACTGTCAGTCCGTATCACGCAAGGCTGGGAGACATGAGATGAAGCAAAAGACTTACGTCGGTATTGATATCGCCAAAGAGAAGTTCGACGTGTTTATCAACACGGACCATCGTATTGCTCAATTTGACAATACGCCCTCAGGGCATCAGGCGTTAACCACCTTGCTTGAGACCTATGAGGTGGAGCCGATCGCCATGGAGGCTACAGGTAAATATCATGGGCCACTTTGCGCAGCGCGCACGTTGAAGACATTGCCCGTAGCGGTCGTTAATCCCCGGCAGGTCAAGAATTTTGCCCGTGCGTTGGGAAAACGGGCGAAAACAGACACGATAGATGCTGCAGTGTTATGCCGCTTTGCCCAGGCGATAGAGCCGCCAGTGAGAGAACAAAACGATGTTCAAACACGGGGTAAAGCGAAGAAAGTGGCGCTAACCGCGTGCATCAGAAAGCTGTTAACGATATTAAACGCGATGCTGCGAGGGAATAGGCAATGGGCGATAAATTAATCATCACCCATTGACTTTAAAC
>JBAQHZ010000406.1:0-10899 GCA_049288585.1 Chania sp.
AGTGCAGCCAACACCCAAGCAACTTGAAGTATGACGGGTATAAATACTTCATCAACTGATTAACCAATGAGATAATAAAGATTGAAACACAGGAGGGGCAAGTCGCATTACCCGTAAATGCTGAGGATTGTCGCTAAACCACAATCCCCAGCATAACAGTAGGCAAAACTACGGCACGGTCAGAATCGCCGTGGCAGAACCGAAGAAATCACCGGCCTCCACGCTCCCCACTTTAGTCAGGGTGGAGACAAACTCCAGCGGCATCTTGATATTCGCCAGAGCACGTATCCTGATCCCCGTTGACCCACTCACGCCACCAATGGTCAACCGGGATTTCAAGCTACCGTCGCTTCTGAGGTTCACCAGACCATTTCCGCCCGCACCAGCAGCGTAAACCACAACATCCATTTCTTGTGTACAACGGACATAGCCGGTCTGCCGAGCTTGGTTCCCTTCAATATCTTTCAACTGAACCTGCCCGTGTGTCAGCTCAATGCTGGTTTCGGTAAATTCACATTTGCCCACCGGCGGCGGTACGATACCGCATAGGCTGCTGGGCATCATGATGCTTCCGCCAGCATTCCCAGTACCCGTTGTAGACTTATAGTAAATCCCGACGCACTCCTGAGTCACTGCCGGGCCAACGTGAGACTGAGTGCCGCTGCGCGGTAGCGAATACTTACGTTGAAAAGCCGCCCCCACCTCGCCTACTGTTGCATAATTCTGGATAGCATCAATGAATTCTGCACCATCTGAAACGCCAGGCCCCGCCTCCCCGGCATCGCTGTGCCGATGGCCAATAAATGCCGTGCATTGTGACCATCGATAACAGGGGTTCGGCGTAGCATCATTGGTGTCCCAATATTCAATGGTCCACCAATATTGCGCATTCGTTGGCGTACCAGTACTTCGTGTAATATATGAATAAATCGCACTCTGGGCGCTAAAGGCTGTCAGTATCGTGACAGCCAAAATAATATTTCTTATGGCTTTCATAAACACTCCTGTGATTATCCCTTATCCGTCGAGTGTCAATTAGCCACATCGTTGATATCAGGGTAAGCCGTATTAACAGGCTACTCATATTCCAATAAGAACGTCGCGTTGGCGGTAAAACCACCGGGAATAATGCTTTTCTGGGTAATAGCGTCCGGTTCACCCTGCACATAGGCCCGCAGGCTGAGGGTATTATTCCCCGCGAGCAGCCCCTGGTTATAACGCCCGGTATTGAGTGCCACCAGATTCCCCTGCTGCGTTTCAATACCGATGGCAATACCCTGAGTCTGGCTCGCACCCGATATCGCCAGCAGTCCGTTAAGTTTGGTGTTTTCAATACCAGAAAACGTCAGCTTCATCATATTTCCCAGGCTGATATCACAATCTTCCAGATGTAATACCAACGGTTCACCCAGCGTGCGGCCATTAAGATAAAGATATTTATCCACTATCGAACCAAAATCGACCGTAATATTTTCATCTGCTGCCCGCAATGTGCAGGGCTCTGCAACCAAAGCGCCCCTGAAACGGACATTATCGGCAGCCTGGGATAAGCCGGATATACTCATAAGCCCTAGCATCACAGATAATAATCGTGCTGAAAGCCGCATCATATTGCTCCCTATTATTGGTAATCAGCCTGAAGCGTGACTGCGGCTTCAAAGGGGCCTTCCGTTAACAACACCCCCGGCTTTTGTACCGGCACGGCCCTGAGCTGGGGCTTGCTGGCTGATGTGATAGTGAGTTCGCTCCCCAAGGTAAACGGCTGGCCGTCACGCAGGATCCTAATTCCCAAGTCGTTAATATTGGTTTGCACGGCCGCATTATCAAACGCGGTGCTGTTCCCCGTAAGCTTCAGCTTTAATACCCAGCTGTGGGTATTAGGTTCACAAACCAGGTTATAATTAATGTCCTGCATATAATTAACGCCATCCACCTTTTTAATGCCGACCTTCAGGCCGAAATCAACGGTGATATTATTACCACTGTTGATGGTGCAAGGAGGCGGTTCGAGCAAGGTTCCCCGAAATGCCACATCGCCCCCGGCAGCAAACGCCATCGATAAATACCCGCTTAAACCCGCAACCAGCAGGGAAAACTGTAAAATCCGCATGACTTCTGTCTCCCTCTGTTTACTGGTAATCGATTAGTAACGTCGCGGCCGCCGTAAATTCACCGCCGGTCAGGGTGGCCCCACTCTGTTTGACCAACACCGCATAAAGTTCCGGTTTGCTTGGATAGGTATAGTTAAACCAGGTATTGGCATTTAACGGCTGAGTCCCGCGATATAAAGCGATCCCTAAACCGTTTTTATCTGTACGCAGCAACGCCGAATTAAAGCTGGCCACAGTGCCCTGAATACTCATTTTCAAGTTATTGGATTTCTGAATATCACAACTCAGGCTATAGGTAATCGCCTGTTTATAATTAACACCATCGATACGGGTGGTCATCACTTCATCACCAAAATCCACCCGAATCGTTTGATTATTATTAATCGTACAGGGCGGTGGAATAATGACCGTCCCTCTGATATTCACCGGTACGTTGGCGATAGAAGGGGCACTTATCAGCAAAACGCTCAGTAACACCCCGAAGCGATATTTACCTATCGCCCCTGTACGCATTGCACCCTGGCGATGCGCACCCGGTACAGGATAATGTTGTTGCATTCGTTCTCTCCTTGCAGACCTGACCCGCGCCCTCTCCCTGTGACCTGGCACGACCGGTTTGGGTTAGCCCTTCTTCTCCGGCACCAGTTGGCAGTTCGCCCCACCGCATCTGAACGTCAGCAGCGGGCGGCCGCCATAATCGTTGACGTAGGTCAGTACCGGCGAATTGCCCAGCACGGAGGCTCCCACGCCAAGCGTTGCACTCCCTTTCGGATCCAGCATCAGCGGCTCAAAACCTGGCGCACTGACACCCTTTTGGCTCCCCGCATCCACCAGCGTCACGTAATAAGGCGTCGGGTTGTTGACCACATACTTGTCACCTTGCTTGGTCAACGTCAGTTGCTCCTGCCAGGGCGTTGCCATCTCTGTGGTGGTCTTCACCAGCCCTTTTGGCCGATAAAACAGCTTGATGCGCGTCTGCAACGCGATCTGCAAGGTGTTGGACTTATCGCTCTTTGGTGGAATTTCGCGCAGATTGAAGTAGTACAGCGTTTCCCGATCCTGTGGCAGTTGGCCCACCGTCGGCAACGCCTGTACCTTGACCTGGCTTTTCGCGCCGGCTTCAATACGTTGTACCGGTGGCAGCACCGTCAGCGGGCTGGTTACCTTGTTACCCTTTTCATCTTCTATCCAGCCCTGTGCCAGATACGGCAATTGCGGGTTGTCATTATTCACGCTCAGGCTGACCGACTTCTCCCCGCCAGCAAAGATAATCCGGGTACGATCCAGCGCGATAGCCGCTTGGGCCTGCGTCGTCAGTACGCACAGCAAAGTTCCGGCGACCAGCACCATCCCCGTATTCACTCTTTTCATTTCATGTCCCATCATCGTGTTACCTCAGCGTTTGTCTGTACTGCTGCCAAGTCTGTTGTGGTGGTTTTCGGGGTGAGCATCCTGCACGGCAACAGCAATTCTTTCATCCCGCCGGCTGGCAACACGGCTGGCAATATCAGTTCACATTGCGCCCGATCGTCCCAGTGCACCGTCATCGTCTCGCCGCGCTGGATGCCGCTCAGATACACGCTGCCGCCGTCGTTGACGATCCCCACATCGCGTTTTTTCAGATTCTGTACCGTCGCCCCGAACGGCGGCATCGTGCCGTCCGCCAGCCGGATCACCGCCATCGCCTTCTCACCTGCGACCACATCAAACCGGCGGTAACCGATCGCCCCTTCAGTCAGCGTCGCCTGCACCACCGACTTCAACGCCTCGGCATTGTCGGGCAGTTGGTCCAAATCGATGTTCACCCGATTGCGGTAGTAACTGTTCATATCCGCCACCACCGCCTTGCCATAGCGGTTGGTCAGCACCGGTGCACCGTAGTTGCGGATGGGAATACCCGCCACCCCATCCGTATCCACCAGCAGACGGGTGCCACCCGGTATTGCTACGCGGTGCAATGCTGCCCCTTCACGGGTCGCGGTCATTCCACCTTGTAGAGCCAGCCCCACCGTGCTGTAACTCCCGCTCTGAGCACTGGCGGTAGCATTAATCTGTGCCCAATCGGCCTGATGGCTATAGAAACCGCTCGCCAACGCCCCATTGCGCGTCCAACCACTGCTCACCTGATAGCTGCCGCGATCGCCGACGCGATCGGAGTAGCTGACCCGGTGCGTGTTGTCATTGCGATCCCAGGTCCCGCTGTAGCTGACAGAACCTCTGTTGCCCCAAGGCAGGGATAGCGAGAGGAACACCCCATCGTCATTCAGCCCGTTGTACTGATTGCGGTAACCGGTTAATGACAGGCTGAGGTTCTTGAAACGGCCGATATTGAGATAGCGCATCAACGACAGGCTGTAGCGATCGTTGGCTTCCCGATCCCAGTAGGTCTGGTGGTCGTAGTTCAGGTTGGCCGTCAGCCCCATGTCGCGGAACTGCTGGCTGTATGACACCGTGTACATCTCTTTGCTGCTCTGGCTGCGAACCCCAAGGTTACGCATCTCGATAAACTCACCCATGGTCATAAAGCTGCGTTCCGAGAAGCGGTAACCGGCAAAGGTCACCTGCCCACCAATCTGGTCGAAGTTCTTCGAATAACGCAGGCGGTACGATCCTCCACTCAGGGTTTCCTGCGGCAAGCGCGCCCTGGACTGAGTCACGTCAAACGACAGTGCCCCAAATGCCATCAAATCACGGCCGATCCCCAGCGCCAATGCGTTGTACTCATCACCGGCTAAACCACCGCCGAACAGCGACCAGCCGTTGCTGATGCCCCAGGAGAATTCGCCGCTGCCAAACAGCGGACCCTGCGTGCGGTGCCGCCAGTCGGTCGGCCGCCCGCTCGCCAATTTGTAGCGCACCATGCCCGGCCGCGTCAGGTAAGGGATACTCGCCGTGCTGATGCTGAACGCTTGCACGCTACCGTCCTGTTCTTCGACGCGGACATCCATCAGCCCAGATACTGCGTTGCTCAGATCCTGAATACGGAACGGCCCGGCCGGCACCAGCGTTTCATACAGCACTCGTCCCTGCTGGCTGACCACCACCCGGGCGTTGGTACGTGCCACCCCGCTCACCTCTGGCGCATAGCCGCGCAGGTTTGGTGGCAGCATCGCGTCATCACTCACCAGGCTCACCCCGGTATAGCGGAAGCTGTCAAAAATGTCGGAATTGAGAAAATCTTCACCCACCGTCAGCTTGGCGCGTAGCTGCGCGATCGCCCGGTAAGCGGTGTACTGTGTCCACTCAAATTGCTGATGGACGGGTTCACCTGAACCGGTCTGGTGATCAATCTGTGTCTGCCAACTGGCCCGCAGCCGCCAACTTCCCGCGTTGGCGCCCACCAGCCCGTTGCCGCTCAGGTTATAGCCCTTCTGCACATTGTCATTCTGGGTCTGACGCTGATTCTGAGCGTTGAGGTTGTAGTCCAGCAGCAGCCCGGGGATCCCATTATCCCAGCGTGCTGGCGGATCCCAGTCGGCGGCACTGTATTCAAGGTAGGCCTGTGGAATACTGAGATACAGGGTGTTGCTGCCCAAATCTGGGCGCACCGTCATCCCTTCAAGGCTGCCGAACGCCAAACACTGGCCGTTATGCCACCAGGTCAGTTTGCGAGCAAACTCCTCTTTGAGCCCTATCTGTTCTACCAGCTTGGCCGGGAGGCAGGCATCACTGTTAGCCGGATCTTTTTCCGCCGGATAAAACTGAATCGATTGTTCCGACAGTTCCTGTTGATTAACGTTGACCACCAGACTGTACTCACCCGGCATCACATAGCCAGCGCGAGCAAAACGCTTCAGATCGATATTGCCGCGCTCCTGCACATCCAGCACGTCGGTATTGAATTCGATGGGTTTTGCGGCAGACACCTGGCCATTCACCAGTGCCAGCGCAATCAGCAGCGGCAGCAGTCGGGGGCGCGGAACCTGTACTCCTACAAGTGGGGTGCTCATCATCCATTGACCTTTATGCGTTAATGACTTTCCCGGACGTTATGGTTGTTATTGAAGGGAATACCCTGCCGGGGAAGTAAATCTGTCTTGACGCGCGGATTCTCCATCATCACGTCAGCGTACGACTCAGTAATACTCGAGTTGGTAACGCACCAGAGCGGTATAGGTGCCGGTCTGCAACTGTTGATTGTTGCTTACCATACGGGCGGTGTAGTTCAGGCGCATTTCCTTGGCCTGTAATACCGGCGTCTGCTCGGGTAGTTCGATACCGGGAACGGCCTCATTGCCCCGCGCGTCACTCAATACCAGCGCCACGCCACGGGCTTCGCCATCAACCCCGAAGCGCCCATCCTCATTGCGGCCGTCAAACGTGACCCGGAAATGCTGCCCGCCGAGGATATTATCGCCGACGTGTTTCAGCGCGCAGTTCACTAGGCCGATACTGAATGGACGAGCCAATGCCTGACTGTTATTGACCACCTGATCGAAGGGCAGCGTACCCATATCGATGGTCTGGTCACGGCTCTTGGTATCGATATCGCAGGCGGTGGCAACGATCGCCCCATTCATGTTAAGGCGGCTATTCCCCCAGGCTGGCAGCACGGTGACAGCGCCCACCAGTAACAGCAACGTGGCAGTAGTAAACGTATTCCCTGACATCCCTGACTCCCGTTACGGACAAAGGAAACAAAGGCTGCATACGGGAACCGCATGCAGCCACGTCCAATCTTAGTTGTATGCCAACGTAAAGTTGGTGGTCGAGGTGAAGTCACCTTCCTCGATATCCGCCAACGTAGTACCGGCATGCCCCTGCAGATAAGCAGAGAAACTCAGGGTGTTAGCACCCGCCAGCAGGTTTTGCACGGTAGTTGCAGTACCCAGTTTGATCGGTTGGTTAGAACCGTCGAACATGGCAATACTGGCACCCTGGGCACCTGTGATGGCCAGCAGCGTATTGGTGTTACCCGTAGCGCCACCATTTGGACCACCGAAAGTCACCTGCACCTTGTTCTTGCTGGAGATATCGCAACCTTGCAGTTTGATATCAAAGTTCAATACGCTGGATTTACCACCGTTCACCAAGGCCACGTTAGCTACCTGACCAAAGCTCTTGGTCTGATCAAGGCTTTCTGGCGCGATGGAGCAAGGGGCATCGATGATCTTGCCTACGAAATTGACTTTGCCTGAACCGGCATCAGCATTTGCCAGAGATACCATTCCCAGAGACAAAATCGTAGCCAGCGCAATGTTATTCAGTTTCATGTTTTCTTTATCCTTAAAACGTTAATTAACGAGAGATCCAGGTATATTATTCGCCACAATAAAAACCATGCCAAACAGTTCGGTACAGTTTAGTTTTGACGTTGACTGATATACTTGGCAGCATCCTTTCATTTGATATAAAAGAAGGCTTCCTTTCCTTCCCCTTTATTTTCGAAGGGGCGGCACACCAGAAAAAAAACAACACTTTTCCGGTGCTTCATCCAATGAACAAAGCAAAAAGGTAAAATAATGATCTACATAACAGTTTTAAAATATCGAATTTAGCACTATAGAAAGTCAGCACCCATTTTATCTAGCGAATACCAACACATTGAGAGCGGGAAACTCCACAAGCTATTTCATAAGACATATCCCATATCTGTCTGCGGAAAAATTATTGCAAACGCCCCTGAATTTTGAAAGTATTTTTTCTGAATAACGCAATTTCGCCATAAAAGTCTTATTTTTTATCAGGAATATTCTTATTGCGACAACAACGGTCGCAAAATCAAATTAATCAGAATTTAACACTGCAAAAACGGAAACCAACGATTTCATTGATCGTAAATTTCATTTTTACAAAATAATAACCTATGGTAGCTTAGGGTGGAGAACTAATGCCTCATACAAATGGTAACAATGCTTTAGCTTTAGACGATTTTCCTTAGTAACCACAGAGAGAAAACATTAGCAGAGCTAGATTAATCCTCTTCATCAATCTCTATCAAGACACATTAAAAGGAGGTAGTGGAACATGTCTTATCACAATAAAGAAAGAGAGCAGCAGCTTAATAATGTACTCAATGCCCTACGGGCACTATGCAAGCGCGATGTTCACCACTCAACCATCCCCCCACAAGTAAATTGGCCCAAAACTCGGGAGATAGCGGAATACTGTGAAATCACCATCTATCTTGCACGTTACTATCTGCTGAGATTGGTTGATGATAAAAAGGCTTATGTTACCTCAGGTGCGCTCAATAACAGTTTACGCTGGTACATCGCCGAATCAGCCCCACTACCTAAGCAGCATGAAAAAAGGGAGACACAGTCCGCCACGGCAGAAAACCAAATACATTGACTAACATTCAGATATCAGTTTCACCTATATTTTTCACTGATATTTATCCATTACAGTACCTGTCTCTCTCTTATACTCTCAATAATTCGAGTTTCAGGAAGACAGCAAGCCGAAGAACCCTAGAGCATAGATAACGCTGTGACAAGGGTAAGCGAAAAATCTGCCGGGAGCAGGTTTGAGCGCTGCTTGCAGCGGCCCCATTGGGGCGAGGCCCACGGACGGGCCGAGTAACAAAGCCAACGCACATGCAGCTTGAAGTATGGCGAGTATATCACCGTATAACAGACACCCTGGTAGAAAGGACTCCATATCATGGCACAGCCACTCTCCATCCTGATAGTCGATGCCGACCGCTATTTTACCTATGGCCTGCGCCTAGGGTTGCAGGTTTTTTTTCAGTCTCGCGGCCAAGACATTCATCTGTTTGAAGAAACACAGACTGAAGACAACATTGACATCATTTTTTTGGGTGACCTCATCAACAGCCCTCCGTGGCTTTACCGATTACATCAACGGAATTGCCATCCGATGATGTTCTTTATCAAACCTCAAGGGCGGAACCAAAACCTATTCAAACGTGGACTACAGTGCGAGAAATGCCATGCGGGGACACTGTACCGTCACCAGACTCTGTTTTCCTTGTTTGATCTGTTGGACTCCGTTTTGTCTTCCCTCCCTCTGCCGTCAGGGCCGTTTCACCATGATTGCCAGTGCATGTCCCCGCTGACGCCACGGGAAATGGATGTTTTACGCTGTATCTACCGCGGGATGAACGGGCGTGATACCGGCGCACATTTAGATATCAACGTGAAAACGGCTAATGCTCATAAGCAAAGTGCCATGCGGAAACTGAATTTCAAGTGTAATCAGGAACTGTATCAATGGCTCCTTCAGGGAGGAGGGCGCTATTTAAACGAACGGGCACTGGCCGAAATGCACCTTTTGTCGCCGCAACCAGAGACACCAGCAGAAACCGGGTATCTATCGCCGACGCAGCTAATCGTACGGGAGATAAACAACTCGTATCCGGCCTCAGCCAGACACCAACGGTCAAAGACCCGCAACCAGCCCGAGCATGCACCCAGGCTATGCGCCTCAATGGCCAAAACGGTTTGACGCCTGCATCCTTTAACCGAGGACAGGTAAGGACAATGATTCTTCCACTCTTTATAAATGGACGTCTACGGGCGTCCATTTGCCGTTAACATCCTGTTGCTATCACGACGAGCCCATAGCCATCTCCACTGCATTCAACCATTTCCTTCCTGTATCAAGCCCCATCCGGCCACGAATTGAAAGGCTAGAACTCTGTGCTACGCTTAATACCGTTATTAATAGTCAAACACCTGTCTAGGGAACGCTCAGGAACATTGGATATCACCATGTTTATGCCCTGCGACCGATGCGTTGCCAAATGACCGCCAACCGTGACGATGTGACATGGAGGGACACCGCCTGATGCCAGAAACACCTCTCGAAAAGCCTTCACGCACCGATCAGCAAATTGAAAATGACTTGCCGGTGACGGTAAAACTGCTGGCGGTATGGCGGTTTATCTCCTCTGCCTATGTTACGTTTTCGGCAAATACAACGACCATGGCGTTACTGGTATCCAGCACAAACAGATGAACAGAAAAGTGATACTCGGCATGGATCTGTGGCCTTGAGTAACGATATTTCTTTACTGGTGAGCTAACGTAATAGCTGTTTTCCCACTCCCAACGGTATTGTAAGGAAGAAAGAATGAACTTTGAAACTCAGTCAATTGGCAATGTATTGGTTGTCACTCTTTTGGACAGGCGGTTGGATGCATCGGTTTCCGCTCAGTTTAAGGCAGATATACAAGCCATGATTGCGCAGGGGACCCACAATATTTTGCTGGATTTCGCTCAGGTTGATTTCATCGACAGCAGTTTTTTAGGCGCTCTGGTTTCTCTTCTGAAGGCCTTACATGGCAAAGGTGAGCTCGCGGTCTGCTCACTAAACAACAATATCCACAGTATGTTCAAGCTAACCCGGATGGATAAAATATTTACTATCGGCGCTGATCAAAGCAATGCATTACAACAAATGTGCTAATTAGCACCTTGATTAACAAGGAATATTCATTATGAAAGCCATGATTCTTGCTGCAGGTAAAGGAACCAGAGCCAGACCGCTGACCACCATATTGCCAAAGCCAATGATCCCATTAATCCGCAAGCCGATTATGGAGTCGATCGTTGAGCATTTAAGAGAGTATGGATTTAATCAGTTAATGGTCAATACCAGCTACCTTTCCGCAGATATCGAGAATTATTTCCGCGACGGTCATGCCTGGGGAGTGGAAATGGGCTACTCCTACGAAGGGGTGATGGAGGGAAATACCTTTGTTGATAACGTGCTGGGCTCCGCCGGTGGCATGAAGCACATCCAGAATTTCTCGGGCTTTTTTGATGACACTTTTGTCGTGGTATGTGGTGACGCATTAATTGATGTGGACTTCGACCAGGTA